>DATJGP010000100.1:0-4383 GCA_035494915.1 Candidatus Eiseniibacteriota bacterium | reverse complement strand
AAAAGGCGCACACAAGGGTGCTCTCTCCACGGGGCTTTGCACCAGGAGCGGCAGAAGTGTTGCGGCCGAGAGCGACTCACTCGGACCGCCACTCAGTGTGCTCAAACCGTAGCCACGACCGCAGCCAGTGCTCGCGCGTGCAGCTGAGAAAGTGCCAGAGCTGCCTCGCGCAAGTCGAAGGGATGCACTACAGTCGCCCGCCCGTGGCCCCGTAGCTCAGACGGATAGAGCAGCGGTTTCCTAAACCGCGTGCCACTGGTTCGACTCCAGTCGGGGCCACCACATCGCGTCAGCCAGAGGGTGTTCCGGGCATCCGGAGCACCCTCGCCGTTTGGCCGGAAGTGGACACTGAGTGACGGGAGAGGTCGGTGAGGAGGAGACCAAGAGGAGACGTCTCGGCTGGGCAGCGTCAGCCGAGCAGATCCCGGAATCCGTGATAACCACGAGAGGCCATGCGGTTCACGACGTCCCGGGCGAGGCTCTGTGCGGCTGGGTCGCCTGACTTCAAAGCCAATTGCGGGGCCCGGACGACCGGGACCGGAGCGGCCGCCGCGGACCGGCGGGCGAGCGGCAGGGGCGCATTCATCACAACGTCCGCTTGGACCCCAGTGTCCTCGGCTGAGCGCGTCTTATCCTTGCCCTCGCCCGCGCGCCAGTTCAAACTTTGCGCTCCTCGTTCGTGATCCAAGCTCGTCCATCCTTCACACCCGCGCCGCGCGGATGGGAGGCTCCGTGCAGCATCGTCGACCGCTCGTTACGTGCCTCGCTTCGCTCCTCCTCCTCGCGCTCGCCCATGTCGGCACTGCGCACGCGCAGACGTGCACCAACCCGCCGCCCGGAATGACGGGCTGGTGGTCGCTTGACGAACCCAATGGAGCGGCGAAGGCGAAGGAGCACTGCAACGGTCTTGTGGGCGACTGGGTCAACGGGTGCGTGGACATGCCCGGGATGGTGGCGCGCTCGAAATACTTCGATTTCTCGTGGGGAACGAGTCCGGGCAACCAATACGTCGAGATTCCCTACTCGCCGCTCTTCGACATGGGCACCGGCGACTTCTCGATGGACGCGTGGATCCTTCGGACCAGCCAAGCTTCACTGTTCGTGGTGCCGGCGCCGATCTTCTGTCGCGCGGATTCGTGGGGCGGAAAGGGCTATTGCTTCGAGATCATTCACGACCACGTGGCGCTGCAGATGGGCGCGGGTCCTCCCACGACCACGACATTCGAAGGCACGACGTCGATCCTCGATCAGGAGTGGCACCACGTCGCCGTCACGGTGAAGCGTGAAGATCAGACGAGCCCCGTGGGCACCTTCTACCTCGACGGGTACCCCGACGGAACGTTCGTGCCGCTCACCGACAATCTCGACCTGATCAACGTGGGCTCGTTTGGAGAAGCGCTCATCGGCCATGGCTGGTGCGGCAACGCCTACATCTCGCCGACCGGTTCCTGCGGAATCAAGAATCCCGAGTTCCTCGGCCAGCTCGACGAGGTGGAGCTTTTCCGCCGCGCGCTGACCGCGGATGAGGTCCACTCGATTTGGGCTGCCGCGGCGGCGGGCAAGTGTCAGATGGCCTGCTACCTGCCCGAGCACCTCACGGCCTGCGCGAACGAAAGCGCGAGCGGGAACATCGTGATCTGCAACATCAGCAACGCCGACATGCCGGTCACGTGGAACCTGATTTCGCCGAACTTCTCGCCGCTCGGCTGCACGGCGCCGAATCCCACGAGCTTCTCCCCTTCGTCCGGCTCGATCACGGTGCCGGCCAACGATTGCGTGACCATTCCGTTCACGGTCACCGCGTCGTCAGTGATCCCCGCCGGACAGGCCGGCTGCTACCAGCTCAAGGTGATCGCGGGCGACACGTACGTCTGCGAGACCTTCGGAAAACTCTGGGGCAAGCCCGACCGGTTCTGCTGGCAGCGCGTCTCCACCGCGATGACCCGCTCGATGGTGGACACGGTTCGATTCACGATCGCGAACACCGGCGGAACCGTCGACACCGCGTATTACTCGATCGGGACGGTGGTGCCCGCCACCGGTGCGCCCGATTCGGTGGTGCGACTGAACGGAGCGCTGCCCGGCACTCCGGTCCTGGGTTCGGTACCGGTGGCGGCCTCGTCCTCGGAGAATGTGGCGGTCACGTTCGAGTTCTCGAAGTACCTGCCGCTCGAGACGCGCGAAGTCGTTCTCTACCGGCGCGATCCGGTCACGAGCGCGCTCGTGCCCGCGGCGTCGGCGATCGTGCAGTCGGTCGCGGCCATCGTCCCGCACGTGCACGACTGCAACACCAACGGCATCGCGGACAGCGTCGACATCGCGCACGGGACTTCGATCGACTCGAACGGCAACGGCGTGCCTGACGAGTGCGAGAACGCTTCGTGCGGCTTCACCGCGGTGGGGCCCGATGCGGGCGGCGCCGCGCGCATGCGGTTCCTCGGCGGCGCTCCCAATCCATCGCGCGGCGCCATGCGGCTGAGCCTGTCGAGCGGAGGCTGCGCGAGCGTGGAGCTTTCGGTGGCGGATGTCGCGGGGCGCGTCGTGCGGCGCTGGTCGCTCTCAACGTCCGCATCGCAGGTAACGCACGTCGAGTGGAATGGCGCGGACGATAGCGGGCAGCGCCTGTCGGCGGGCGTCTACTTCGTCAAGCTGCGAGGCGCGTGCGGCTCGAGCGGAGGGATGGTCGTGCTCGCGCGGTGAGCGCCGCGCTTTCGGCCCTTCGGCAGCTTAGCCGGACTGCCGCGAGGAAAACGTTCCCCAAACGGCGGGCGGTGTAGAACAGGTCCCGGCACGATCCGGCGACCTTCCTAAACCGCGTGCCACTCCGTGTGCGGGCAGTCATCCTGTGCACACCGGGCCCTCACCGAGCGCCTCGTGCACGCTTCGCCTCACGACGCACGAGGTCTTGGGTCTCCTTCGCATACCGCGCTGTCGTGCTCAGACCAGCGTGGCCGAGCACTCCGATAAGGCCCGTGGCGCAGCGGTGACACTCGGTCGGTCAGGCCGAGCGGCGCTCCGTCTCCGGGATCTCGCCGGCAGGCACTTCGGAGACCGCGACCTGGAGCGTGGTGCGATAGAACACCCAGAGCCCGATGGGGACGGCGAAGACGTACCGGTTGCGCGCCCACGGGAAGTGGATCGCAAGATACACTTGGATCGCGGCGATCACGGCGATCCCCGCGACGTCCACCCAGCCGAAGGACCAGGCGCGTGCGCGGAGCCACGTCCCGCACCGGCACTGGAACGGGCGGGTCTGCTCGGCCTGAGCGTAGCGGACCTCCGCGATCGGCCCCACGCCGAAGCGGCGCCTCTCGCGCAGGTTCCGGGCGAAGCGCTGGCCGAACGTGCTGTTCGCGGGTTTCGGCCGATTGAACGCCGTGTACACGAACCCGCATCGCGGGCACTCGTTGGCTCGCCTGGCTTCCATGTCGCCCTCGCTCGACATGAACGCACCGGGAACGGTGCGCTCGCACCCTCCCGACATCGGCACGCGGACCGCGGAGATTCACGGCCAACGCGATCCCGCATACAAGAGTCTCGACCTGCATTGATCGCGAGGAACTTGGAAGCCGTCCGGACGACCACGAAAGCGGCGCTGAGGCAGGCGCCGACTCACCCGCGACTCGAGGCCCGCCGGCTCCGTTCCACCCGCGCCGCCTCCTGCTCGACGAGCGCGTCCGTGACCCGCGCGTAGCGCATCGTCGTCGTCAGATCGCGGTGGCCGAGGATGTGCTGCAGGACGGCCAGGTTCCCGCCGTGGGCGAGCCAGCGCATCGCGAAGGTGTGGCGGCAGCGATGGACGTGGAAGTCGGCGACGCCCGTGTACCGCTTGATCCGCCGCGAGAAGGATCCGGGGCTGTTGGGCGCGAAGGGCACGATCCGGTGGCCACCGCTCGCGATCTCCTCGAGGAGCGCCGGGCTCAGCGGGACGCGCCGCAGGCGGCCCGATTTGGTGTTCCCGACCTCGAGCAGCGTTCCGCGCACGTCGGCTCGCGTCGCGCGACAGGCTTCCGCCCATCGCAGCCCGGTGCCGAGCAGGAACCTCAGTACGGACCCGCCCATCCCCGGGACGGCCTCCAGCACGGCCACTTCGCGCTCGTCGAAGCCTCGCGGCGCGACCTCGGGGATCCTGGGCATGACGCGGGCGGGGAAGGGTGAGCGCTCGAGCAGGCCGACGCCCACGGCCCATCGTAGAAAGCACCGCAGGTCGCTCAGGATGTGCGTGACCGTGTAGGGGCTGAGGTTCCACATGTGCTCCAGCTCGAGGCGGAAATCGCGGATCACATCCTCGCTGACGTCCTCGAGGTCGAGCCCAACCAGCCCGGGCAGCACGTAACGCTGGTAGCGCGTCCAGGCAAGCTGCTGTCCCTTGGGGTTCCGGGT
>DATJGP010000099.1:0-17836 GCA_035494915.1 Candidatus Eiseniibacteriota bacterium | reverse complement strand
GGCTTCCGCGGCGTGTCCTCGGGCCCGACAGCGGGCGGCAGGGGCAGCGTCAGCACGCTCGAGGAGATGACCAAGTTGGGGCCGGGATTCTTGTTGCTCACGGTGAAATGCCGGATGTTGTTTCCGAAGGCGAGATTCTTCTCGGTCGCACCCGCCACATCGACCGCGCGTTCCGCGAAGACGTACTCGCCGGGAGTCGCGTTGCGGAACCGGTTCTTGAGCGCCCGGATGCCGATCCAGTGCCAGTCGGAATAGTCGTTGTGGTCCAGACTGAAGTCGCTCGTCAGCGTGTGCCCCACGCTCTCGTTGATCAGCTTCATATAGAAGTCCTGCTGATACCCGGGGAGCGGCACCGCGCCCGGAGCGCCGGTCGCGCCGATGAGAAGGAGCACGTACTCGAACGAGTCGACCGGCGACTTTCCTCCGGCCTCGCTGCCGTCCGGGTCGATGCCTTCCCACTCGAACGTAAAGTTGGGTCCGACGATCGGGTTGAACGCCGCGGGGCCCCGCTTGATCAAGGACGTCGGCGGCAGCGTCTTCGCCGAGAAGAATCGGTATGCGGGCGAGGCGTCCCATCGCCCGTCATTGTCCCGGGACGCCACCTTGAACACGTGCTGCTTCACTTCCTTGATCGGGTCGACGAGGAAGAGGAGCGTCGTGTCCTTCGACGTGGTCGTCGGCCAGTCGCCGACATCCTTCGTGGTGTCATCGTCCACCGCGAAGGAGAACGTCATCACCTCGCCGTCCTTGTCGTACCCGTTCCAGTAGAAGTGGACGCGGAACGTGGTCGTATCCCCGGGCAGCGGAGCATAGGTCAGCTCCGTCTCGGGATTCTCATCCTGGTGCGTTTTCGGCGGCGTGACTTTGTTCCCGCAGCCGGTGAGATAGAGGAGCCCCAGCATTGCGGCCGTGAGCCCGGCCAAAGCCATGAAACGACGCATCAGCCCATTACTCCTTCATTCGGCGGGGTCATGGAGTCAGGGGAATGGTGAAGCTGACCTGTTTTTGTCCGTCGGGAAGCTTCGACAGGAAGTCCGCGCGGTCGGAGACACGCACCTTGACCGTGTGATCGGTGCCGGTGCTCAGCCGCTGGAAGTCCCGGTTGGAAACGATCGTGGAATCCTCGAAGTGTGTGAATGTCAGGGTCAAGGTGTCGTCCAGCAGCACCGACGCGTTCTTGGTCTTTCCGTCCTCGTAGTCGAGACCGACCCATCGGATGATCTGGGCCGGCTCGATCGGGTCGGGACCGTTGCCATCGAAGTCGAAGGTCGTATCCGCCACGGTGACCGACTCGAGCGTCGGGTAGAAGTTGCAATTGAAGCGGAACGTCGCTGGCGACCCGTCCGCGCGATTGGAACAGTCGCGGGCCGCGACGCGGATCAGCATGTCGATGCCGGCATCGAGTGAATCGAGGATGAACTGGTTGAAGCCGTACTGGCTCAGCACTGCCGGATTGTTGGTCTTGAAATGAACGGTGTTGCCGGAAGGATCGGTTCCGATCGAGTCCGTGAAGCCGACGATGTACGGGAGGTTGTCGTTGCGACCTCCCGGATTGAGCACGATCGAGAAGCCGTTGATGCAGTTCGCCTCGCAACCGTTGTGCGAATCCTCGCCGTCCCAGGTAAACCAGACCGTGGAGCGGAAGGGAACCGTCTCGTCGGGGCTGAACGTCCCCTCGATGTTGACCTCCTGCCCTCCGAGGTAATGCTGGATGTAGTGGCCGGTGGGCAGGCCGTTTCCTTCCGAGAGAATCACGGTTTCGGGATCGCGGTTGACGACGAACTGCGTGGTCCCTGTGCCGACCGCGTTCGCGTTGTCGATCGCGGTCACCGACATCGTATAGATGCCGCTCGCGAGGTTGACGGAACCCGGATTCCCCGGGTCGTTGAACGTCACGCTGGAGTCGGTCGTGAACGGACTGTGATAGGCGCCCACGTCGAACCGATATCGCGTCACGACGCCGTCCGGATCGCGCCCCTGCCAGCTCACGGAGAAAGGCGTGCCTTCACACACGGTGTCGATCACGGCCGGGTAGTTGGGATTGGGGATTGCGCCGGTAAAGGTCACGACCGGTGCGACGGTCTGCGCCTTGAACGGGCGGCGGTTGAAGATCGTGAGCGAGGGATCCGGCTTGCCCAGATTGTCGACGGCGCGGATGTAGAACGTGTGCGTGCGCGCGGTCGAGGGATTCTGTCCGGTTCCTCCCGTGATCTGCGTGCTGTCGTTGACCGTCAGCTCGAAGATGGAGTCCGTCTTGGTGGTGAACCTGAAGGCCCCGATGCTCGAGTCGTCCCACGAATATTCAAATCCGACCACGTAGCCATCCGAGTCCTCCCCGCGCCAGTAGAGGTGGACGCGGTAGGAGTAGGCGATGTCGGCCACGCTCGTATCGACGGGCGCTGCCACGAGGAAGGTCTGCGGCGGTCGGTTGCGATCCACGCGGAGTGGGTCCTTGGCGCAGGACAATAAGACGATTCCGGTAACGAGCGTGAAAACGACCAAGGCCGTAATGCGCCATAGTCTTGGCAATGGCATTTCGTTCTCCGAGGAGACTTGGTTGACCACCGGCAGGTGTCTGGGTGCGAGTCTGGGGGACGTGTCATTGAAGCTACCGTCCCCTGGTGGGGCTGTCAACGGCATTTTCCCCCCCCGCATGCGGGGGCAGGGCCGGGGGCCGGTAAGGCCTTCGTCGCTGTCGCAGTCCGGCGTGCTACCTCCAAGTTAACACCGACTTGCAGCGGCCGGACCGCGAGGCTTCCTCCGGCCTTAACGGCCCCCGGCCCCGCTCTCACAAGGGGGAAGCGGCCAGGGCGGCCCACGCCCGTCAAGGGGCCACGCCCCTCCCTCAAGGCTCCCCTTTGCGAGCACTGCCCTCCGCTAAACCCGCGGGAGCTGGACCACCCCTTCCCTATCTGCCACGGGCCCGGGCGGGTCACCATCTCCCCCTCCGTGCCTCCGGGGAGCCCGCAGGGCGACCCGTGGCTTTGCTCGACTTGGGAGGCGAGGGAAGCGGTGGGGCGGGTGAGGCCGGAGGAAGCCTCGCGGTCCGGCCGCCTCAAATCGGTACGACCTCCAAGGTAGTACGCCGGACTGCGACAGCGACGCAGGCCTTACCCGCCCCTCCGCTCCCCTCGCCGGCCAAACCGCCCAAACCCCCGCACCGCCGAGCGGCTCCGCGGAGAGCAAACGAAAAGGGCCGCTGGTTTCCCAGCGGCCCTCTCGCACTACGTGAAGCTTGGTGTTACTTCACGAGCACCAGGTTGTTCGGTGCACGGAACGACTCCCCGTTCGGGAAGACGATCTTGTAGAAGTACACACCGGACGCCAGCGACGTGCCGTCGTCCTTCTTGCCGTTCCACCGGACCTCGTTCGGACCAGCCGTGACCGTCGTGTGCAGCGTGCGAACAAGCGCGCCGCTCACGCTGAAGATCCGGATCTGGGCCTTGCCCGCCTGCGCGCTCGAGAAGCGGATCGCGGTGTGCGGGTTGAACGGGTTCGGGTAGTTACCGTCGATCTTGTTGATCCGAGGCGCCGCCTCAGGAGCGTCTTCGCCCACAGCCGTCGCCAGAGCGCCGGCCTGCATCGCGTAGAGCGGCCCGTAGGTGGTCGTCTGGAATCCAGCCGACTGACCCGACCAATCCGCCTGCATCGACGCAATGGTCTGAGGAGTCGGGTTCGGGCACGGCCAGCAAACCGAGTTGGAAACCTGGCCGGCACGATCGCCACGGCAGCTCGTGAGGAACTTGTACATCACGCGCATGCGGTTCTCGACACCAGAGCGCGTGTAGTTCGCGCTCGTGTTGCTGATCGCCGGGTCGCGGATGAACTGGAGCGAGAAGCCGTAGACGAGAGCCTTGTTGCGGTCCTTGTCGCCGATGTTGTCGAGTTCGCGCATACGGCCGACAGAGGCCGTCTGGCCGCTCGGATACACGGCGGCGATGAAGGCATCCGCGTCACCAACCTTGGTGAGCGCGTCGAACCGGTTCGGAGCCGGGCACCCACCGTCAACCGGGTAGGTGTAGGTTCCAGGAGCAGCGAGAGCCGGTCCAGCGGTCGAAGCCGCGAAGCGATCATCCATGTTGAAGTACAGCGTAGGCGGCGACCAGCTGTTCTGGGCCGAAGCCACACCGAACACGTTGTTCGCCATGCTGATCTGGAGCGTAGCGTCCACGCCGCTCGGCGTGATCATCTGATACATCTGGTCGTCGCCGGTCAGGAACGCGCACCGGTCTCCACCGTCCGTACCAGTTTCCTTACGCCACCACTGCTCGAGCGTGACCGCGTCTTCCTCGTTGAACACCGAGCTCGTGCGGGTATGGCCGGACTCGATAACAACCCGGTACCAAGCCGCGAGCGAGTCGACGAGCGGATACTCGAGGTAGTTCGGGAAGAAGTTGCTCAGACGGTCCGGACGCTTGCCCGGGAGCTCGTGACCACCGAACCCATGAGCCGTCGTGCCGGAAGCCGTGTGACGGTACCGATCCGCCCGGACGCCGAGCGCGCGGAGCGCCTGCGTCATCGGGTCGTATCCGAACGCCCACGTCGTGTAGACCGCGTCGAGGTTCAGCACCGGCGTGTTGGTCTTGCCGGCCAGGAGCGAGCCCGCGGGACCAGCCGGGTAGACGCTCGGGAGAACTCGCCACTCGATGATATCCGGCGCCCTGAGGGAGCTGTTCGGCAGCGTCGGGATGTCTTCCACTTCGCGGGCGAGGTTGTCGGACGAGAACTGGTACGAGACGCCGCACGGGCCGCTCGAGCCGTTACCGATGTCAACCGCCTTGAAGTAGTACTGCATCCGCGTACCGCGCGGGAGGAACCGGAGAGCGTTGTAGCTACCGACGCCGTTGATCGTGAAGCCACCAGGGATGCTGGCATTCGCGATGGACTTGTCGAACGGCGGCCAGTTGATCTCGTACTCGGAGTCGATGATCGTCGTGTCCGACGGGGCCGGCTGAATGGCGCCAGCGACGAGCTCGGTGGAATCCCACGGGCTCCAGGTCTTGGACGACGGATCGAACAGACGGAAGATCATCCGAGGCATATCGCACGCGTTGTTGAAATTCGGGTTCGTCGACGCGTACTCGCTGCCCGGGGGACCAATCTCGCCCGCGTTGATCGACTTGTTGAAGGCGTGCTTCCAGTTGATGCCCATGCCGTTCTTACGAAGACCCGTCAGCAGCGACAGCGTGAGCGAGTCACCCGTCGGAGCATTGAAGTTGTCGTTGACGGCGATGTTGTGATCCTGCGGCTGGCCGAGACCGGAACCGCGATTGCCGGGCCAGCACGCGTTCACCTGGGTACCGCAGTTGGCCGGCGGTCCGGAGACCGTGGAGCCGATGCGGCCGTCGACGAACGTCGTCTGCGCCACCGAACCCGGGAAGATCCCGAAGAACGGGGCCGGAACGCCCGTGACCACCTGGAGACGGAAGTCGTCATACAGAAGCGGGTTCACCTGACCGGTCGCGCAGTTGGCGCGGTCGGCGGCGAACGGCGGGATGCACTGGAGGTCGAACCGGAGCTGCACGGAGTCGGCCTGCGTCGCCGTGGAGATGTCATCCCCGTCGGCGAGCCACGCCTGGTTCGCACCGGTGGTCACGCCACCGCCAGGAGCAGTGTTGTTCCACTGGCCCCAGCCGCCCTGCTTGAAGATACGGAACTCGGCCTGCTGCACGTAGCCCGAGAACCGCGGAATGTCGAGGTACTCGTTCCAGAACGCCAGCACCTGGGCGGTCCCTGCCGGGATCGCGAAGGTACACGGAACGATCGCGTTGTACTGCTTGTTGATACCCGTGTGCGTTCCCGCGTCGCCGCCCTCGAAGAAGAGGTCGCCCGCGAGAGCCTTCTGCGGCGAGCAGACGTCCTGCGTCGGATCGTTCGTGCCCGTCGTCAGCTGCCAGCGCTCGCCGATACCCGGCGGGACGCGCGACGAGATGATCGGAACCGCGTAGTCGTCAGCAGGATCCACCACGACGTTGCCCGACCACACGAGGACCGTGCCCTGGTAGATGTCCTGATCGCGGACACCAGCCGGCGGCACGAACGTGGCCTGGTCCGTATAGAGCGACGAGACCACGCCGTTGTTGTCCACCTCGAGGTCGTCGATCTGCTCACCATCGCTGTTCGGCCACAGACCGTCTTCGCTCGAGAACAAGCAGTCCGCCGTGAACACCACGTAGACCGCGCGGTGATCATCGTCGATCTCGATCGAGTAGCTGGCCGTCACCGGGTTCAGCGAAGCATCGCCGGTCACGATCTGCAGGTCCGCGCCATTGTTCATCGAGATGGTCTGCGGGGTGCGGATCGCTCCCGTGAAGGTGACGATCTGATCGGAGTTGCCGTTCGGACCGGCCGTAGGAACGCCGACCGGAGGCAACAGATCGCTCAGGTAGTCGCGACGGTTCTGGAGCGGATCCAGGAGGCCGCCACCGCCACCGATGAAGTTCACGTAGTCGTAGTTGAGCTCCGAGCTGAAGTTCCCCTCGAAATTGAGGTGGTACTTGCCGCCCGGATTCGCGTGATTGCCCGTATCGATGTAAAGGATCTGGAAGGTCAGGTTCGGATAGCCGACATCGTCCGTCCAGTTCGGGTCGTACTTGCCGCACCAAAGCATGCGCGTGCCATCGATGATGGCGGGGCGCTGATTGGACGGCGAGGAGCTCGACTCGATGTGCCAAAGCTTCTCGGCAAGCGAGAGGTCGGTACGGGTGTAGGCGATCGTGTTGCTGTTCGGATCAGGCTGCCCCGGCGTGTATCCCGAGGAATTCGGGAAGCTGCCGTTGGGCTGGAGGCTGTCCGCCACCGCGTTCGTCTTCGCCGCCCAGGTGCCGAGCGCGCGCTGCACGCAAGCACCGGGATACAGGAAGTACGAGGTGGTCACGGCGGACTGCTTGATTAGCGAGCCGCTCAGCGTCCCCGCGTAGTTCTCGCCACGCGCGACGGCTCCGACCGCGCCAGCTCGAGCATCGAGCGGAACGGGGTCGGGACGGACCTTGCTCGGCCCGTCCGAGACTAGCCCGCTGGGTGCCGCGACCACGGGGATGGCCCACAGACCAATCGCCACGAGGCCCAGCATGGCAAATAAGGTTTTCCGCATTTTCACATCCTCCTTAGCGTTTCCTAACACGGAGTCCAATTTCGGGAGGACTTGCTTTGGAACCTGCCTTCACGGAATTCGGTACTGATCATTGAGCTTGGAGTGGAGCATCGAGGCGCCTGCTCGTTGGGACAGGGACCGAGCTCTTACGGCACCTCCTTCTCGCTTTACCGACCTCCTTTCCTATCGTTCTGGTTTGGTTTCAAGGCTCTAACTCTTCTGTTATCAAGATGTAAACGTGGACCTGAGTCGCCTCACCTCCTCGTTTGTAACGCCTATCTATGCTGTCAATGCAGTAAGTTCCCGGCCGAAGACAAAATGAGCCGCACCGTCGGCCCACGTGTTGTCGTTCGTCAGGTGTAAAGTCAATAGGTTCTAACGGTTGCGGCTTCCAAGGGACAAGTTATTTTGTCCCCTTTGCTCGATCAGTATAGGTGAAAAACCCGCTAATGTCAATTGGATTTTTGACCTGGAGCGCTTGGCAACAGGGAGAAATCGGCGATGCGGAGGAAGGTTTGGCGCACCGCTTCCAGCAAGCCAAGACGTCGCTTGCGGGCGACCGGGTCGTCCACCATCACCATCACGGCGTCGAAGAACCGGTCGATCGAGGGACGGAGCCCCAGGAGGTGTCTCAGAACGGTTCCGTAATCGGGGAGGGCCCCCTTGAGGTAGGTTTCGACAGCCTGGCGTGCCATTTTGGTTTCGAGGTGTAGATCGGCCTCGGCCCGCTCGCCGAAAGCCTCGGCGCGCTCGGCCATGGGCTGGCCCGGGGAGGCAATGTCCGCAGGAGGCGCCGTGCGCAAGATGTTGGCCGCACGTCGGTAACCGATCATCAGCCCCTCGAAGTCGGGGCTCTTCCGGATCTCCTCGATGGCCCGCGCGCGAGCCAGCACGTCGATCGGATCGCCCGGGCGAACCGCGAGCACCGCACCGGCTGTTTCTGACGAAATCCCATAGACTTCCAGCGCACTGGCCACGCGCTGCTGCCAGAATTCCCCGAATCGGTTCGGATCTCCCGGCGGAACGCCCGCGCTGTCGTAAAGGCGCTCCATGAAATGAGCTACGTCGAGGACGTCGAGGCGCCAGCCGGACTCGATCAGGATCCGCACGACCCCATTCCCCGCCCGCCGCATTCCGAAGGGATCCTGGGAGCCGCTCACCTCGAGTCCCGCCCGAAGGCCGCCGGTCGTCGCCTCGATCTTGTCCGCCAGCGCGACCAGCTTTCCTTCCGGGGTCTTCGGGATGGGATCGGAGGGTCCCTCGGGGCGGTAGTGCTCGCGAATGGCCTCGGCCACGTCCGCCGGCTCGCCCGATGCAGCCGCGTACTCGCCGCCGATGATCCCCTGCAGCGACGCGAATTCCTTCCCGGAGCGAACCATCTCGCTCGCGAGGTCCGCCTTGCAGAGGCGGGCCGCGCGAGCGGCGGCGGCGAGCGACTTGGGGGCGAGCTTCCTCGCGAGCTCCTCGACCAGGGCGACCAGCCGCTCGGTCCGATCGTGGACCGTGCCGAGCCGCTCGTGCACCACGATGCCCTTGAGGAGCGGGAGCTTGCCCTCGAGCCCCCCCTTCAGGTCGTTGACCCAGTAGAAGCGGGCGTCCTCGAGCCGAGCCCGCAGGACGATCTGGGTTCCTCGGCGGATCTCCTCGGCGCCGGGACCGCGGCCGCTCCGGATCATCACGAAGTTCGGCAGCAAGGTCCCGTCGGAGCGCTCGACGGCGAAGTAGCGCTGGTGGGCGCGCATCGAGGCCACGATGACCGGGCGGGGCAGCTCGAGGTAGCGCGGCTCGAAGGTGCCCACGACCGCCTCGGGCCACTCGACCAGATTGGCGACCTCATCCACCAGCTCCTCGTCCTCGACGGAACGCCCCTTCAGCTCGGCGGCGCTCTTCGCGAGCTCGTCGCGAATCCTCGCGCGCCGCGCGTCCGGATCCACGATGACGCCCGCCCCTTCGAGCGCGGCGGCATAGGCCGCGGGGGACGCGACGTCGAGCCACCCCGGCGCGAGGACACGGTGTCCGCGCGTCCGCCGGCCGGAGACGACGCCGAACGCCTCGACCGCGAGGGCCCGGGACCCAAAGAGGGCCACGATCCACCGCACGGGACGGGCGAAGCGTCCCGGGCCATTCCAGTGCATCGTCTTTGGAAAGTGGAGCGAGGTGATCCAGGACGCGAGCCGCGCCGGCAGCACGTCCGCCGCCGCCGCTCCCGTCTCGTTCACGCGCGCGAGAAGGTACTCCCCTTTCGGCGTGGTGACGCGCTCCAGCGACTCCACGGGGATCCCCGCCGACTTCGCGAATCCCTTGGCCGCCTGGGTCGGCTGTCCCTGCGCATCGAACGCGACGCGCACGGCCGGGCCGGTCATCTCCTTGACCCGGTCTTCCTGGCGATCGGCGACGCCTTCGACGATCAGGGTCAGGCGGCGCGGCGTGCCGAGCGTGCGGACGGCGCCATGGGCGAGCCGCGCGTCGGCGAGACCGTCGCGCGCGAGGGACTCGAGCTCCTGGAGCGCCGGCGCGATGAATCCGGCCGGGATCTCTTCGCAGCCGATCTCGAGAAGGAGCGTTTCAGCCACGGTCGGCCGTGGCGGCTTCGGGTGTCGCGACGCCCTTCAGAAGCGGCCAGCCCAGCTCCTCGCGCTGCTTGAGATACGCGCCCGCGGCGGCGCGCGCCATCTTCCGGACGCGCGCGATCGAGGCCACGCGCTCGGTCACGCCGATGGCGCCGCGCGCGTCGAGCAGGTTGAACACGTGGGAGCACTTGACCACGTAGTCGTAGCCCGGCAGCACCATCCCCGCCTTGATGAGGCGATACGCCTCGCGCTCGAATTTCTCGAAGAGCTCGAACAGGAGCGGCGGATCGGAGTGCTCGAAGTTGAAGCCGCACCACTCGACCTCGGCCTGGAGGAAGAGGTCGGCCCAGGTGTGATCGCGCGACCACTGGAGGTCCATGATCCGGTCCACGCCCTGGAGGTAGCACGCGATCCGCTCGATGCCGTACGTGATCTCGGCCGTGATCGGCTCGAGATCGTAGCCGCCGGCCTGCTGGAAGTACGTGAACTGGGTGATCTCCTGATTGTCGAGCCACACCTCCCAGCCGAGCCCCCAGGCGCCGAGCGTGGGCGACTCCCAGTCGTCCTCGACGAAGCGCACGTCGTGCTTCGCGAGATCGATGCCGAGATGCCGGAGGCTGTCGAGGTACACCTCGAGGACGTCCTCCGGCGCGGGCTTGAGCACCACCTGGTACTGATAGAAGAGCTGGAGCCGGTTGGGATTTTCCCCGTAGCGACCGTCCTTCGGACGGCGCGACGGCTCGACGTAGGCGGCCTTCCAGGGCTCCGGGCCGAGAACGCGGAAGAAGGTCGCCGGATTGAACGTGCCCGCCCCCACCTCGCTCGAGTAGGGCTGGAGGAGCGCGCACCCCTGGTCCGACCAGAACTGCTCGAGGCGGAGGAGCGTCTCCTGGAACGTGCGCGGCGTTGGCGCGGTCACGCCCCCTCCGCGTAGCGCGCGAGGCGTTCGCCCACGCGCGTGGAGCGGAGCCCGTCGAAGCGCTCCAGGTGCGCCGTGAGGAAGCGCTCGATGGCGCGCGAGACCTCGGGACCGGGATAGCGCTCCATCGCCCACGTGCCGATCGACGCGGGCTCGCGCTCGCCGAGCGCGACGAGCGTCTTTCGCGCGCGCTCGGAGATCCGGAATGACGCCGCGTCCCCGCCGCACGGCTCGCCGCAGAGGAGCCCGCCGCGGAGCGGATGGAAGAGCCCGCCCTGACCGAGCGGCTTCCGGCACTCGAGACAGGACGAGAGCTCGGGGGCGTATCCGAGGAGCGTGCAGGCGCGAACCTCGAATCCACGCAGGATCGCCTCGAGCGCGGGCACCGGCGCGTCCGCCATCGCGGCCAGGGTCGCGGTCGCGAACGAGAGGAGCTCGGAGTCCTCCGCCTCGCCGTAGGCGGCGCGCTCGAGGAACTCGAGCACCGCCTGGGCGCGCGCGAAGCGGTCCGGGTCCTCCCAGAGCGAAGGCCAGTAGGCGGTGATGTCGGCCTTGGACAGGAGCTGGAGGTCGCGCTCCGCCTTCCGGTAGATCACCGCGGAGAGGCGGACGGCGGGCTCGAGACAGCCCCCGAAGCGGCTCTTCGGCCCCCTCGCCCCCTTCGCCACGCAGCGCAGGAGCCCGTGCGCCTCCGTGAAGAGGTGGACGATGAGGCTCGTCTCGCCGAGTCGGTACGAGCGCAGCACGAGCGCGTCCGTCTGAACGATGGCCACGCCTAGGCCCTCATCGCGGGATCGGAGGGCACGACCACCCCACAGGAGACCACGATCTTGATCGCCTGGTCGATCCGGAGATTGGTGGGGATCAGCTTCCGTTTCGGATAGTAGACGAGCTGTCCGGTGGCGGGATTGGGGGGCGTCGGGACGAACACGCCCTCCACCGGCTCGCCCAGCGCCTCGACCATCGAGTGCGGTGGCGGGGTCGTGACGAAGCCGATCGAGTAGAGATCGGCGCTCGGATACGGGATCAGGACGACGCGCTGGAAGGCCTGCCGGCGATCGCCCAGGAGGGCCTCGCCCATCTCCTTCAGGATGAGATAGAGACCGCGCAGGAAGGGCACGCGCAGGAGCAGCGATTCCAAGAGCGCGCCGAGCGAGCGGGCCAGGAACGTGTTCGCGACGGCCCCCGTGAGGAGGATCACGACGATCACGGTGAGGAATCCGATGCCGGGGATGCCCCCGGGGCGGAGATAGCCGCCCCGCATGGTGGTGCCGAGCAGGTGGTCGACGAAGACGAAGAGCTTCCAGACGATGTAGCCCGTGAGGACCACGGGCGCTAGAACGATCAGTCCCGTCAGGAAATAGGTGCGGAGGCGTGCGAACACGGCGGCATCATACCAGCGGCGCGCGGAGAAGTCGCGCTTCGAGCGCCGCCATGCGACGCCGTTCCGCCCGGGTCCTGTGATCGTGCCCCAGGAGATGGAGCGCGCCGTGCACGATCAGGTGCGCGACCTCGCGCTCGAACCGGCGGCGGGCCGCGCGCGCCTGCGCCGCGGCCGTTTCGAGGGAGATGTAGATCTCGCCGAGGAACACGGCTCGATCGGGATCGTCGAGCTCCGCGGGCTCCACGAACGGAAACGAGAGCACGTCGGTGGGCTTGTCCACCTCGCGGTAGTCGCGATTCAAGCCGCGAACGTACGCGTCGTCGGTGAGGATCACATCGAGGCCGGCCCGTGCGTACCCGAGCCGGTCGAGAGCGGAGCGAACGAGCGCCTTAAGAGTGGTCGATCTTAAGCCGGCTCTTGTCCCCGAGAACGCGACGCGTATCGGGACGGCGCCCGCGCTCCGACGCCGGCGTGCCGGGGTAGTCGACGCGCGCGTGGAAGAGCGCGGTGAGGATCGGGATGAAGCTCTCGCGGACTTTCGCGAGGTCTTCGAACGTGATCGGGCTTTCATCGAGCTGGCCGTCCTCCACTCGGGCATCCAGGATCCGCGTGACGACACCTCGGATGCGGCTGGGCGTGGGCTCGCTGAGCGAGCGGGCCGCGGCCTCGACGGCGTCGGCGAGCATGAGCACGGCCGTCTCCTTCGAGCGTGGCTTGGGGCCAGGATAGCGGAAGTCGCGCTCCTCCACCGCCGGGTCCGCGCTCTGGGCCTTGTGGTAGAAGAACGTCATCAGCGTGGTCCCGTGGTGCTCCTGGATGGCGTCGATGATCGCGCGCGGCAGCCGCTCTTTCCGCGCGATCTCGGCCCCCTCGCGCACGTGCGCCTCGATGATGAGGCAGCTCATCGTGGGCGAGAGCTTCTCGTGCCGGTTCCGCGCGCTCGACTGGTTCTCGACGTAGTACTCCGCCTTCTCGATCTTCCCGATGTCGTGGTAATAGGCCCCGACGCGGGCCACGAGCGGATTACCGTCGATCGCCGCCGCGCCCGCTTCCGACAAGCTGCCCACCACCAGGCTGTGGTGATAGGTCCCCGGCGCCTCGAGCATCAGGCGGCGGAGAATGGGACGGTTCAGGTCCGCGAGCTCGAGCAGGGTGATGTCCGTCGTGACCGAGAACAGGGACTCGAGGAGCGGCAGGAGGAGCGTCACCGCGAGCACCGACGCGAAGCCGGCGACCACGCCCCAGAGGCCGCGCCGGAGAAGAACGATGCCCTGCCCGCCGTCGACCAGCCCCATGGCGATGATCGCGAACGCGTAGGCCGCGGCGATGACCATCATGGGACGGTAGAAGTCGCGGCGGCGCCGCACGCCGCGCGCGGTGGAGATGGCCGCGATGCCGGCGAGCGCGCTCCCCGTGAGGAACGGGAGCCCGAGCCCGAAGACCACGCCGATCAGGAGCGACGCGACGAGCGTCGCCGCGAACGCGAGCGCCTGTCCGAAGAGGAGCGCCGCCGAGAGCGAGAGCACGGTGACCGGAATCAGCATCTCGTAGCCGCGGAACTGGCTCACCATGAGCCACCCCACGCCCATGACGAGCGCGGTCAGCACGGCGAGCAAGGAGAGCAGGTTGACGTCGCCGTACACCCGCGGATGGTTCAGCTTCAGGTAGCGGAGGAACCCCGCGATCAGGAACGAGATGAGTGCGAGCCGCGCGAGCAGCGCGAGGAGGTCCTGCCTCCAGGCGTCCTTCGGCCGCGCGCGATCGTTCCACGCACGGAGCGATTCGAGCTTCCGGATGTGGAGCGCCGTCGCGATCTCGTGGCTCCCGATGATCTTCTCGTCCTTCCGCACGACGCCGTCGTAGGGCTCGACCGCGTTCCGGCTCTCGGTCCGGATGCGCTCCGTCGTGGACGCCTCGTAGCGGAGATTGGGCGTGACCACGGCCGCGATCAGCTCTTGAAGCGCGCGCGCCGCTTCGGGACGGTTCGGGAACGCTCGGGCTCCCTCGTCCCAGGCCATCTCACGCACGCTGTCGAGGTCGTGGAGCGCCCCCCACGCCACGGGGACGCGCATGCCGTCCCGCTGCACCGAGGCGGCGCTCGCGTCCGTCTCGAGACGGCCGCTCTCGATCTCCGCCATGAGTCCCGCGGCGTACGCCTCCTCGGCGATCCGCTGCGCGAGCACGACGACCCGCTGGCCGTCGGGCCCCAGGAGCACGCGGGTGGTCGCGGCGGAGAGCCCGAGTCCTTCGACCCGGGAGCGCTCGGTGTGCTTCGTCCCGTCGCCGATCAGCGAGTCGAGCGCCGCGTGCACCTGCGGTGCCACCGCCGTATCCACCGAGTAGACCGGCGGCACCTTGCGCGCGGCGGACGCCTGCTCGGCGTGATAGAGCGCGCGGTCCTTGAGGAGATAGAACTGGAATGGCGCAATGACGTCGCGCTTGGCCGGGAAACCTTCTCGGAGCGTGATGACCTCGAAGTCCGGCTCCCGCGGAATGAGGACGCACGTGAAGAGGAGGAAGCCGAGGAGCAGCATCGTCCGGCGCGAGCGGGGTCCGACGAGGCGCAGGAACTTCGCTTTGGGGCCGTTCCTCTTGTCGCGACGGCGTGACTCGAGGACTCTTAAGGGCTCGGTGCTCATGCGGGGCCGGAGCCCTGCTGGGTCCGCGGCGGCTGCGCCTTCTCGTGCTCGTCGAACGCGCGGATGATCTCGCGCACGAGATGGTGGCGCACGACGTCCCGCTCTTGCAGGTACACGAACGAGAGGTCGGGCACGCCCTGGAGGATGGTCTGGATCTCGACGAGCCCCGAGGCGTGGGACGTGCTCAGGTCGATCTGAGTGACGTCTCCGGTGATCACCGCCTTCGAGCCGTATCCAAGCCGGGTGAGGAACATCTTCATCTGACCGACGGTCGTGTTCTGCGCTTCATCCAGGATGACGAAGGCGTTGTTCAACGTGCGGCCGCGCATGTACGCGAGCGGCGCCACTTCGATCACGCCGAGGTCGAGGAAACGGCGGATCTTCTCGTACGAGAGCAGATCGTTGAGCGCGTCGTAGAGCGGACGAAGGTATGGATCCACCTTTTCCTTCATGTCGCCGGGCAGGAATCCGAGGTTCTCCCCCGCCTCGACCGCGGGACGGACGAGCACGATTCGCTCGACCTGCCGCGACTTGAGCGCGTGCACCGCGGCCGCGACGGCGAGGTAGGTCTTGCCGGTGCCCGCGGGGCCGATGGCGAACACGACGTCGTGCTTCTGGAGCGCGGCCACGTACCGGGCCTGGCCGAGCGTCTTCACGCGAATCGTGCGCTTGTCGAACGAGAAGAGGACCGGATGCTCGTAGAGCTCCAGCGACGCCTGCTGGTCCGCCGGATGGCTCAATCCGATGAAGTTGTTGACGTCGTGCTCCTCGAGCACGGCGCCGCGCCGCACGAGGTCGGCGAGCGCGTGGAGCACGGTGCTCACCTCATCGACGGCCCCGGCCTGGCCGCGGACCGCGATCTTGCCGTCCCGGTACGTGAGCGACACGGGATAGCTGCGTTCGACGAGTCGAAGATTGGAGTCGTTCTTTCCAAAGAGCGAAAGCGGATCGACGTCCGGGATGGGCACGGTCTTCGTCGTTTCCGCGGCAGGTGCGTTCATCGTGGGATTTGGATCTCCTGTCCTGGGTAAATGCGGTCCGGATTCTGGATCCGGTCCTTGTTGTTTCGGTAGAGCCGGTTCCATCGCGCTCCTTCTCCGTAGACCTCGGGCTTCGCGCTGATGGACCAGAGCGACTCTCCCGGCCGCACCACGTGGCGATGGGACCCCGCCGTGGTGCTCGTCGCGGCGCCGTCCTTCGTGGCGCCGTCCTTCGCGCTTCCGCCTTTCGATGCGCTCGTACCGCCCGCGGCCCTGGCCTCGGCCAGCCGCCGCTCGAGCTCCTCCGCCCGCGCCGTCAGCGAATCGATCTCCGCGCGGAGCGGCCCTTTGTTCTGGTGCAGCGCGTCGAGCGCTTCCTCTGCCCCCTCGATCTGCTCGCGAAAGAGATCCCGCTGCTCGGACAGCTCCTGACAGTACTCCGCGCGCTGCTCCTCGCTCAGCTTCTGGTACTCCTTCTCCGTGTAGTAGTCGCCCAGCGACGCATCCGCGATCCGGAGCACCGGCTTCCCGCATCCCGCGACCACGGCCGCGAGGATCGCGAGCACGGCCATCGTTCGCGCGGCCCTCAATGGGAGCGGGCCCCGCCCAGCGAATCGAGCGCCGCCTGAGCCGCCGCAGCCCGCTTGACCTCCTGGTCGCGCCGGGCTTCCAGGGTACGCCCTTCCGCCGTCTCCCGGTCCACCTGGCTCTCCAGTCCCTCGGCAACGGTCCGGAGGCTGTCCAGCTCGGCAGTCGGCGTCGGGCAGGGGGCCGTGGAGCCGCAGCCGGCCAGGGCTATGGAGAGAGCCGTGGCCAGCATCGCGAAGCCTGGGCGTGGCCAGAATCGGACCGATCGGCCAAACCCATGCCGTCCCTCGGCCCGGAGCAACTCGCGATCTTTCAACTCTTCTGATTGTGCCAACTTAGGAGGTTTTCCGTCCCTCGCTCGGGTACCCCGCCACGCCTCAACCGTAGGCACCCGCCTGGGTCAAGTCAAGGCCCTGCCGGGCGCCACCAACGAGAGAGCAGAAACAGTACCACCGGCCGAGGGGAAGCCCGATCAGTCCTTCTTCCGCGTCACGCTTAGATGCAGCTCGTGGAGATCGGCCTCGTCGATCGGACCGGGGGCGTCGTCCATGAGCGAGGTGGCACGGGCCGTCTTGGGGAACGCGATGGAGTCCCGGATCGAGTCCCCGCCGTGGAAGAGGACGACGAGCCGGTCGAGTCCGAGCGCGATGCCTCCGTGCGGCGGCGCGCCGTACTCGAACGCCTCGAGCAGGAAGCCGAACTTGGTGCGCGCTTCCTCGAGCGACATCCCGATCACGCCCATGACCTTCTCCTGGATGTCCTTTCGATGGATTCGAATGCTGCCGCTCGCGAGCTCCTGGCCGTTGGCCGCGAGATCGTAGAGCTGCGCGTGCACCTTGCCGGGATCGGTCGTCAAATGCGCGAGGTGCTCGTCGAGCGGCATCGTGAAGATGTGGTGGGCGGGCGCCCACTGCTTCCGGTCCTCGAGATACTCGAACAGCGGGAACTGGTGGACCCACACGAAGCGGAAGTCGTTGGGATCGAGGTTGAACCTGCCCTGACCCACCTGGAGCCGTACGTGCCCGAGCCCCTTCTGCACGGTGCCCCGCGGGCCGGACGCGAGGAGGAGGAGCGAGTCTTCGCGCGCTCCCGTGGCCTCGAGTAGTGCGGCCGTGGCCTCGGGACCGAACTGTTTGGCGACGCCCCCCTCGAGCGCGCCACCCTTGACGCGGGCCCACGCGAGTCCGGCCAGGCCCTGCGTCTTCCCGGCCGCCTCCCAGAGCTCGATCTCGCGCCGCGACGCGGGAGGCGTCAGCGGCGGCACGGCGAGGGCTCCGGTCATGAGTCCCGGCGCCCCGGCCTTCGCTTCCTTGAACTTCTCGAACGCGCTCTGTCCCGCGGCGTCGGTGACGTCCTTGATCTCGAACGGAACCCGCAGATCGGGCTTGTCGCTCCCGTAGCGCTCCATCGACTCGCGATAGGTGAGGCGCGGGAACGGCACCCTCAGATCGCGCTTCAGGTCGCGCTTGAAGACCGACGCGAGCATTCCTTCGACGATCTCGAACACGTCGTCCTCCGTGACGAAGGACATCTCGAGATCGATCTGCGTGAACTCGGGCTGGCGATCGGCGCGAAGGTCCTCGTCGCGCAGGCAGCGCGCGATCTGGAAATAGCGGTCGAAGCCCGAGACCATGAGGATCTGCTTGTAGAGCTGCGGCGACTG
>DATJGP010000098.1:0-11362 GCA_035494915.1 Candidatus Eiseniibacteriota bacterium | reverse complement strand
CTGGGAAGGCGGGCTCCATGCCTGGGACATGGCCGCGGCGATGTGCGTGGTTGTCGAGGGAGGCGGCCGGGTCACGAACTACACCGGCGGGGTTCCCGCGCTGGACGGACGGCAGCTCGTCGCGACGAACGGCACGGCGCTCCATCCGGCCATGCTCGATATTCTAGCGATGCGCGAGGGTGGCGCCGTGGACGGTCGCGCGGGCGTTCCCTCGAAGGACGGCGAGCCGCCCCCCGAGTGGGCCATGCGCCAGTACGTGGTCGCGTTCCTCTACAAGGGCCCCAATCCCGTGGAGGATCCCGAGGAATCGAAGAAGATGATGAAAGGCCACCTCGCCAACATCCAGCGCCTGCACGACGAGGGGAAGATCATTCTGGCGGGGCCGTATCTCAGCAAGACGGACCTGCGGGGATATTTCCTGTTCGACACCGATTCCGTTGACGCGGCGCAGGCCTGGTGCGACACCGACCCGGCTATTTCGGCCGGGGTGTTCCGCGTTGATTTGCATCCTTGGTACAGCGCGAAAGGGATCGGGATCCAGCGATCGTAGCGCTCAGCATCACCCACGCCCCCCAGCATCCGCAGTGATCCTCGCACGACAGTCCTCGAGAACGTCGTTCGGAACCAGGCGAACCGCGAGCACGATCAGCCCCGGGACGATGACGGCATCATCCAAGTGGCCGATGACCGGAATGAAATCCGGGATGAGGTCGATCGGCGAGAGCGCGTAGGCGATCGCCAATCGCAGGAGCCACTTCGCGAGGCGCGGGGTTCTGGGGTCCTTCAGGACCGCTTGGTAGACTCGGAGCTCTCGGCGAAATCGGGCATAGGCTTCACGTAGCATGGTGCGATCTCATGGCGCGTCATCGTCACGAGTGTCCGAGAGTGTGCGCGGCGATCTCCGTTTCCGACTCCGTGTCCGACGCCGACCCGAGGAGCCATCGCTCCGCCCACAGCTGCAAGCACAGGATGGCCCAGATCGCTCTCCCGTGCTCCGCTTCTCCGAGCAGGTGCTCCTTCAAGATCCGCAGGACTCCCGCCGGGTCCAGCACGCCGGCACGACCCACGCGGCGAGGCTCGAGCTTCGAGAGCACGAGGCCGCGCAGGGGTCCACGCACCCAGCTGGAGAACGGGGGCGCGAAGCCCTGCTTCCGCCTATAGATGATTTGCTTCGGTAAGAGCCCCTCCGCGGCACGCTTCAACACCCATTTGCCGGTCGTTCCGCGGAGCTTCGCGCCGGACGGGAGCGCCATGGCGTATTCGACCAGCGGATGGTGAAGGAATGGCGCTCGGGACTCCAGGCCGTGGGCCATCGTCGCGCGGTCGACCTTCACCAGCAACCCGCCGCTCAAGTAGAGCTCGAAGTCCAAGAGCTGGTACACGACAAGAGACGGATTCGATCCCTTGGCTCCGCCGATGTCGTCCAGCGCGCGTCCGACCGAGGCGAAGTTGGCCCGGGTGTCGCCGGGATCGAGCGCTGTGCGAAGATCCTCGGAGAGCAAGGCCGGCACCTCCGTCCGTCCAAGCGTGCCGAACCATTCCACATGACGCTCGAGCGGCGTGAGGTCGCGTACGCTGAGCAGTCGCTCGACGAGATGCGGGATGCTGACGTGGGTGTCGCGCGGCGTGAGTCTGTGCGTCAGCGAACGCAGCAGGGCTGCCACGGGAAGTGGGATCCGGTTGGCCACGCCGGCGAGGCGGTGCCCCAAGTAGGTCGGATATCCTGCGAACAGCTCGTCGCCGCCTTCGCCCGTGAGCACCACGCGCACGTGCTGCGACGCGAACCGGGAGAGCGCCCACGTGGGCAGGAGGCTCGGATCGCCGAGGGGCTGATCCATCCCGGCCTCGATCCGGTCGAGCAGCTCCTCCGCGTTCCGGTCGTCGATCGACACCTCGTGGTGCTCGGATCCAATCGTGCGGGCGACCTCGCGAGCGTGGGCCGACTCGTCGTAGCCCTTCCCGGGGAGGTGCAGGCTGAACGTGGGAAACGAGCGCCCCGTTCGGGCGGCGAGCGCGGCGACGAGACTCGAATCGAGTCCTCCCGAGAGGAACACGCCGAATGGGACGTCGGAGGGAAGACGAGATTCGACGGCGGTGGCCAGAGCGTTTCGTGTCTCGGTGACCATCTCGCGATCCCCCGCCGGTCGCCGCGCGGTGAGAAGGCCGTCCCAGGGGCGCCAGTAGCGCCGCACCCGCTCCGACGCGGGGCCCACCTCGAGCACGTGCCCGGCCGGAATCTGATGGAGTGCGGAGAACGCGCTGTCGCCGTTCCCGAAGAAGCCGTGGACGAGATAGCGCGCGATCGCGGCCGGCGCCGGATCGCGACCGACCCAGGGCAGGCCCAGGAGGGCGGCGGGTTCCGAAGCGAAGGCGAATCGAGGGTGTGATCCCGCGACATAGAGCGGTTTCTCGCCGGCGCGATCCCGCGCGAGCACGAGCCGCTCTCTTGGGGCATCCCAGACGGCGATGGCGAACATGCCGTCGAGCTGGGACACGAACTCGGCCCCCGCGTCCTCGTAGAGGTGGGGCAACACCATCGTGTCCGGGCCATCGGCCGGTTGGAAGCCGCGGGCCGCGAGTCGCGACTGGAGATCCCGGTAATTGTAGATCTCGCCGTTCGCGACCGCCGCGACCGTTCCGGCCTCGTTGACGCTCACCGATGCCGGGTGCTCGGGCGCCACGATGGCGAGGCGCGCGAGCCCCAGCGTCACTCCGGCTCCGCTCCACGTCACGAACCCGTCCGGACCGCGATGGGTGAGCCGCCGCAGCATGCCCTCGACGTGCCGGCGCCGCTCGTTCGGATCGAGCTTGGGCGCCCAGAGTCCCGCTATGCCGCACATGCTCGTGCCTCCTGGGTTGCGACTCCTATCATTATGGCCCTCTCGCGTAGGCGACGAACCTGGCATCTTGGAAGACGGTGTGCGTCCCCGGGGGGACGACTGCCGCGCTTCGAGCCGGCCGCACGATCACGGTCGCGGGATCGGGAGAGGGAACCTCCGAACGCGGCCGCCACTGTCCTCGCCGGAGCAGGGTGTCCCGATAGCGTTCCTGGTATGTGCTCGTGGTCTCGCTTCCCCGATCGCTCAGGAGATCGACGGATCGCCCGAGCGCGAACTGCGCCCCGGCGCTGTAGCAACGCTCGAATCGGACCGCGCCGCCCCGCGCCACGGCGGAGATCGCGCGTCCGAGCGGCTCTCCGGATTGCATTCGCGCGTATCCGGCGAGGGCGGGACCGGCGATCCACAGAACCACGGGGGTGAACGCGAGCACGGGGATCATGGCCAGCTCCGCTCGCTTGGCGACGATTCCCAAGCTCACGAGCGCGGCGAGAAGCGCCAGCGCCGCCGCCAGAGGTCCGGCGAGGGCGAAGATGTCTTGGAACGCGGGCGCTTTCGCCGGGGAGATGCCCCCCGCGGCGGTGAAGGCGAGGAGTCCCGCCAGGGCCGCGTACAGGAGCGTCGCTCGCCACGCGCCGCGCCGCGCTCCGTGGGGTGCGGTCCACGCCTCGCCCGCGGCGAGCGCCAAGGGCGGGAAGCACGGCAGCAGGTACGTCGCGAGTTTCGAGCGGGACAGCGTGAAGAACACGACCGCGAAGAGGACGAATCCCAGTCCGACCCGGCTCCATCGGCTGAGCCGAGGCGTCCATGGAGTCGCGAGCGACCACGGGAGCGCTCCCGTGACGAGAACCAGAGGCACGAACCACGGTGGCTGCTCGCGGTGGAACGAGCCCGTGGACATCCGCTCGAACGATTCCTCGATGAACGCGTAGTGCGGATACTCCGGGAAGCGGGAGCTGGCCCACGCAAACCACCCTCCGGCCACCCCGAGGAGCAACATCCAGCCCCAGCCCCATGCGAGCCAGCGGAGCGGTGCGCGGTCGCGGAGCAGGAGCGCCGCGCCCAAGCTTCCTCCCAGCGCCCACGCCAGCATGACCGGCCCCTTGATCAGCACGCCGGCCGTGACCGCGGCGAACATGGCGAGGCGGCGAAGGACTCCGGGGCCGCGCTCGAGCTCCTCGGAAATCAGGAGCCAGAGCGCCGTCACGCAAAGCGTGAGGGACATGTCGAAGATCACGTACGTCGAGAGGATCGCGAAGAGCGGAGCCGTCGCGAGGAGTCCGATCGCGGTCAGCGCCGTTCGTTGCGAGAGCCTCCTCACGACGCAGAGGCCGAGGAGCCAGAGCGTCACCGCGCCGGCGATCGCCGAGGGAAGCCGTGCTCCGAGTGGTGTCGCACCGCAGAGCCGCATGGCCAGGGCCCCGGCGGCAAAGAATGCAGGAGGCTTGTCGAGATAGGGCATGTCCGCGAGCGTGGGAATGAGGAGCGAGCCGGACGAGGACATCTCTCGCATGACCTCGGCGTTTCGCCCCTCGTCGGGATCGAGGAGGGGATAGGCCGTGGAAAGCAGGACGCTCAGAGCCAGCGCCGCGCCTGCCAAAGCCGAGACCGATGTCCATCGACCCAAGTGCTACCCCCGTGTGGAACCAGACGAGCGAGTCACCAAACGACACCAACGACTGCGTACCGCGGTTGGGGAGTGCTCTCAGATCCTGAGGGGATGGAAGCGAGCGGATCCGGGTGGACTCTCGTAGGTGGGCGGCAGGACGCACGCGTTGTCGAGCGCAGGCGACAGAGCGGGTTCATCGATCGGAGCGAGATGCATCGCGATCACCTGCGGCGTGCCGGCCGCTGCGTGCTGTCCCAAGGGCGGCGAGCCGACTTGGATATCGAGGCGTACGTCGTGGCAGCGATTCGGTTGATTCCCCGGTGGGTCGTCCGAGGGAGTGAGACCCCCCTCGTCGCGGTTGCCTGGCGTATCGGGGCCGTCGACGATGGATCCGGTCCCGAGCTCGAGGCTGCTGTGCCCGGCGTTGTCCATACAGAGGAAGGGCGTCAGAGGTGCGGTGGGAATGCCCGCCAGGATCGACAGCGCAGCGAGGAAGAGGGCCGAATGATGCATGGCACGAGCGTGATTCACGCAGGGACGCTAACCGACGTGGCCGCTTGAATCAAGCGTCTCCGGCCATGCCGTGCCCGAACGGTACGCCTCTTGCCCTCCATTCCCAGCACTCCAAGCATCCACAGCACCAGAGGGCACATCACGATAGCCATCCGCGCTAACGCGCTGTATGGCAACGAAGGGGGGAACCGTGAGGAAGGTCTGGGTATTTGCACTGTCGATTTTGATCTGCATGGCGTTCTCGCAAAATGCATGGGCCGCGTCGAACATCGGACTTCAGCGGATCGGCGTCGATGCGGGTCTCGTGGACGTGGATGGGGGCGGGAGCACGCTAGGTCTGGGCCTGACGGCGGACATGGGGACCTTCTCCAAGGATGTCCGCTTCTCGCTTCACGCCAACTACTGGAACGACACCGAGGAGTCCTTCGGCGCCGAGGCCGGCGTGCGCGACATCTCCTTCGGTGGACGGGCCCGGTACATGTTCCACATGGATTCGCCAAAGTTCCAGCCGTACGCGGGCGCTGGGCTCGGGCTCCACTTCTACCGGGCGTCGGTGTCGATCCCGGACATGGACCTGGGCGGCGGCGTGATCATCCCGGGCGAGGAGATGAGCGACACGAGCACGAAACTCGGCATGGATTTGAATGGTGGATTCAACGTGCCGATGAGCGCCAAGACCGACTTCACGACGGATCTCACCTACACGCTCAGCGACATCGATCAGTTCTCGCTGAAGGCGGGCGTTTCGTTCAAGGTGGGTAACTAACTCGGAAAAGGCAAAGAGGCCCGGCCGGGGCGACCTGGCCGGGCCTTCTTCATTTCATCGAAGATAGTCGATTCAATCCTGCCTCGTACTCCTCGACGAATCGCCGCACGATTTCCGCGGCGGGAAGGATCTCCTTCACGATGCCGCTCGACTGGCCGGCCTCGAGCTCGCCGGTCTCGAGGTCGCCTTCCAGGATCCCGCGCCTCGACGCGGAGCGGCCGTAGACCTCCTCCAGCTCCTCGCGGCTCACACAGCGGGACTCGGCCTCGCGCACGCGATCGACGAAGGGATTGAGGATGGCCCGGACAGGGGCGATCTTTTTCGCGAAGAGCGCCGTGTCCTTGTCGGCGGCGCGAACGATCGCCTCCTTGTAGTTCTGGTGGGACGAGGACTCCGGCGTGGCGGCGAAGCGCGTTCCGATCGACACGCCTTCCGCGCCGAGCGCCATCGCGGCGAGGAATCCGCGGCCATCGGCGAGCCCGCCGGCGGCGACCACGGGGATCGACAGGGCATCCACGAGCTGGGGGATCAAGGCGACCGTCGTGATCTCGTCGACGCCGTTGTGTCCGCCCGCCTCCATGCCCTCGCCGATCACGATGTCCGCGCCGGAGTCCTGTGCTTTCTTGCCGTGCTTCACGCTCGGCACCACATGGATCCAGACCGCGCCGCTGGCCTTGATCCTCGGGCCGAGCACCGCGGGATTGCCGGCGCTCGAGATCACGACGTCGATGCCTTCCTCGAGCGTGATCTCGAGGAGCTCGGGGGCGTCTTTGCGCAAGAGGGGAATGTTCACGGCCAAGCGCTTCTTCGTCCGCGCGCGCGCCTTCCGGATCTGCTCGCGCAGGAAGTCGGGCTTCATGCTGGCGGAGCCGATCGTGCCGAGGATGTCGGCTTCCGCGCACGCGACCGCGAGCTTGTAGCTCGACGCCCAGATCATGCCCGCCTGGAGAATGGGGTAGCGAATGCCGAGCCGCTCGGTGACTCGCGTGCGGATGTGGTCGATCACGCGGTCTCGCCAGGGGACCTGGTCATGCCTTCGGCTTCCACGGCTCGATCGCGCGCTGGCGCAGGAGCGCGTCGGCGAGCGTGAGGCAGACCATCGCCTCGGCCACCGGCACGACGCGGGGGCAGAGGCAGGGATCGTGGCGGCCGTGCACCTCGAGATCCTGCGCGTGTCCTTGGACGTCCACGGTCTTCTGCTTGACGGCGATCGACGACGGCGGCTTCACGGCGATGCGCACGACCACGGGCTCGCCCGTCGAAATGCCGCCGAGAATTCCGCCCGCGCGGTTCGACGCGAAGCCGCCGCCCTCGACCATGGGGTCGTTCATCTGGGATCCGCGCAGCTTCACGGAGGCGAAGCCCTCGCCGACCTCGAATCCCTTCACCGCGCCGATCGACATCAGGCCCCAGGCGAGCGAGGCGTCGAGCTTGTCCATCACGGGATCGCCGAGGCCGACCGGAACACCGGTGGCCCACACTTCGACCACGCCGCCCAAGGAGTCGCCGGCGTCGCGCGCGGCGAGGATCGCCTTCTCCATCTCCGCGGCGGCCGCCGCATCGGGGCAGCGCACGGAATTGCGCTCCGCGATCTCCGCCTTGCGCTCGCGCGCGACGATCTCGGCGACCTGCACCGTGAAGGCCTGCACGCGGCACCCCTCACGCTCCAGGACGCGCCGCGCCACCGCCCCCGCGGCCACCCGCCCGACGGTTTCGCGTCCGGAGGAGCGCCCGCTTCCGCGGTAATCGCGAATGCCATACTTCTTCAAGTAGGTGTAGTCGGCGTGGCCGGGGCGGAATACGTCCTTGAGCGCGGCGTAGTCCTGGGGCCGCGCGTCTTCGCTCCGCACCACCATCGCGATCGGGGCCCCCGTGGTCCGCCCCTCGAAGACGCCCGAGAGGATCTCCACCTGGTCGGCCTCGCGGCGCTGCGTGGTGACGGCGCTCTGGCCCGGACGTCGACGGTCGAGATCGCGCTGCACCGCCCCGGCGTCGATCTCCACACCGGGAGGGCAGCCGTCGAGGATCACGCCCACGGCGGGGCCGTGGCTCTCGCCGAACGTCGTGATGCGAAGAAGGGTTCCGAACGTGTTGCCCACGCGCTAGCGCTTCGCCGCCTTCTTCATCTTCTTGGCCGCCTTCGAGCCCTTGAGCTTCGAGCCGTCGGCGATTGTCTTGTCCACGCCGACGTAGGTCTTCTCCCGCCACGCCTGCTGGCGAATGGCCATCTGCTCCAGGTTCCAGAGCCACGTCGGCCGGAGGTTCTTTCGTCCCTCGGGCACGATTTCCTTCACGCGCAGCCACACGAACAGGCCCTCCCCTTGCGTGTCGAAGAAGAGGTCCTCGTCGAGAAAGCCCCGGTTCACCATGCTCGCCACCATCTCCCAGTACGACGTGACCATGCGGAACCAGCGGTCGCCGTCGTCGCCGGACAGATAGCGGAGCTCGTCCCAGGTGGTCGGCTTGAACTCGTGCATCACGTGATGGCGGGCGCGGCGCATCTCGGGCTCCCGCCGCATCTCGTAGAGATGGAGCATCAGCTCGGCCTGCTCGACGCTGGATTTCGACATCGATGTCCTCCGGGGAAGGTGGATGGAGCGTTAGCGCATGCCCATTCTCGCTTTGGCCTTCATCGTTGTCAAACAGGCGTCCCCCGCGTAGGCTGCGACTCATGAAGTACATCGTGCACACGGACGGCGCGGCTCGCGGGAACCCCGGCCCATCGGCCATCGGCGTCGTGATCCAGGATGAGACGGGGCGCACCGTCTACGAGATCAGCCGGACGCTCGGCACCCACACGAACAACGAAGCCGAGTATCTCGCCCTCATCGCGGCCCTTCAGTACCTGAAGGACTGCCGCGCCGCCGAGGCGGACTTCTACCTGGACAGCGAGCTGGTGGTGAAGCAGCTCCTCGGTCAGTACCGGGTCAAGGAGCCGAGGCTCCAGTCGCTCCACGGCCGGGCCACGATGCTCCTGAACGCGGTTGGCCGGCACTCGCTCCGGCACGTGCCGCGTGCCAAGAACGCCCGCGCGGACGAGCTGGCGAACGAAGCCCTCGACGCCGAGGGCCGCGCGACGCCGGGATGATCGCTCCCAGAACCAGGGCACTCCCCGCGCTGGCCGCCGCGGTCGCGAGCCTCGCGCTCGCGACGGGATGCTCCACGCGCGCCGATCGCGTCCGCACCGCGATCCAGGCTCAGATCGACAAGAACCTCAGGGCCCGGGCGGAGCGCGACTCCGCCACCTTCTGGTCCATCTTCACGCCCGACTATCGCTATCGCGCCTATGACGGCCAGGTGGTTTCGCGCGAGGAGGCGGCCGGGGGATTCATGCAGAGCCTGAACGACGAGGTGGACGTCCGTCCCGACACCAAGATCACGATCGACAGCCTCTCCGTTCACGGAGACACGGCGATCGTCTACACGCGCCAGCATTACGCGCGGTCGGAGCGAGCGACGGACTCGACGGTGCAGGAGCTGGTCACGAACGTGACGCACCGCGAGCGCTGGGTCCGCACGGGGCGGGCGTGGAAGGTTCAGTACCTCGAGGAGATCGCCGAGGGTCCGTTCCTCCTCGACGGGCAGCCTGTGAATGTCGACTCGAAGGGCAGACGCTTCCTGCGATCCTACTGGGACCGGGGGATCGGCGGCCTGGAGAAGGCGTACTGGACGTCGCGCACGGCGAACCCCGACCAGATCCCGTTCGAGGAGGGCACGCTCAATGAACTGGGTGAGAGGCTCCTCGCCCTGGGACGCGTCGAGGACGCCATCGCGGTGCTCCGGCTGAACACGGACGCCTATCCGAAATCGCCGAATGCCTTCAACAGCCTGGGCGAGGCCTACCGGCTCAAGGGGGACAAGACCCTCGCGGTCCGCGCGTATCGCCATTCGCTCGAGCTGAACCCCGAGAATCCCACCGCCATCCAAGCCCTCGAAGAGCTGGGACACCTCTAGAGCCGCGCCAGAGCGCGCAACCGCCGGGGGGCGACCGACGTGACCGATCTCAATCCGCAGCGCGAGCAGATGGCCGACGAATCCATGGTGCGCAATCTGGAGGCCCAGGCGAATGCGATCTGGCCGCAGGAAGCGCCGCTCTACAAGCGTTACGGCCTCTCCCCGAGCATCGACATCCTGGACGGCGGATGCGGCACGGGCGAGGGCTCGTCACGCCTCGCCGAGCTGTTTCCCCAGTCGAAGGTGGTCGGCGTGGATGTGCTCGATCATCATCTCGAGCTCGCGCGAAACCGCTACGGCAGGCTCGCCTCGCGGGTGAAGTTCGAGCACCGGAGCCTCTACGAGCTCGGTCTTCCCGACGCATCGTTCGATCTCACGGTCTGCCGCCACGTGCTCCACTCGATCCCGCATCCGGACCAGGTCATCGCCGAGCTCAAGCGCGTGACGCGCCCGGGCGGATGGCTCCATCTCATCCCCGAGGACTACGGGATGCTGCACTTCCAGAAGGGGAACCGTCTGGATCCGGACGACTTCTGGAACGAGGTGCCGAAGAACTTCGGCGAGAAGACCGAGACCGACCTCTACATCGGGCGGGACACGTACGCCATCCTCGAGGCGCAAGGATTCGACGAGATCGCGATCGACTACATCATCGTGGACACATTGCGCGTGCCGCGCGAAACCTTCGCCGCGATCATCACGGCCTGGAGGGACGGATACGCCGAGCTCTCGGCGGAGCACTCGCGCTTCTCGGTGGAGGAATCCACGGCGCTCTTCAACCAGATGATCCAGACGATCCTCGATCCCAAGCAGTACGCCGTCTGGATGGTGCCTGTCGTGGGTGCGCGTGTTCCGCGCGGTGGAGGCTGGGCATGAGTCCGAAGGTCACGACCCGAAATGCTTCAACCCGGGGGTGGAGGAACCCACCTGGCGACTCCGTTCGCGCTCTGGGGTAGGTAGCCGCCGACGATGAGGGACCCATCGTAGATCGTGAGACACTCGACGGTGCCATTCAGGATGGACATCGGTACCCATGTGGCGCCGCTCCACCTTCGCACGGGATCGGTAAAGAACGGCCCTCCCGCGACGGGGGCCTCCTGGTACATCTCCAGGGCCCGGACGAACACATAACTGCTCGGGTGCTCGAGGCCGGGTAGGGAGTCCCACGCCGTCCCATTCCACCGTGCGGCATTCACGGCTGGGATTCCGCCTGCGGTCAAGAACTCGCCACCCGCGACGAGCGTCGTTGCGTCCGCGACGAGGGCGATGACGGTCCCCGTGGAGTTCGTTCCCCCGCCAATGCCGCTCCCCAGCGGCTCCCACGCGGCGCCGTTCCAGGCCGCGATGCTTTTCGTTGATGCGCCCCCAGCCGTGTCGAACGACCCCGCGACGATCAGGCGGTTCTGATACACGGTCATCGCGCCGACGAAGCCGTTCAGGGTCCCTCCCATCTGCTGCCACGAGGTTCCATTCCATCGCGCGACGTACGAAACGTAGGCTCCGCCGTTGTACTCCTGCTGGACGCCCGCGATGAGGTCCCCTTCGAAAAGCGCCAGGCACGAGACCGACCTGCGGTTCAGCCCCGCATCGAATGGCGTCCACTGGGTCCCGTCCCATGCGGAAATGGTGGGAAGGGTATCGCCGCTGGCCTGCCTGTACGGCGAAGAGCCCACGATGAGCTTG
>DATJGP010000097.1:0-25017 GCA_035494915.1 Candidatus Eiseniibacteriota bacterium | reverse complement strand
CGAGCTGCTCCCCCACGAGACGCGCGACGATGCCGTTCACGTCCTGCCCGAAGTAGGATCCCAAGGAAACCGCCATCCCGTTGATGCACGGCTCCACTTCGCCGCTGAAGAAGGCCTGGCCGGCGTGCTCCCAGCGGCTGTGTTCCCGGACCCTGTCCACCGCGGCCCGGACTCTGGGATCGTGGGGATCGACTCCGAATTCCTGTAGAAGGACGAGCGTGGGAGCTGTGGCCGTCCACGGCTGGCCCTTGGGTTTCTCCCCGCCGTCGGCCCTCCGCGCCGGAAAGAGCGCGCCCCCTTCCCACTGGCCGTCCTCCTGCAGAGCGAGGAGCCGCGCGCCCCAGCCTTCGGTGGCCACGCGGGCGCGCTCCGCCGCGACGGTCGCCGGCGACGCGTCGGCCAGGTCGCGCAGGACCTGCCAACGAATGGCCGGATCGGAGTCGAGGAGCCAGTCGAGGACGTTCATGGCGGGGAGTCTAACCTACTCCGCTCCTTGCGGTGGACCGAGTCAGGTGCCAGAGTGGGCCGCATTCGGCCATGCACGATCACTGGGCAAACGAGGAGGCGCGATGAAGATCGCTGGGCTCATGAGTGGGGTCGTCGGCGTCATGCTCTGCATCGGAGTCGCGGGAGCCGAAGAGGTCACGGTCGTGTCCGACGTGCTCGGGCCCGAAGGGCCGCTGTTCGTGAACGGCAACCTCTACTACGTGGCCTGGACGACCGGCACGCTCTCGAAATGGGACGGCAAGACCAGCACCGTGCTGAACAGCCGGCCGGGTTGCAGCCACAACGGCCTGGCCCTCTCGAAGCAGAGCACCTTCCTTCTCGCGTGCACCGACGAGCGTGGCGCGATCCTCGAGCTGGACATGTCCGGCAAGGAGCTCAAGCGCTGGGATGCCGATGACAAGGGCCGGCCGTTCGCGGGCGGCATCAACGACATCGTCGTCACGGCAGACGGTGGAGCCTACGCGACGGTGTTCGGACCGTATCAGGGCGCGCCGACCGCGGTCGCCGGCAAGATCCTCCACCTCGCCCCGGGCGGCAAGGATTGGGCCCAGGTCGCGGACGATCTCAACTACGCCAACGGAATCGGCGTCTCACCCGACCAGAAGACGCTCTACGTCAGCGAAACCGTCGGGAACTGCATCCTCAAGTTCCGGATCGAGAGCGACGGCTCGCTCAGTCACCGGGAAAACTTCGCTCTGCTGAACGTTCTGGTGCCGAACAAGAACAGCTCCTGGTGGCTGGGGCCGGACAGCATGAAGATCGATGGGAAAGGCGACATGTACGTGGCCCAGTGGTTCGGCGGGAAGATCTTGAAGATCGCTCCCGATGGGAAGCTCCTGCACGTGTTCTCCATAGCGGCGGGTGATGGAACGACAAACGTGGCGTTCGGCCCGGACGGTAAAGAGCTCTACGTCAGCGTCGTCAAGGACCCCAGCGATCCGCAGGCGAGGGGGAGCATCGTCAAGATTCCAAACGTACCGTGATGCCGTCGCCCTCTACCTCAAACCCACCTTGGCGACGAACGGGGCCCATCGCGGGTCGGAGTGCAGGCTCTGGAGGTGCCAGAGCACGGTGATGGTGCCGATACCGGGGTCGCGTAGATCGTAGGCACGTTCGAGCCAGCGGAATGCTTCGTCCACCCGGCCGCGCAGGGCGTGAATGGCCGCGATCTGGGATGCCCAGTCGTCACCGAGCTCGATCAGCTTCGCATGGAGCGCATCCACCTCCTCGGGCTCACCCCTGAGGTGATGCGCGATGGCGCCGGCATGCAACCGATAGCCGAGCGATCCTTCCTTCGCGATCTCGGCCAGCCCTTCCTCCGTCCGTCCCAGCCGTGCGAGCGTCATTCCCACCAATGAATGCAGGGCAGTCATCCCTGGGCTCAGCTCCAAAGCTCGGAGACAGGCGTCGTGAGCGGCCTCCAGATTGGAGGACCAGCCCTCGACCCTGGCTCGATTGACGTGAACCTGTGCATTCATCGGATCCAGGGCCTGAGCCCGTCGGGCGAGGTCGAGAGCCTCGTCCAGCCATCCCTTGAACCCGAGGTACTGGGACAGGGTGAGCATGGGTTCGCTGGCTCCCGGGGCGAGTGCCAGCGCCCTGCGCGTGTGGGCGATCCCTTCGTCCCAGCGAAAATCCATATACCCGACGATCACTCCCTTCACGGCGTGCGCGTCCATGAGGCTGTCGTCCAGCTCCAGCGCGCGATCCGCCGCCTCCCTGCAGATTCGCCGATTCTCACTCGCGGCTCCGTAGAACCCGACCAGATAGCCGTGCGCCTGCGAGAGCCCCGCCCATGCCGATGCGTCTCGTGGATTCTTCCGGATCGCTTCCTCGAAGAGCGCGATCGCTCTCATGATCGCCGCGTGGGTGTTCTGCAGGAGGAGGTGCTTGCCTCGAAGGACCAGCTCGAAGCTCTCGCCGGTGGACTGGGTCGACTTGCGCTGCCCCAGGAGCCGGACATGGAGTGCCTCCGACACCGCGCGGGCGATGTCGTCCTGCACCGCGAAGATGTCGTCGAGCACGCGATCGTAGGTCTCCGACCACAAGTGGAAGCCGTCTGAGGTCTTCACGAGCTGCGCGGTGATCCGCACCCGGTTCCCCGCCTTGCGGACGGATCCTTCGAGAAGGGTCGCGACGCCGAGCTTCTGCCCGATCTCGCGCAGGTCTTCCTGCCTCCCCTTGAACGCAAACGACGAGGTCCGGCCTGTCACCTTGAGCTCCGGGATCTTGGCCAGGACATTGAGCAGCTCCTCGGACAGTCCGTCCGAGAAGTACTCGTTGTCTTCGTCGCGACTCATGTTGACGAATGGAAGGACGGCGATGGACGGAGACTCGGCCCCGGCTGCGGGCCGTGATGCTTGGAGCTTCTCCTGGATGAGCCCGAGATCGCGGCGAAGCTCGGTTGCGGTCTGATACCGCGGGCGTGGATCTTTCTCGAGGCAGCGCGCGACGATGGGTGCGAGCTCTCGCGGGAGATCGCTTCGGATAGCCTGAAGCGGTTTCGGCTCGTCACGAAGGATCGCGGTCCCCACGTCGACCATGGTGCTTCCGGCGAACGGCCGTTGGCCGGCGGCGAGCTCGTACAGGATGATCCCCAGAGCGAAGAGGTCCGAGCGGACGTCGACCGGCTCGCCGCGCAGCTGCTCCGGCGCCATGTACGGAGCGGTCCCCACCACCTGTCCGGACACGGTGAGAGGAGCGTCGAGTGACGCGGTTCGCGATCCCGCGTCCATCGGCCCGGGCGCAATCTTGGCCAGGCCGAAGTCGAGCACCTTCACGCGTCCGTCCCGCGTCACGATGATGTTGGCTGGCTTGAGATCGCGATGGACGATCCCCTTCCCGTGCGCCGCCACCAGCGCGTCGGCCAGCGCGATCCCGATCTCGAGGAGGCGCCCCACGGCAAGGCCGCCGGGTGCGATCTGACGGGCAAGGACCTCCCCTTCCACCAGCTCCATCGTGATGAAACGCGTGCCGTTCGCTTCCTCGATCGAATGCAGGACCACGATGTTGGGATGGTTGAGGCCCGCGGCCATGCGGGCTTCACGCTCGAATCCCGCCAAGCGCTGGGGATCGTGGGCTACCGTCTCGGGAAGGACCTTGAGCGCGACCTCGCGCCCCAGCTTCGTGTCACGGGCGCGATAGACCTCGCCCATGCCGCCGGCGCCGAGGGGACCGAGGATCTCGTAGGAACCCAGCCGATGGCCGGATGTCAGGGGCATGACGGATAGGCTATCGAGAAGCGGGGGCTCTGGCTAGTCTTGGTGCTGGTAGACGCTGCCGAACCATCGCGTGAGGCGGCTCGTTCCGAACACGGACTTCTCGCGAACCAGCATCTCGGACGGCTCCTGGAAGGCGCCCGACGGCTTGGGGCCGCTCAAGAAGTCGACGTCCACGCGGCCCACCTCGCCATGACCGAACTCCACGTAGCAGGCGCCCTGTCCCTTGTAGGCTTCGGGCCCCGCCCCCCCGCGAAGCTGCGCGACGATCGACAGGGCGACGACACGCGCGGCGCCCTCCGCAAAGACGCCGGCCTTGGGCGTGCCCACGCCGTTCACATCCCCCACGGCGTAAACGCCGGGATATCGGGTCTCGAGCGTCTGCTTGTTCACCGGGACCCAGTCGTAGGGGTGCGACGACAGACCGGAATCCACCACCACCTGCGGCACGCGATGGACGGGAACGCCGAGGAAGAGCGCGTACGGCAGCTCCGTTCCGTCGCTCAGCACGGCCACCTTGCGGCCGGGATCGAGCGCCGTCACGAGACTGTCCTTCACGTACCGGATGCCCCGCTTCTCGAAGGCCGCGAGAATCGCCGTGGACGTCTCGGGCGAAGGCGGGATGGGAATGCCGAACGGCATCACCAGCGCGATGTCGGCCGCTTGGCGCCGGCCCCGCTCCTCCAGGAAGTCGTGCACGAGAAGAGCCGCCTCGCTCGGGGCGGGCGGACACTTGAACGACTTCCCGGTGACTCCGACGATGATGGGACCGCCCTCGAACCGCGGGAGCACGTCGCGCAGGGCGAGCGCACCGGCCACGCTGTAGAACTCGGTGCCTTCCTCCACGAGTCCGGGTGTGGCCGCAAGGTCGTAGTCGGCGCCGAGCGCCACGACGAGGATGTCGGCGTCGAACGCGCCGGCGTCCGTGACCACGCGCTTCCCCGCCGGGTCGATCTCGCGAACGACGGTCTGGAGGAAGCGGACGCCCGGCTTCGCGATGGCCCTGTACGGGTGCTGGACCGCCTTCGGCGGCTGCCTCCAGAACATGGCGTCGAGCTTCGAGAACCCGAAGACGAAGCATTCGGCCTTGTCGATCAGCAGAACGTCGACCGAGTCGCCGAGCGAGTCCGACAGAATCGTCGTCAGCTCCAGCCCGCCGAACCCGGCTCCGAGCACGACCACGCGATGCTTCATGTTCCCTCTTTCTTCGTATTCACGTCCGCCTTAGATTGCATCCATGGTGACCGATCGACGACCTTCGCGTCTCACGCTCCGTCACGAGTACGACGAAAGCAGCCGGCTCGCCGAGATTCAGGTCCCGTCCTCCGATGCACTCGCCTCCTGGGTGGAGCAGCTCGACACCGCGCGCGAAGCGGAGCAGCGCGAGCCCCTGTGCCGGGCCTGCCAGGAGCTGCTCGATTCCTTCGCGCGATTCTACGACGTCCCGACCCCCAGCCTGAACCTGCTCGGGGTGCGTCCGCACCGCACCCACGAGGGCCGGCTGTCATCCGAGACCCTGGGGGATTACACCTTCGCGCTGTCGCGGATCCGGCTCTGGACGCGAACGCCGATGATCCGGAAGTGGACGTCCACGCGGACGATCCTATCCACGCTGTGCCACGAATTCATGCACCACATGGATTCGGTCCAGCTCGGATTTCCGAAGAGCTACCACACGGTCGGGTTCTTCGAGCGGACCCATCGCCTGTATCTCGGCGTCATGGGACAGCCTTACTACCCGCTGGCGTGGCAGGCGCCGGATCGCGACGGCTCCCGCTCGATCGACTGGCCGGAGACCAACCGTCGCCGAGCGAGAGCCCGCACCGCCTAGCTCGTCAGTTCTGCGTCGTGGCCGCCGGGGTCGCCGGACCGTTCGAATTCCACGCGTCGCGAACGTAGAGCCACTTTCCGCCGACCTTCTTGGACACGGAGAAATACCAGCCGCTGTCCGCCACCTTGCCGTCCTTGTCTTTCGCGAACCACGTGCCGGACGACCACCCCGTGTTGCCCGACACGCCACCGTCGGGATTGGCGGCGAGCGACATCACGAGGCCGGTCTTCGCGAAAGCGGCGATGTCCTTCTCGAAGAACGCCTGGATGGCCGCGCGGCCTTCCACAGCAGGCGCTCCAGGCGCGTAGATCACGGACTTCTCATCGTAGAGCGCGACCACGTTCGCGACTTCGCCCGCGTTGTACGCCTTGATCCAGGCGTCATCGGCCGCGTGAACCGCAGCGACGTCGGCGGCCGGGCTGGCCTGCGAGGGAATGCTGAAGGTGGCGACGAGTGCGATGGCGAAGATGCCTGCGGCGACTGCCTTCTTCAGATGGTTCAACGGTCCCCCTTGGTTACGTGTGATCAACGCCAGCCAACCAGGAACTTCCAGTCCGGCACATCTCCGAGTCCAACCTTCGTCTCGAAATAGATCTTCGGTGAGAGCGAGATTCCACCGAGGAAGCTTCCGCCGAAGTCCGTCTCGTCTTCGCCGTCGAAATCGAACCAGTTGAGCGTGAGCCCGCCGCCGGCGTAAGGCTGAAGCTTTGACTTGGTCTTGAAGATGTAATGAAGGTCCGCGTTGCCCGCGATCATCGTGGCGTCGCCGAACCCGACTTCGACGCTCGGGACAAAGACCAGCTGTTCGGCGACCGGCTTGGCCTTCCAGTGGATGCCCGCGACGAAATCATCGGGGCTGAGCGAGAGCCCGCCGTGGAATCCCACGCCTGCGAGGGCGGGAGTGGCGGCGAGGGAAACGAGGAACAGGGCCAAGATCGTCATTCGAAGCATATGGCTCATGGTCATGGACTCCCGGTTGTGGGGTGCACGGCCGTCAAAGACCCAAGACGGGAGACGATAGATGAGGCCCTACTACCCCGTCCAGTTTCGTTCCGTGTACGTGAACGTGCCCTGGGACGCGATTTCCTTCGCCGCTCCCACCATCCCGCCCATCGCGGCTCGATAGAGCGAGGTGGCGAGGCTGATCCGTCGCACTCCGGCCGCGGTGAGCTCCGCCACGGAGAACGAGCGTCCGGGAACACCGGCCATGAAATTCACCGGCTTCGTCAGGGCCGCGCACACCTCGCGCACGGCATCGAGAGTGGGCAATCCGGGCGCGAACAGGACGTCCGCGCCCGCGCGCTCGTACGCCTGGAGCCGGGCGATCGTGTCGTCCAGATCGGGACGCTCGCGGATGAAGTTCTCGGCGCGAGCCGTCAGGGTGAAGGGAAAACCAACCGACCGCGCCACCTCCGCCGCGGCGGCGATCCGCTCGGCCGCCAGCGTGGGGTCGTAGACGGATCCATGCCCCTCCATCGCGTCCTCGATGGAGGCCCCCACCAAACCGGTGGCTGCAGCGAGACGGATCGTCTCCGCGACCGCCTCGGGGGACTCACCGAATCCGTTTTCGAGATCCGCAGAGACCGGAAGAGGGTCCGACGCGCTCACGATGATCCGCGCATTCGAGAGCGAGCGTTCTCGCCCGAGCTGGCCGTCGCGAAGCCCCTGGGCCATCGCGGCCGCCGCGCTGGACGTGGCGACAGCCGGGAACAGCTTCAGGTCGAGGAGCAGCCGCGCGGAGCCCGCGTCCCACGCGTTCGCGATGACGAACGCGTCGGGACCCGAGTGGAGCGTCCGGAAGCGGGCGCCCTTCTCCGTGAGACGGGAACGTTCGAGGATCAGCCCGCCGGGGTGAGGCCGTGGCGGTGCATGACCTCGGCGAGCTTCGCCTTGTCCGGTGGTCCGCCCGCGGCGGCCCTCATCACCTCGGCGATCTCGAGGAAGTACTCCGGACCGAGCGCCGCGGGAGAGACGATGCAGAGGCACAGAGCGTCGTCGTCTCCGGGATTGTCGAAGCGATGCACCTGGCCGCGCCGGATGCAAAGCGCTTCCCCCGGCCCGACCGCGATGGCCTGGCCGTCCACGGTCCAGGTGATCTCCCCCTGGATGCCGTAGATCGTCTCTTCGTAGTGGTCGTGGCTGTGGGCCGGCCCCATGAGGCGCTGCCCGGCCGGCACCTCGAGCTCGAACGCCGCCACGCTCCCGGCCGATTCACCGTCGGTCACGAGGAAACGAACGGCGAGCGGGCCAAGGCGGATGGTGTCGTGGCGGGAATCCGTGTCCGGCAGAGTCATCACGATCTCCTTTCGCGCCCCGGGAGGCGCTTCTTGAGCCAGTGGATCTGGCCGCGATGGCTGATCTCGTCCTCGGCCACGTGAAACCACGCCCAGTGCGCGTTCATGTCGGGCATGGCCTCGAGCGGGCGCGCGAGCCATTCGTCATCACGGTGAGCGAGAGCCGCGAGCGTGTCCTTGCGCGCCGCGGAAAGGTCGTCGAGATATCCGGCGAGGTCGCGCCCGCGAAGCTCGCGTCGTCCGAGATCACCCAGGTCGAGCGCGGCAAGCAAGGGAGCCTCGTCCGCCTCGGTGGGCTTGCGTTCGTCGAAGGTCAGCATCTGATAGAAGCGCTCCACCGCCGCGGCATGAGCGAGGAGCGCGCCGATGGAATTGCTCTCGGAGTCGTGGAGGTGATCGAGATCGTCCCGCGTGAGCCCGTCCGCGGCGTGGAGGAGCGTTTCACGTACGTACCCGAGCATCGATACCAGCCGCCCGATTCCCGCCGCATAGCCCGGCACGGGCTCGATGAATTGGCGAATCACGCGCGCCGGCGCAGGAACATGTGGACCGCGCGCTCACCCGGGACGAATGGACCGCACTCGTAGCCGAGCGCGTCGAGATCGAGGCCCTGGAAGAGATTCTCGCCGCGGCCCATGAGGACCGGCCGGGTCGCGAGATGGAGCTCGTCGAGCAGACCGGCCTCCAGATACTGCCGAACCGTGGAAACGCCGCCGCCGACCCGAACGTCAAGGCCGCCTGCCGCCTGCATGGCCCGATCGTAAGCCTCTCGGATCCCGCCCGTGACGAAGTGGAACTCCGTGCCGCCGGCCATCGGAAGGGGCGCGCGCGCGTGATGCGTGAGGACGAAGACCGGCGTGTGATACGGAGGCTCGTCGCCCCACCATCCCTTCCAGCTGTCATCGGGCCACGGACCGCGAACCGGTCCGAACATGTTCCTGCCAAGGATCCACGCGCCAATGTTCGCGAATCCTTGCTCCGCCATGCCATTGTCCGTGCCGGTCTCTCCGCCTCCGTTCCCATACATCGTTTGGAACCGGCGCGTCGGGAAGAACCACTCCATCAGCTCCGGCCCGCGCACGCCGAGGGGATGCTCGAGGCTTTGATCGGTACCCGCTCCGAAGCCGTCGAGCGAGACCCCGAAGCTTTGAACGCGCAATTTCGCCATGACCCAAACCTACCAGACCCGCCGCCCGATCGCACGCTCCCCACGCTTCTCCTTGTCGGGACGGCCCGAATCCGGCATCATGCCTGCTTGGTTCGGCGGTGCCGAACCTTTTGCGTGTCTGGACCAGTCATCGTAGGAGCGTCTCCTTTGATCATCGGAGTTCCGGCCGAGACGGCTGAAGGCGAGAAGCGCGTCGCGACCGTTCCCGAGGTGGTCGCGAAGCTGATCCAGCTCGGCTTTGGCGTCATCGTCGAGAGCGGAGCCGGCGCCGCGGCCAACTTCGACGACGAGAGCTATCGCGCCGCCGGGGCCGAGGTCGTCCAGGGCGTCTGGCCTCGGGCGGACATCGTCTTCAAGGTGCGCGCACCGTCCGAGGCCGAGATCGCCTTGATGCGCGAGGGGGCGACCCTCGTCTCTTTCATCTGGCCCGCGCAGAACCCGGATCTGATGAAAGCACTGGCGGCGAAGAAGGCCACGGTGCTCGCGATGGACAGCGTGCCCCGGATCTCGCGCGCACAGAAGCTGGACGCGCTCTCGTCGATGGCCAATATCGCGGGCTATCGCGCGGTGATCGAGGCCGCGAACGCCTTCGGGCGCTTCTTCACCGGACAGATCACCGCGGCCGGCAAGGTGCCCCCCGCCAAGGTCTTCGTCATCGGCGCGGGCGTGGCCGGGCTCTCCGCCATCGGGACCGCCACCGGACTCGGGGCCATCGTGCGCGCGAACGACACCCGCCCCGAAGTCTCCGACCAGGTCGTCTCCATGGGCGGCCAGTTCGTGCCTGTGGACTATGTCGAAGAGGGCGCCGGCGTGGGTGGCTACGCCAGGGTGATGAGCGAAGGCTTCCAGAAAGCGCAGCGCGCGGTCTTCGCGAAGGAAGCGAAGGACGCCGACATCATCATCACGACCGCCCTCATCCCTGGGAAGCCCGCACCGAAGCTGATCACGGCCGAGATGGTGCAATCGATGAAGCCGGGGAGCGTCATCGTGGATCTCGCCGCCGAGCAGGGCGGCAACTGCGAGCTGACCGTGCCCGGTGAAGCCGTCGTCCGTCACGGCGTGACGATCATCGGCTACACCGATCTTGCGAGCCGGCTCGCGAAGCAGTCGAGCACGCTCTATGCGGCCAATCTCCTCCGCCTCACCGAGGAGCTCTGCAAGAAGAAGGACGGCGTGCTCGACGTCGACATGAACGACGAGGTCATTCGCGGCACGACGGTCATCAAGGATGGCGCGATCACGTGGCCCCCTCCCCCGCCGAAGCTCTCGGCTGCGCCGCCTCAGCCCCCGGCCAAGCCGGTCGTCATGGAGACTAAGGCCGCGAAGGGGCACGGCCATGGTGGAGGCGCTCCGGCGTCGCCCGCGAGGACCGCGATCCTCCTCCTCGCCGGCATCGGTCTCTTCGCGCTCATCGGCGCCACGGCGCCGGCTGCCTTCCTGCCCCACTTCACCGTGTTCGTGCTGGCGTGCTTCGTGGGCTATCAGGTGGTGTGGAACGTCACGCCCGCGCTCCACACGCCCCTCATGAGCGTGACCAACGCGATCTCGAGCATCATCGCGATCGGCGCCCTCGTGCAAGTGGCTCCGCCCGTCATGGCCGGAACGGCCAGCCTGCGGCCCACCGGATGGATCCTCGGACTGGCGGTCGCGAGCCTCGCGCTCGTGACGATCAACATGTTCGGTGGATTCGCGGTCACGCGCCGGATGCTCGGCATGTTCCGGAAATAGGGGGCGATCCTGACCGCGAGTCTCGTCACCGTCGCCTACATCGCCGCGACCATCCTCTTCATCCTGAGCCTCGGCGGCCTGTCCAATCCGGAGTCCTCGCGACGCGGCAACCTGTTCGGCATGACCGGTATGGTCCTCGCCGTGCTGGCCACCATCTTCGGACCGCAGATGACGCCGGCCGGCTACGGGTGGATCGCCGGCGCGATGGCCGTGGGCGCGGCGATCGGCCTCTACCTCGCGCGCTCGGTCCGCATGACACAGATGCCCGAGCTGGTCGCGTCGATGCACAGCCTCGTCGGCCTCGCCGCGGTGCTCGTGGGGTACGCCAACTACATCGATCCCGCGGGCGCCGGGCAGTTCACCGGAGCCGAGAAGACGATCCACGAGATCGAGATCTATCTCGGCGTCCTGATCGGCGCGGTGACGTTCTCCGGATCGGTGATCGCGTTCGGGAAGCTTGCGGGCAAGATCAGCGGCAAGCCGGTGATCCTTCCGGGACGGCATCTTCTCAATCTGGCCGCCTTGGCCGTGGTCCTCTGGTACGGCGGCGTGTTCCTCCATGCGGAGGACGTGGCGCATGGGCTCACCGCGCTCTACGTGCTCACCGCGATCTCGCTCCTCTTCGGCGTTCACATGGTGATGGCGATCGGCGGCGCGGACATGCCGGTCGTGGTCTCGATGCTGAACAGCTATTCCGGTTGGGCCGCGGCCGCCACCGGTTTCATGCTCTCGAACGACCTCCTCATCGTCACGGGGGCGCTCGTTGGATCGAGCGGCGCGATCCTGTCCTACATCATGTGCCGCGCCATGAACCGGAGCTTCCTGTCGGTGATCGCGGGGGGATTCGGCACGGAGGGAAGCGCCGCGCCGGCCGCGGGGGGCGCACAGCCGGCCGGGGAGGTTCACCCCATCACCGCCGCCGAAACCGCGGAGCTCCTGCGCGAGGCCAAGAGCGTCATCATCGTGCCCGGTTACGGCATGGCGGTCGCCCAGGCCCAGCACACCGTGTACGAGATCACGAAGCTTCTCCGTGAGCGCGGCGTCAACGTACGCTTCGCGATCCACCCGGTCGCGGGCCGCATGCCGGGGCACATGAACGTGCTCCTGGCCGAGGCGAAGGTGCCCTACGACATCGTTCTCGAGATGGACGAGATCAACGAAGACTTCCCCGGCACGGACGTGGTCATGGTGATCGGCGCGAACGACATCGTGAATCCCTCGGCGGAGGACGATCCGTCCAGCCCCATCGCGGGCATGCCCGTGCTCGAGGTGTGGAAGGCCAGCACGTCGATCGTGATGAAGCGGAGCATGGCGTCGGGCTACGCGGGCGTGGACAATCCGCTCTTCTACAAGGACAACAACCGGATGCTCTTCGGCGACGCGAAGAAGATGCTGGAAGAGGTGCTGGCCGCGCTCAGGAGTTGACGGCCGCCGCCGAGAACACGCTCGACGGAGCGCCCCGAACGGTCCGATAGCCGTCCGGGAGGAGGAGACGCGGCGGGGATTCTCGTCGAAGCAAGTCGTTCGATTCCGGGTGGTTGTCGTCTCACCTGCACCGAGTTGAACCGAGTACCGGCCCGGTCCCGCGAGGGATGCCCACCGCGAGTCCCGTTCCAGACCACCCGCCGCTCTCCCAATTCCTTCCCGATCGTGATCCGCCGCACCGGTCGGCGAGCCACATTGGTTAGTCCTCGGGAGTGCAGGCCCGTTACACAACGACGTTCCGGCGCCGGCCCTCCTTTGCTACCGTCTAGGCTCCATGGAGGAGCGCCCAGTGTCCGACATCGAGGCCCCGTTCCTGGCCAAGCTCAAGGACGGCGACGAAGCGGCATTCGCCGGTCTCGTCGCCGACCTCGGGCCCGGGCTGCTCGATTTCGCCCGGACGTTCACGTCCTCCCCGGCCCTGGCCGAGGACATCGTGCAGGAGACGTGGCTCGCCGTGATCCGCGGCCTCCATGCGTTCGAGGGACGCGCGTCGCTCAAGACGTGGATCTTCAGCATTCTGGTCCGACGCGCACGGACGATCGCGGCGCGGGACGCTCGCCTGCACGCGCGGGCCGCGGCGCGGGCCTCGGAGGTGGAATGGGAGCCGGGCCAAGGACGGCGCGGGCTCTGGGAGGAGACGCCGGTCCCCTGGTCCGTGGTCGACCCGGAGGCCATCTATCAGAGCCAGGAGGCGCTCCAGGTCCTTCAGGCGGCGGTGGACGGTCTCCCCGAGATGCAGCGCCAGGTGGTTCTCCTGCGGGACGTGGAAGGACTGTCCGCGGGGGATGTCTGTAACATTCTCGCTCTCAGCGAGACGAATGTCCGGGTCATTCTCCATCGGGGGCGGGCGAAGCTTCGGCAGGCGCTCGACCGGTATATGCGCGATGGAGCAACCTCGGAGGGGGCCGCCCCGTCCGAGAGCGTGGGGCGCGTGGCGGCGCGGGGGATCCGATGAACTGTTACGAAGCCATCGACCTCATGGGGGACGCCATCGAGAGCCGCGTCCCGTCCGATTCGCGCGCGGGCTTCCAGGAGCACCTCGACGAGTGCCCCGCCTGCTGCACGTACTTCGAGCAGCTCCGAACCACGGTCTCCGCCCTCGCTCGGCTGCCGCGTCGCGGCGACCCCGTGGTCCTGACGCAGAACCTCCGGGACGCTTACCGCCGCCGGTCCCGCTGAAGGCTTACCGTCGCAGCCATTCCTCGTACTGGCGGCGATCCTCCTCCTCGATCGATTGCCGCTCCTCCGCTGACAGCCGTTCCCACCGGCTCCACCGTTTCATGTAACCCGGCGTCTCCGCGTGGCCCAGAAGATCTCGGTAGTAGCCCGGGGCCTCGTGGAACTGGTACCTCAGCTTCTCGATGCTCCCCGAGCCCAGCTTGAGACACGCGAGAACCACCCGCGTCTTCTCGATGACCGAGAGACGGAGGATGGCTTCCCGGACCTCGTCGACATTTTCCGGATAGTCGCGGCGCAGGATCCGCTCCACGTCCCGCTCGTCCACCTCGGATGCGCTCACGCCGGATCGAACGCGGTGACCACGGCTACGCGAATCGCGGGTCGTCCGCCGTCGGTCCGTAGACGGAGGGCACCATCGCGTCGTTCATCCTGAGGTAGACCGTGAGCTGCCCCCGATGGTGCGCGAGATGCGCGACCGTGTCCTCTAGCACCGTGTGGCGCGGCTCCTCGCTCATGACCGCTCCAGCCGCGAGCAGCTTCCACGTTTTCATCAGGCGATCGTCGGTCGCGTTCCGGAGCGCCGCGCGCGCCTGCTCCATCGCCTTGTCATGCGCCTCCACGAGCTCCGCGCGGGTCCTGCCCTGCTTGGACCACTCGGCCGACGGGCCGTCCTTGGGGCGGACGTCCAGCTCGTCCTGATTCACGATCAGCGCGGCCCACATCGGCATCGTCGCCACGAGGTTCGCGAGCCGCCCGAGCGGCATCGACTTGTCATGCGGCTTCCAGTCGTCGCGTCCTTCGGGAATCTGCTCGAGGACGCGCCGCGTGCGCGGCGCTTCCCGCTCCAGCTGCTCGAGGATGGCGTCGGCCATCTGGGTGTCGGTCGTCTTCATGTCCTCTCCTCGGGTATGGAGCCGGAGCGTCCCTGCCCCGGCGCGATCACTTGGAATTCACCAGATGCTGGCTCACGAACCAGACCTGCTGCTCGTTCGTGCGGATGATGTTGCTCACGAGGAGGTCGTTGGTCCCGTCGTCCCCGCGATCGTCGGCCTCGTGCGCCATCGTCCGAGCTTCCTTGAGAACGACCTCGTGCGCGTGGAGGAGTCTCGACAGCTGAACCGGCGCCGGCTCGCGGCCCTTCGGAGGACGCGGGATCAGGGTCGCTTCGGCCACGTCCGGCGCCATCGCGACACTCACGCCACCCAGGGACTGGATGCGCTCGGCGATCATGTCGACGAGCGTTCCCTGCTCTTCGGCGTGCTTGTCGAAGAGAAGGTGCAGCATGTAGAAGGTCGGACCGCTCACCTGCCAGTGGTGCTTCTTGTAGAGATCGCGCATGGTGATGGTGTCGGCCAGGAGCTGGTTCAAACTCTCCACGCTGTCCCGGCACGCGTTCTCACCGAGCGCGATCGGCATCTTCACGAGCTGGTCGAACGGCTGAAGCTCCTGCCCGTTTCGAATCTGCTGCGGCGTCGCCTGCTGAATGATCTGGTCCGCGTCCAAAGTCTTTGCCATGGATCCCATTCCTTCCTTTGAGTGCGGGCGAAGCGCCCGTACGGATGACCACCTTCAACGCTAGCAGGGCCGGGACGGGAGGGGCATGTAACAAAAATGGCGCGCGCCGAGAGGTCCCTCGACCGAACTTTTAACCAACCCGCAATACGCTTTACGGCATAGCATTACGAGCTTTACCTCAAGCGCCGCAGCATCGAGCCGATAAACCCAGGGTGCCGTGCGGCCGGGATTGGCCGCACCCATCCACTCCAACATCGACGAGAGAACCAGGGGGCGTCCATGTCGTTGCGAAAACGCCGGGAGCAGCTCGTCTCGTGGGCCAAGCAGGCCGGCCGCCTGTTCATCAAGACCCATATCCTCACCATCTGGCTCGTGCTCTGCGTGCTGGGCTACGTCATTGGAACGCAGGCGAGCCCGCCGTCGGATCTGAACGAGGATCTCTTCGAGAACCTCCGCGTCCTCTCCTACCGGAACGCACCCTCCGACTCGGTCTCCCACTTCGTGGTGGAGCTCTCGGCGCGGGGCAGGGCATTCCGCCAGTACGACGTCGATGCGCAGCGATTCATCCCCGTGTCCTCCGACCGCGAATACTGGCGCTCGGTCACGGGCACGAGCTATCCCCCGCTCACCGTCCGGGGCCGCGTGGACCGGGGCGTGTGGCTGGAAATGCCGGCGACCTCGATCCGGTCTCCCCTTCCCGAGCAGTACGACGAGCTCTATCGCTCGACGATGAATCTCGTGAGCCCGCTCGCCGTGCTCGGGTCGGCGATCGGCATCGTGTCCGGCTACTCGGTGGGACATCGGCTCGCGACGTGGGGCAGGTCGCTCTCGAGCCCGGCCATTCAGGAAGAGATCCTGAGCCGTCCGAATTTCGGCCGTTCGATCACGCGCGAGGCTTGGCGCCGTGTGGCCCTGGAGCCCGCGCTGGTCTTCGACGAGAAGGACCCGGCCCGTTTCGCCGCCACGAGCGCGCGCCAGAGGCTCTACACCAATTTCTTGAAGCTCGCCGTGCGCGACAACGACGGATTCATTCCGTACGAGGCGGCCCGCCTGGATTCCGCGGGCGCGGTGCATGAGGCCCACGCCATGCGTGCGTTCGCGGCCGCCGTGACGAGGGCGTCGGAGGACAGCGTCCATCTCACGAGCGCCGACTTCTCCGCCGTCGAAGAGTGGGCCAGCCTCCTCGATCGTCGGGGCCACTGGGCCGTGGGCACCATTCCCGCGTCCGGCATGGGACGAATCCAGTGCCTGGGCGCGCTCGCGTGGTACGGGCTCGCGCCCGAGTCGGATGAGTGGCGCCGCGTGTGGGTGGGGCCGCGGCTCCTTCTCGACGCCGGCGACCGGCAGGCATTCATCTCGGACGAGATTCCGGAGATCGCCGCCACGTGCCCCGCGGGCTGGCACGACTGGCTGAAGCCGGACGACACGCACCTCGGCGCGTTCGCCTTCACGGCGCGCTGGATGCGGGACGTCCGGCGCTGGGTCCCGAACCTTCGCCCCGCGGTGAGCGTGGCGGTGAACGCGAGCGACGCTCCTCCTCCCGCTCCGGCTCACCCCGCGCTCCCGCGTTCCTCATCGACCCCGGCGCGCGCCGCGGCCACGATGTCCCCCGCCGCGCAGCATCCGGACGGAGCCTTCGCGGGCGTCGCGCCGTCGCAGGTCGAGCCCCTGCGGGCCGATTCCGTCGCGGTGGCGGCCATGCGCGATTCACTCTCCGCCACGACGACGCGTCCCGAGCCGGAGAGCGCGGTTCTTCGGGCGGGGCTGGGGCCGGTCTCGAGGTAGGCGTCTTGCCGTAGCGGGGCGAGGACGCTAGTCTCCGCCGATGCTTCGTCCCGCGCTCGCCTGGCCCGTCTTCGCGGTTCTCCTCTGTCTGTCGTTCTCCGTGGCAACGGCCACGGCCGACGAAGCGCCGGTGGCCGTCGATCCCCAGGTGGCGCCCACGCCCGGTGTCGACGCCACCACCCTCGAGCCGGGAAACGCCGCACCGTCGAGTGGGTCCGGGATCACGCCGCTCATCGCACCCATTCCCTTCAAGAATTCTCAGGTTGGCTGGGGCCTCGTGCTCATGCTCGGCGCCATCCATCGCTTCGACGCGGACACAACCCTCAAGCCTTCGACCGGCGCGATCGGCGGCTTCTACACCGACAACAAGAGCTGGGGGCTCATGGCGCTCGAGATGGCGCGGCTCGCGCACGACTCGTGGCGACTCCGGGGTCTCTACAGCCACATGGACGTGCGCTACGACTTCTTTGGGATCGGTGAAGATGCGGGAGACGCCGGCGTTTCCGTGCCGATCGCCCAGAAGCTCGACTTCGCGGTCGGCACAGCGGCGCGACGGCTCGTGCCGGGACTGTACGCGGGCGCCGGATTGCTCTGGATGGGCACCACGGTGAGGCTGCGGGACGAGCTACCCCCCGAGCTCGCGGCCCTCGATTCCGACCTCGGGCACACCGACCTCTTCGCGCTCGGGCTGCAGGGGGAGTACGACACGCGGGACGACGACTACTGGCCGACCCGCGGATCGCTGGCCCTGCTCAAGACCTGGTTCTTCACGGGCGGCTCGACGGCGAACTTCCAGCGCATGACGGCCGGATGGTCGTGGTACACGAGGCTCCGCGGCGAGCGGCTGCTCCTCGCGACCAACGTGAACGCGGCGACGGCGTCCGACGAGGCGCCTTCCTATCTCCTGCCCTCCGTCGGCGCGGGGCGCTTCGGTCTGCGCGGATACACGCAGGGGCGCTATCGGGATCGGTGGATGACGACGGCGCAGGCGGAGCTGCGCTGGCATTCGCGGGGCCGGGTCGGTGCGGTCGCCTTCTTCGGCTTCGGCCAGGTCGCCCCGACCTTCGGGGACCTGGGCAGCGCATCGCTCCTCCCGGCAGGAGGGCTCGGAGCGCGCTACAAGCTGACGCGGAATTTCCCGATGCACATGCGATTCGATTACGCGTGGAGCGAGAAGGAGAACCTCTTCTACTTCAGCGTGGCCGAGGCGTTCTAGGGAGGGCCGCCCCACTCGAGCCACGTCCCCGCTCCCGATTCGCGCGCGCGGCGATGGATGGCGTGCGCGGCCGCGAGATCTTCCACCGCGACCCCGAGTGATTCGTAGAGCGTGATCTCGTCCTGCGACCGGCGTCCCGGGATCCGCTCCAGGAACACCTCCCCGACCTCCCCGATGAGATGCCCGTCGTCGATGGACCCCTCGTTCCTCGGAATGATGAAGTCGCCCGCCTCCTTCAGGCACGACTCGCGGCAGTCCGTGTAGAGCCGCGCGCGCCGCACCGCGTTGGTGTCGAGCTCGCGTGCGGTGGGGAAGCAGGAACCGACCGCGTTCACGTGGGCGCCCGAGGCGAGCCACTTCCCTTCGAGCACGGGCTCCTTCGACGAGGTCGTGGTGCAGATCAGGTCGGCCCCCTTCACGGCCGCTTCCGCGGTCTCCGCGACCTCGATCGGAACGCCCGCAACGGTTCCTTCCTCGCGCGCGAAGCGTTCCGCGTTCGCTCGGGTCCGGCTCCAGACCCGCACCCGCCGGAGCCGGCGCACCGCCTTCATCGCGGCGAGATGCGTCCGCCCCTCCGCACCGGAGCCGATGAGCGCGAGGTCGCCCGCGTCGGGGCGCGCCAGCACGTCCGTGGCCGCCGCCGAAGCGGCCGCGGTCCGGATGGCCGTGATCGAGGACGCGTCCATGACCGCGAGCGGCTCGCCGTGCTTCACGCCGAAGAGCATCACCACGCCCTGATGGGAGTCGTACGGTGTGCCGTGGTTCCCCGGCATGACCGCCACGACCTTGAGCCCGAAGCTCTGGGGATCGCCCAGATAGCCGGGCATGAGTCCGAGGAGTCCGGATTGGTCCGGCAGCGACACCTTGCTCCGAAGCGGCAGCACCGCGTCGCCACGCGAGAGGGCCGTGAGCGCATCGCGCATGAGGGCCACGCACGAGTCCATCGGGAGCAGCTCGCGCACGCCCGCTTCGTTCACGAAGAGAACTTTCATCCACCCTCCTGCGAGGAAAACGCGGCCATCATCCGCTCCGGGTCCACGTTGCCGCCCGAGACGAGGCTCACCACCGTCGCGCCGGCGGGCAGACGAATCTTGCCTGCGAGGAGCGCCGCGGTGGCGGTCGCTCCGGATCCCTCCACATAGAGCTTGGCCCGCACGAGCAGGAGGCGCATCGCTTCGAGGATCTCGGACTCGGACACGAGCACGATCTCGTCCAACGCCTCGCGCGCGATCTCGAGCGGGCGCGCTCCGACGAACGGAGGCGTGAGCCCGTCGGCCACCGTCTTGGGACGCGGCACCGGAACGGGCTTCCCCGCCGCGATCGCGGGCCGCATGCCGGGGCCGGCCTCCAGCTCCACGCCAACGACCCGGCACCGGGGCAAGGATCCCTTCACCGCGCTCGCGACGCCGGCCATCAATCCCCCGCCGCCGATCGGCACGATCACGCAGTCGACGTCGGGCGCCTGTTCCACGATCTCGAGCCCGGCGGTTCCAGCTCCCGCGAGGCCGATTGGATCATCGAACGGATGGACGAACGACGCGCCCGTTCGCGCCTCCTCCTCGTGAAGCCGGTCGAAGAGCGTGGCGCGATCGTCGTGGGTGAGGATCGTGGCGCCATAGCCGCGCGTGGCCTCCATCTTGGACCGCGGAGCGTCCGTCGGCATGACCACCGTACACGGAGCGCCCGCCACGCGCGCGGCCCACGCGACGGCCTGCGCGTGATTCCCCGCGGAGACGGTGATCAGTCCACGACGGCGGCGCTCCTCCGACATGGAGAGCACGATGTTGAGGGCGCCGCGCGGCTTGAAGGACCCCGTCTTCTGAAAGCTCTCGCACTTGAGGAGGAGCCTAACCCCAGCGCGCTCGCCGATGGTTCGCGAGGAGAGCATGGGCGTGCGATGAAGATGCGGCGTGGTGCGGGCCGCGGCGTCCCGGATGGCGTCGAGAGGGATGAGCATGGCAGGCGATGCTATCCTACGCGCATGCCGCGCGCAGCGCGAAAGGAACGGAAGCTCGCCCTCCGATTCCCGGCTGAGGAGATCCCCTACTGGGCGTCCCGGTTCCCCGGCCCCGAGGGGGATCGCCTCCTCGATTCGATCCGGACGAGGGTTCGAGCCCGGGGCTGCCTGACGCGCGCGGAATTTCTGGCGCTCTGCGCCTGGAAATCGCCGCGGTCCCGTCCGCGGTGCCTCGAGAACTCGGAGCGCGACGTGCGCGCGGTCACGCGCGCGGCGCTCGCCTCCTCGGATGAAGCGGTGAAAGTCGAGCTCCTTCGCGTGCTCCGCGGGGTCGACTGGGCCACAGCCTCGGCCATCCTCCATGCCTGCGACGCTCGTCCTTATCCCATCCTCGACGTGCGCGCGCTCTGGTCCCTGGGTGAGACCCGCGCCCACGTGACGCTCGAGACGTGGCTCGACTACGTCGCGTGCACGCGGTCCCTCGCGGCCCGGCATGGCGTCGGCATGCGACTGCTCGATCGCGCGCTCTGGCAATACTCCAAGGAACGCCAGCGGTAGAGGTACCGCCCCTCCTTGACGCTATCTTGGTACCATGGTACCATTCGGTCAAGGAGGTGCCTCCATGGGTCGACCCACGCGCCGTCCGTCCCCACCCGCAGCATCCACCCGTGTAGTGGAGCGCGTGCAGACGGGGGTCCGGATGGAGAAGAGAATTCTGAAAGTGCTCAAGGCGATCGCCGAGTACCACGAGATCTCCCTCGGAGATCTTCTCGAAGGGATCGTCCTCCACGCGTTCGAGGGCAAGCAGCCCTTCGGGCCGGAAGGCCTCGGGCGGATCCGCGAGTTTCGCAGCATCTACGGGCTCGACCTCGATGCCTCGCACAGCCACCGCCTCGTCGAGGCTTCGCCGTCGGGCAGGAAGAGAAGGGAGACGTCATGAACCAGAGCACGCTGGGCAAGGTCGCGGCCGGCGCCGCGATGGCCGGTCTCGCCGTTACCTCGAGCGCATCCGCGCGCCCATCGAATTGGCCCCCGACCACGGACGCGCAGGTGGAGCAGAAGGGCTCGGTGGTGCAGGCCACGCGCACGATGTCGCTCGACCTGCCGGGAAGCGCGGACCAGGCCTTCCCTCTCTTCGGTCCCGACCGGGAGCGGGAGTGGTCGCCGGAATGGAATCCCGCGTTCGTCGTGCCGGCGACCCCGGGTCAATCGCCCGAGGGGGCGATCTTCCTCGTGGATCACGATCCCAATCCGATGGTCTGGGTCATGACCGACTACGATCCGGCGCAGCGCATCGTGCGCTACGTGGTGGTCCGGGCCGGACGCACCGTGACGCAGCTCTGGATCCAGGTCGTGCCCGTGTCGGAGAAGGCGTGCCGCGCGGACGTCACCTACCGGTACACGGCGCTGGCGCCGGAGGGACAGCACGCGGTGGAGCACTTCCTCCAGACCTTCCCAGGATGGAAGCAGCACTGGGAGTCGCACATCGCTCCCGTTCTCGCGCATGGCGCCGCGTCCGCGTCGCCCACCGTGCATCGTTGACCCACGCCGCCCAAGGCGGAACAACTTAACTTCTTCGATAGACGTCCGTGTTCAGGTACTTGAGCCCGGAGTCCACCATCAGCGTGACCACCGTCGCGTCGGGCCCGAGCTCCAGGCCGACGCGGATCGCGGCGATCACGTTCGCGCCCGACGACGTCCCTGGAAAGAGCCCCTCCTCGCGCGCGAGGCGCCTCGCCATTTCCTTGGCCTCTGCGGTCGGCACCGGCTCGACGCCATCGATGAGTGAGGGCTCCCAGAGCGGCGGCGTGTAGCCGATGCCCACACCCTCGATTTTGTGGGGCCCGGGCGGGCCTCCGCCCAGCACCGCGGATTCCGCGGGCTCCACGGCGACAACCCGGACCGCGGCTTTGCGACGCTTGAGCGCCGTCGCCACGCCGCGGATCGACGCGGCCGTTCCCACCGACTGGACGAACGCGTCCACGCGCCCGTCGGTCTGATCCCAGATCTCGTCCCCGAGCCGCTCGTAGCCCACGATCGAATCCTGGTTGTGGAGCTGGTCGGTCCAGTACGTGCCCGGCGCGCGGCTCAGCTCGCGCGCGGACTCGATCATGTCGAGGATCAGCTTCTTCGTGGTGAGGCCGCCCTCGCTCGGCACGAGCGTGAGCTCCGCGCCGAGCGCCGCCATCTGATCCAGCTTCTCCTTGCTGAAGGCGTCCGACGTGACGATGCGGATCCGGTATCCCTTGGCTGCGCACACGAGCGCGAGGGAGGCGCCAGTGCTCCCCCCCGTGTACTCGACGACCGTGTTGCCCGGCCGGAGGCGGCCGTCGTCCTCGGCGCGTGCGATCACGGCCCGGGCCATGCGGTCCTTCATGCTGCCGGTCGGGTTCTCCCACTCGAGCTTCGCGAGCACCCTCGCGCAGCCGGGAGGGACGACGCGCGACAGGCGCACCAGGGTCGTCGCCCCCACCGCGTCGAGAACACTCAAGGGAACGGCGGTCTTCCAGGGAATCATGCGCGCGACCCTACCCCAACCGAGACCGCGAATCGAGGCTGGACACCGGCTGAGCGGCCATATATCATCCAGATATATGCGCGCCGGCTCGAGCACCACTCCCTTCGCCGTCCTCGGCCTCCTCCGGATCCGCCCCATGTCGGGGTACGACATCAGAAAGGAGGCGGCGACGAGCGTCGGCTTCTTCTGGTCCGAGAGCTACGGCCAGCTCTACCCCGCGCTCAAGAGTCTCGCCGCGGCCGGCCTGATCCGCCGCCGTCCCGGGGGAGCGATCGGCGGACGGGAGCGGCAGGTTTACGAAATCACGAGGAAAGGCCGCGGCGCGCTCGCGCGCTGGCGAGCCGAGCCGCCACGAGAAGCGCCGGTGCGGAGCGAGCTGCTGCTCAAGCTGTTCCTGGGTGACCGGGCCTCCACAGGTCCGGAGCTCGCGTGGATCGATGCCCTCGCCGCGCGGGAGGCCGCGGCCCTTCGCGAGTTCGGCCGCATCCGCCGGGAGCTCGAGCGCCAGCCCGGCCACCCCTCGCTCCCCTTCTGGCTCATCACCTTGAGCTACGGGGAGCACCGCTCGCGCGCCGTGCACCGATGGTGCGCGGAGACACGTCGCACGCTTCGCGCGCTCGCGAAACCCGCGGCGCGCAGGAGAACCCCATGACCGAACCCCGCCGTCCGCTCATCGCGTCGCTCCGGCACACCGCGATCCTCACCGCCATCGTGCTCGGCGTCGCCGCCTATGGGATCTACGCCCAGGCCACGTCGCAGGCTGCGCCGAATGCGCCGGTCCATCGCGGCTCGGCCCTTCCTCTCTACCTCACGCTTCTCGCGGCCGAGTGGGGGCTCGTCCGGTACGTCATGGTGGGTCTGCGCCCCACCGGGACTCGCATCCGGGATCTGGTGGGCGCGCGATGGTCGGGACCCGCGGACGTGATCCGGGACATGCTCCTCGGCGTGGCGTTCTGGGGAGCGTGGACCGCGGTCGCGTTGATTCTCGTCCGGTTCGTCGGTCCGGACGCCAAGTCGGTGGAGGCGCTCCTTCCGCGAGACCTGCCCGAGTCTGTGGCCTGGGTCCTTCTATCCCTATCGGCGGGCTTCTGCGAGGAGGTCGTGTTTCGCGGGTATTTCCAAACTCAGTTCCAGGCGCTCTGGGGACACGCCGCACCGGCCATCGCGGCACAGGCGCTGATCTTCGGGATCGCGCACGGGTATCAAGGAATCCGGCACGTCATCGCGATCGCCTTGTTCGGGGTGTTCTTCGGTCTCCTCGCCCACTGGCGGCGAAGCCTCGCGCCGGGGATCGCAGCGCACGCGTGGACCGACATCGTCGCGGGGCTCATCACGCGCGGTTAGCGACGGCTAGGCCAGTCTCTCGAACGTGAGCGTGCGTGAGATCGGCGTGCCGTCGGCCGCGTTCGTGTTGAGCCGGATGATCAGCCGGTCCCCGACCACGCGTATCTCGCGCAAGAACGTCTTCCCGATGTTCGCCGGCGCGAGCGACGCTTCCAGCTTCACGACCACCGTCCCCCGGGTCGCGTCCAGCTCGTACGTCCCGAAATAGGCGTCGTAGCCGCCTACCGCGGCGGTGTTGTTCGCGCCCGGCAAAGGCGCCGTGCTCGCGGGCGCTTCGGCCTCGAGTTCTCGCCCACGCCTCATGAACTGCGCCGAGAACCGCTTGGGCGTGAAGCTCAGGAATCCCAGCGGCTCCACGCCGAGGATCGGGCAGACGTGCCGGTTTCCGCCGTCGTCATGATCCAGACGGGACAGGAGCCACCACGCGCCGAGGATCTCCGACGCGAGACTGGCGCTGGGAGGCGGGAGCGGCTCGGGCCTCATGCGGGATAGAGCTCCGGCCGGTACCGGCGCGCGCAGAAGCCGGTGGCCCGCGAACGATCGACGTCGTGTACGAGGAGCCGCTCCTCCCCGTAGGGAACGAACGCGACGCAGGCGCCATCGGGATCGATGAGGCTCGTCGCGGACTCCTGGTGTCGCATGGCGTAGTTCACGCTCGCGAAGTAGACGGTGTTCTCGACCGCGCGCGCGATCATGGCTTTCTCGTAGTACGGCGCCTTGGGGTCCCCCCAGAACGAAGGCGTCACGCCCGCGTCGTCGCCGCCTGTGAGCTGAGGATGGAACACGACCTGGGCGCCGCGCACCGCCGCCCACCGCGTCGCCTCGGGATAGCGCCACCCTTCGTGGCAGATCGTGACGCCGAACGTGAGCCCGTCCACCTCGAAGATGCGGCGGGTACCTTCCGGAACGAAGTACGGCTCCTCTTCCACGGGTATCTGATTCTTGGGCTGAAAGCCCAGGTCGTCCCCCGCCCTCGAGATCACGAACGCGACGTTGTGAATCCCGAGGCGCGATTCCCACTCCATGCCGACCACCACGGCGACACGATTCGTGGCCGCGGAAGCGCGGATTCGCTCCAAGGCGGCCGCCTGACGTCGCTGATCGTGCGGGGGAACGTCCGTCCCCTGGCCCCGGAGACCTGGGACGTAGGTCTCGGGAAAGCAGACGATCGAAGCTCGCTGCTCTCGCGCTTCGCCCAGCACTGCCTCGAGCCTCGCGAGCCGTTCCTCGACCGACGGAGCGTTGCGAACGGACGCGAGTCCGATCCGAACG
>DATJGP010000096.1:0-37987 GCA_035494915.1 Candidatus Eiseniibacteriota bacterium | reverse complement strand
CGAGGACGACCAGGCGCCCGCGCCGACCGGCTTGGACGTTCTCTATCAGAACGCTCCGAACCCCTTCAATCCCGAGACCGTCATCCGATATTCCGTGGCGCAGTCCGGACCCGTCACGATCCGGATCTATAACGTGCAGGGGGCGCTCGTGCGGACGCTGGTCAACAAGCAGGTCGCGGCGGGCAGTTACCGCGTGCGCTGGGACGGCACGAATGACTACGGCGAGCATCTCGGGAGCGGCGTCTACTTCTACAGACTCGAAACCAGGACCGGTGCGGATTCCAAGAAGCTCATCATGCTGAAGTAAGTCTCCTCGAGCTCCTCCGCGCCGTTTCGCTGACCCCGTTTCGGGACCCCCTAAAGAACAAATCACAATCCAGGAAGGGCCGGAAATTCATGGCCTCCACCTGATCCGGCCCCACCCTGGCCATCCTCTAAATCGTTATTCCGCAGTAGCTAACGTCTCCTCGCGCGCCTTCCCCTCGCACCGTGGCACGTCCCTTGATATAGCCCACTGTGAATCCCGGAACATTCCGGAGGAAGGAGGTCTCGATGAACGGACAACTACGCATACGCAGCGGGCGCTTCGCGGCCCTGTTCCTTGGACCGGCCCTCACGGCGTCGCTCCTCGTGGCCCCCATGGGACGGGCTCTGGCCGGCGAGATCATTCCGTCCGTCGGACTCACACGCTCCGTCGACAGTGACGAAGCCAAATCATTGGTCGGGCTCGCTCTTCGCGGCTCGCTCATCCCGGGCGTGGTGAAGACGGAAGTCGGCATCCAGTACCGCCAGGAGACGCTCTACAACGGCGATCTCAAGCTGCGGCAGTGGCCGGTGACCGCTTCGCTGTGGCTCGCTCCCGTCCCGGCTCTCTATGCGGGCGCTGGCGTGGGCTGGTACCAGACCACGTTCGATTACGCGGACGGCACTGGCATCAACGACACCACACATCAGGACTTCGGAGTGCACGTTGGAGGTGGTGTGCGGGTTCCACTGGTGCCTCACGCGAACCTCGACATGAACGGCCGCTATGTCTTCATGCAGGACCAGGAGTCGCACTTGATTCCCAGCAAATTCAATCCCGATTTCTGGAGTCTGACGGCCGGTGTGGCGATCGGCTTCTGATGAGGGGGGACCTATATGAACCCGATGAATCCTAATTCGAAACGATTTCTCGTGATGGCGACGACGCTCATGATGGCGGCCATCCTCATGGCACTCGCGCTTCCGCATCCCGCGAACGCGTTCCATCTGGTCGGTATCGGCCCCCGGGTCGGCTTCACGGATCCGGAAGGCGTGGACAACACCCTGAACGTGGGCGGCGGTCTCGATTTTGAGCAGGCAGGGACCCGCTTCCACATTATGCCGAGCTTGCTCTACTGGAAGCAGGACGGCTTGAGCGACGTGAATCCGAACGTCGACGCGATGTACCACTTCAGTCCCGCCGGCCATGTGAGCCCGTACGTGGGCGCCGGCCTCGGGATTCATGCTTATTCACAGGACGGGCCGGATGATCCGGGTACCGACGTCGGGATGAACTACTTCGGTGGTGTTCTTTTCCCGACCGGCGGCACCAGCAACTTGTTCGTGGAAGCCCGCGGCGTCCTCGCCGATCGAGACCAGTTCGGTCTGCTCGGCGGCGTGAACTTCAGCCTCGGTCGGTAAGCCTCGCGAGCGCACGTTTCCCCGCGCACGCCGCTCCGGCCAGTATGGGCCCGCCCCCTCACCGGGGCGGGCCCCCTCGCTTTTAGGTCCCGGCGCGTCTAGAATCGTGGTGCGTCAGGGCCAGCTCGAAGCGAACTCCTCCCCGCCAGGAGATGCCCGTCAGCGATTCCCCGGTCCCGCCGGGATCGCCCCGCGATTCCAGCCCGAGGACTGATTCCGCGCTCAACGAGACGCGAGCCGTGTCCGATTCCACGGGCTCGCCACCCTCCCCGTTCACGAGTGCTCCACGCTGGGGCGAGTTCGCGCTCCTCGACCGCCTGGGCGCCGGCACGTTCGGCGAAGTATGGCGAGCTTGGGATCCGGCGCTGCGCCGCGATGTGGCCGTCAAGTTCCTCCGGGAGCGCGTCGAGGCGAGCGGGGGAGACCCTCAGGCACTTCTCGATGAGGCGCGAGCCCTCGCACGCATCCGGCACCCGGGTGTGGCGGCCGTATACGGAGTCGCGGAATTCGACGGCCGGCCCGGGCTGTGGATGGAGTACCTCCGCGGTCCAAGCCTCGCCACGGTTCTCGAGGAGAAAGGGCCGATGCCCTGGCGCGACGTCGTTCGCATCGGTTCCGAGCTGTGCTCGGCGCTCGAAGCGCTGGAGCATGCGGGTCTCGTCCACCGGGACATCAAGCCGGCCAACGTCGTGATGGAAGCCGACAGCCGGGCCGTACTCGCCGACTTCGGACTGGGCATGCGTCGCCGCCTGCTCGATCCGAACGAGATGAAGCACGGCTGGGGCACGCCGCTCTTCATGGCGCCGAGCCTTCTCCGGGGCGGCACGCCCACCTTCCGGACCGATCTCTACGCCGTCGGGGTGACGCTCCTCTGGGCCCTCACCGGCCGCGCGCCCTTCAAGGCGCTCACGCTCCAGGGCCTCGAGATGGAATCGGCGCGGGCGCCGGAGATCGAGCTTCCCGATCTCAACCGAGACGCGCCGGCGGCGCTCCTCGATCTCATCCGTGCGAGCCTGGACGAGGCGAGTCCCGTTCGACTCTCGGCCTCGCGGATGCGCGCCGGCCTCGAATCCATTCTGCATCCGACGGGTGCGCGGCTCGACCTCGCCGGCCGTCCCTCGATCGCCGTCCTGCCGTTCCTCAACAGGAGCTCGGACGAGTCGACGGACTACTTCTCGGACGGGCTCGCCGACGAGCTGGTGATGGTGCTCTCGAAGATCCAGGGGTTGCGCGTGATCGCGCGGACCGCATCCTTCCAGTTCAAGGGCAAGAACGAGGATCTCGCCGTGATCGGCGACAAGCTCCAGGTGGCGGCTCTGCTGGAGGGAAGCGTCGTGAAACAGGGTCAGCGGCTTCGCGTGTCGGTCCGCCTGGTGAAGGTGCCCGAAGGCGATGCGCTCTGGTCCGAGAGCTACGATCGAACGTGGGACGACGTCTTCGCCGTCCAGGACGACATCGCGCAGCGCGTCGTCACCGAGCTTCGCGGGCGCCTCGTGGGCATGGACCGAGATCCCGCCCGGGCGAGGGCGGAGATTGCCGAGGCGGTCCGGGGTCGAGGCATGGATCCCGAGGTCCACCGGCTCCTCATGCAGGCGCGCTACCACCTCGACCGCGTGACGCTCGAGGACGCGGCGAAGGGTATCGAATGCGTCATGCAAGGCCTGGAGCGCGATCGAACGCATCCAGCGCTCTGGTGCGAGCTCTGCCGTGGGCGCACTCTTCAGATGAACTTTGGATGGATGTCGATCGAGGAGGGCCTGCGTCCGGCTCGCGAGGCTGCGGAACGAGCGCTCGAGCTGGATCCGGAGCTCCCCGAAGCGCACGGCCTCCTGGGCTGGCTGCTCATGCACTACGAACGGAACTGGGCCGCGGCCGAGGCGTCGTTCCTGAGGGCGCTCGATCTGGACCCGGAGTCGTCTGGAAATCTCCGCAGAGCCGGGACACTTGCGGTGTGCCTCGATCGCCCGTATCAAGCGATCGAGTATTACACGCGATCCCTGGCCGGAGATCCGCTGAGCACGGCGGCGTACAACAATCTGGGGTACTCCCATTACCTCGCGGGACAGTACGAGGATGCGGAGCGCATGCTCCGGAAAGCCATCGAGCTGGCGCCTCTGCGGGTGGGAGCGAGGGCGCTGCTCGCGTACACGCTGCGCGCCATGGGACGCGGCCAAGAGGCTATGGCCGCGGCGAACGAGGAGCCCTTGGAGGTCTATCGTGTCTGGGCCCTCGCGATCATCCATCATCAGGAAGGCCGGACTGAGGAGTCGAAGCGAATGCTGTCGTTGCTCGAGGAAAAGTACGCCGACGATTCGGCCTACCAGATCGCCGAGGTTCACGCCGTGCAGGGGGCGACGGACGCGGCGTTCGAGTGGCTGGAGCGCGCGTACCAGCAACACGACGGCGGGCTCGCCAGCATGAAAGCGAGCCTTCACGTTCGAAGCCTTCGCTCCGATCCACGGTGGGGCGCGCTCCTGCTCAAGGTTGGGTTCGACACCTAGTCGTGGTTCGAAGTGCGACTAGCTGTGGATGGCGCGGCCGTCGACGGCCAGCGCGGCTTCCTTGAGCGCTTCCGCCAGGGTGGGATGTGCGTGGCAGGTGCGCGCGACGTCTTCGGACGTCGCGCCGAACTCCATCGCCGCGACGGCCTCGGCGATCATGTCGCCGGCGCGCGGCCCGATGATGTGGACGCCGAGGATCCGGTCGGTGGCCGCATCCGCGAGCACCTTCACCCGGCCGTCGATCTGGCCCAGCGCATGGGCGCGCGCGTTCGCGCGGAAGAAGAAGACGCCCCTCCGGTACGCCACGCCCTCGGTCTTCAGCTCGTCCTCGGAGCGGCCCACCGTGGCGATCTCGGGCTGCGTGTAGACCACGCCGGGGATCGCGTCGTAGTTGACGTGGCCGTAGCCGGTGACGATCCCCTCCACGCAGGCGACTCCTTCCTCTTCCGCCTTGTGCGCGAGCATCGCGCCGCCGATCACGTCCCCGATGGCGTAGACGCCCTCGGCCGCCTGGTAGTGCGCATCCACCGGAACGCGGCCGCGCTCGTCGACCTGGACGCCAACCGACGCGAGGCCGAGCCCTTCCGTGTTGGGCGCGCGTCCCACGGCGACGAGGACCCGGTCGGCCTTGATGGGTTCCTGCCCCTCGCACTCGACGACGCAGTCCTTTCCCTTCACCTTCGCGCCTACGACCTTCTGTTGGAGGCGGATCTCCATTCCCTGGCGCTCGAGGAGCTTCTGTCCCTCGCGCGCGATCTCCGAATCCATCCCCGGAAGGATGCGGTCGAGGTACTCGACGACGGTGACCTTGGCACCGAGCCGCAGCCAGACCGAGCCGAGCTCGAGCCCGATGTAGCCGGCGCCGATGACGACGAGATGCTTCGGCACCGAGGTGTAAGCGAGCGCCTCCGTGCTCGAGCCGATCTTGTCGCCGCTCCACTCCACGCCCGGCAGCGACGCGGGCTTGCTCCCGGTGGCGATGAGGATGTCCTTGGCCGCGAGCGTGGTGGTCTGGGGGCCGCTCTTCACGCGCATGCGTCCGGGTCCGTCGATGGTGCCGACGCCCTTGTAGCGGGTGATCTTGTTCTTCTTGAAGAGGAAGTCGACGCCCTGCGTGCGGCCGCGGACGACCTCGTCCTTCCGCTTCAGCATGGTGGGGAGGTCGAGCTCGACCTGGCCCACCTTCACGCCGTGCACGGCGAGCGCGTCCTTGGTCTCGTGATACCGCTCGCTCGACTCGAGCAGGGCCTTGCTCGGGATGCAGCCGATCCGGAGACACGTGCCGCCGAGCGCCTCCTCCAGCTCCACGCAGCCGACGGAGAGCCCGAGCTGTGCGGCGCGGATGGCGGCGACGTAGCCTCCCGGCCCCGCGCCGATGACGACCAGGTCGTGCGATGCGTCGGCCATCTCAGATCCCGAGCAGCATGCGGGTCGGCCGCTCCACCAGCTCCTTGATGTGCTTCAGGAAGGCCACGGACTCGCGGCCGTCCACGATGCGGTGGTCGTACGTGAGCGCCACGTACATCATGGAGCGGATCACGATCTGATCGTCCACGACGACCGGGCGCTTCTGGATGGCGTGGAGCCCGAGGATGCCGCTCTGCGGCGGATTGATGATCGGGGTGGAGAGAAGCGAGCCGTAGACGCCGCCGTTCGACACGGTGAAGGTGCCCCCCTTGAGCTCGTCCAGGTGCAGCTTGTTGTCCCGCGCCCGCGCGCCGAAATCGGCGATCTGGAGCTCGATCTCGGCGAAGCTCAGCCGCTCCGCGCCGCGGAGCACGGGCACCACGAGCCCCTTCCCGCCGCCGACCGCGATTCCGATGTCGTAGTAGTTGCGGTAGAGCACTTCCTTGTCGCGGATCTCGGCATTGACCTGTGGATACTTCATGAGCGCGTCGATGGCCGCCTTCACGAAGAAGGACATGAACCCGAGCTTCACCTGGAAGCGCTCCAGGAACGCCTCGCGCAGCTCCTCGCGCACGGCGATGACCTGGGTCATGTCGATCTCGTTGAACGTGGTGAGGAGCGCCGCGGTGTTCTGCGCCTCCTTGAGCCGCTGCGCGATCCGGAGCCGCATGGGGCTCATCGGCACCGCTTCCTCGATGCGCTCGCCCGTGTCGGGCGGCGGCGTCCACGCGGGGACCGCCGCGGCGGGCCTGGGCGGTGCGGAGGGCGCGGGCTTTCGCGTCATGTGCTCGAGGACGTCCTCTTTGAGCACGCGCCCGCCCGGGCCGGTCCCCTGGACGTCGCTCGCGTCGAGTCCCTGCTGCGCGAGCTCGCGGCGCGCGGAGGGCATGACGCGCGGCTCGCCACGCATCGGAGGCGCGGCGGATGAGCGCGGGGATGCGGCAGGCGGCGCCGGCTTGGCGGATCGAGGCGCGGCCGGCGCCGGCTTGGCGGGCTCGCTCCTGGCGGGCGCGGCGGACGCTGGCTCGTGCGCCGCCTTGGCCGGAGCCTTCTTCGCTCCGTCGACCTTCCCCTCGCCGATCGTCGCGATGAGATCGCCGATCTTGGCCGACTCGCCCTTCTTCTTCAGCACCTGCGAGAGCGTGCCCGACACGGGCGCGGGAAGCTCCAGCGTCGCCTTGTCGGACTCGATCTCGACGAGCGCTTCATCGCGCTCGACCGCGTCCCCTTCATTCTTCAGCCAGGTGCCGATCTGCACCTCGGTGATCGACTCGCCGACCTCGGGAACGCGCAGCTCGACCGCCATCCGTGTCTCCTCGGAAACGTTTGTGGGAACGGCCGCATCGGCCGGGCCCATGATTATGCCACGTCGAACGCGGCCGTGAGGAGCCGCTCCTGCTCCATGCGGTGGCTGCTCAGGGCGCCGCTGGCGGGCGTCGCGGCTTCGGGACGCGTGATGCCGCTGAGTGGATGTCCGAACAAGGACGTGCCGAATCGCGCGAGCACGTAGCTCCAGGCGCCCATGTTCTCCGCCTCTTCCTGGACCCAGACGACCGGCGCTCCCTCGCGCGCCCCCTCGACCACAGGCTCGAGCGCGCTCAGGTCGAGCGGATAGAGCTGCTCGACGCGCGCGATCGCGACGTCGCTCCGCTTCAACGACTCCCGCTTCGCGACGAGCTCGTAGTAGATCTTGCCGGAGCAGAGGAGGATCCGCGTCGCGTCGGCCGGCTTCACGGTGGGATCGGGAATCACGCGCTCGAACTTGCCGCGCGTGAGATCGACGATCGGCGAGACGCACGCGGGGTTGCGGAGGAGGCTCTTCGGCGTCATCACGACGAGCGGCTTTCGCCACGGCCGCACCACCTGTCGCCGGAGCACGTGGAAGTACTGCGCCGGCGTCGAGGGATAGACGACCTGGATGTTGTCCTTCGCCGAGAGCTGGAGGAAGCGCTCGAGACGCGCGCTCGAATGCTCGGAACCCTGTCCCTCCATGCCGTGGGGCAGGAGGAGCACGAGTCCCGAGAGCCGGCGCCACTTCTGCTCGCCGCTCACCAAGAACTGATCGATGATCACCTGGGCCGCGTTCACGAAGTCGCCGAACTGTGCTTCCCAGAGCGTGAGGCCGGCCGGACACTCGAGGCTGTAGCCGTACTCGAAGCCGAGCACCCCCGCCTCGCTGAGCGGGCTGTTGATGATGTCGATCGGCGCTTGGTCCTGGGACAGATGCTGGAGCGCGACGTAGGGCGTGCCGTTCTCCGCGTCGAACAGTCCCGCGTGCCGCTGGCTGAACGTGCCGCGGAGGCTGTCCTGTCCGGACAGGCGCACCCGCGCTCCTTCGAGCGCGAGGCTTCCGAACGCGACCGATTCCGCGGCCGCCCAGTCCAGGGGCTTCTCGCCGCGCGCCATCTGACGCCGCAGCTCGAGTCCCTTCCTCGACTTTGGATGCGGGCGGAATCCTTCGGGAACGCTCGCCTGCGCTTCGAGGATCGAGGCCGCGCGCTCCAGCGCGATGCCGGTCTCGGGCTCGGGCACGTCGGTATCCGGTCCGCCCTTGTAATCGGTCCATGCCTCGGTCAGCGATTCGATCGTCGGACGCGCGCCGCCGTTCCGGGCGTGCGCCAGCTCTTCCTCCAGGAACGCGCGCTTGGCCCGCGCGAAGCCGTCGGCTTCCTCGCGCGTCACGCGGCCCAGGGCGATCAGCTCGTCCCGATAGCGCTCGTGAACCGGTGCCCGCGCCGCGATCTCCCGATAGAGGGCCGGCTGCGTGAACGCGGGCTCGTCCCCCTCGTTGTGCCCGTGACGGCGATAGCCGTAGAGATCGATCACGACGTCCCGATGAAACTGGCGACGGAACTCCATCGCGAGGCGCGTCACGTACACCACGGCCTCCAGGTCCTCCCCGTTCACATGGAAGATCGGCACCTGCAGCATCCGGGCGATGTCGGTCGCGTACACCGTCGACCGGCCCTCGTTCGGAAGCGTGGTGAATCCGATCTGGTTGTTCACGATGACGTGGAGCGTGCCGCCGGTCCGATAGCCGGCGAGCTGGCTCATGTTGAGCACTTCCTGCACCACGCCCTCGCCCGCGAACGCGGCGTCGCCGTGGAGCAGGAGCACCATGCCCTTGTCGCCCGTGCGATCGCCCACTCGATCCTGCTTGGCGCGCATGCGTCCGACCGCGACGGGGTCGACGTACTCGAGGTGGCTCGGGTTGTAGCAGAGGGAGAGGTGCATCGCCCGCCCGCTCGCCAGGTCGACATCGGCGCTGTAGCCGAGGTGATACTTCACGTCGCCCTTCCCGACGTACATCTCGGGATCGGCGTCCTCGAACTCGCGGAAGATGTGGCGCGGCGCCTTCCCCATGACGTTCGCGAGCACGTTGAGCCGGCCACGGTGCGCCATGCCGATCACGATCTCGCTCTGTCCCTGGCTCGAGGCGGTCTCGATCGCGAGGTCGAGGAGGGGGATCAGGGACTCGGAGCCTTCGAGGGAGAAGCTCTTCGATCCGATGTACTTCTTCTGGATGAAGTCCTCGAACACCTGCGCCTCGGTGAGCCGGCGGAGTATCTTCACCTGCTCCTCGCGCGAGAGACGGGCGTGATTCTCCGAGCGCTCCATCCGGTGCTGGAGCCAGTCGCGGATGGACGTGTCTTCGATATGGAGGTAGTGCGCGCCCACCGAGCCGCAGTAGGTCCGCTTCAACCGCTCGAGGATCTGCCGCATGGGGATCGGCGCGCCGTCCGAGATGGGATCCGCGATCGTCCGGTCGAGATCGGCCTCGGTGAAGCCGAAGAAGGACGGCTCGAGGTCGCGCGGCATGGGACGCGGCGCGCCGAGCGGGTCGACCTTGGCGATGAGATGTCCGCGCGCACGGTAGCTGCGGAAGAGCGCTTCCGCGCCCCTTGCGAACTCCGCGGTCCCCTCCTGGCCCGCGGGCGTCGCCGGCGCGCCCTTCGCGGGGCCGCGCGAGACGAAAACACCGATCATGTCATCCCCGTTCGACTCCGCGCGCGTGGTGGCGCGACCGAAGAGCCGCTGAGGCGGGAACGAAGGGTCGAGCTGGGGACGCGACGCGAAGCCGTTGGCCTCCGGCGCGAGCGACTCGAAATACTGCCGCCATGCCTCGGAAACCGACTCCGGATCCCGGAGGAACTCGGTATAGAGGGCCTCCACGAACGGGAGGCTCAGCGTGTTCAGGCCTTGTAGGTCGAAATCGGACATGATCCTCGTCTCGGTGGCGTCTAGGATTGTTTGGATGGCGGCCCAGCCGTGGCGCTTCTTCGTTCGCCGTGGCGGCGCGGTCCGGGGGAGTGAAAAGGACAACCGCCCTTGCCGGGCCGACTATGATGCCAGAGCGGCGCGGCTGGTTCACCAACTGAGTCGATGGCAAGATCGGCACTTCCGGCGAATCCCGTAGGGCTCATCCACGCCCCGCCAAGGGGTCCGGTTCGAGGGCTGAGTGATCACGAGCATCAACCCGGCAACGGGTGAGACGGTAGCCACTTACGAGGTCATGTCCCCGGGCGAGGTCCTGCGTGTGGTCGAGCAGGCGGACCGGGGCTTTCAAACCTGGCGGCGGCTCGACGTTGCCGAGCGGGCCAGGCCGATGCAACGGGCCGCCGCGCTCCTCGAGGAGCGCAAGGATGCGCTCGCTCTCCTGATGGCGCGCGAGATGGGCAAGCCCATCGCGCAGGGCATCTCCGAGGCGGAGAAGTGCGCCTGGGTCTGCCGCCACTACGCGGAACACGCGCACTCGTTCCTGGTCCCCGAGGCGATGCCGAGCGACGCGGCGAAGAGCTACGCCGCGTTCCAGCCGCTCGGCGTCGTGCTTGGCGTGATGCCCTGGAATTTCCCCTTCTGGCAGGTCTTCCGCTTCGCGGCGCCCACGCTGATGGCGGGGAACGCGTGCGTGCTCAAGCACGCGTCCAACGTGACCGGGTGCGCACTCGCGATCGGCGACATCATGCGCGACGCGGGCTTTCCCGAGGGGCTGTTCGGCGTGCTCCTCGTGCCCGGGGAGCAGGTGGCGCGCGTGATCGAGATGCCGCTCGTGCGCGCGGTCTCGCTCACCGGCAGCTCCGCGGCGGGGCGATCGGTCGCGCGCGCGGCGGGACGCATGCTCAAGAAATGCGTGCTCGAGCTGGGGGGGAGCGATCCCTACGTCGTGCTGGAAGACGCGGACCTCGGTCCCACCGTCGAGACCTGCGTGGCGTCGCGGCTCATCAACGCCGGCCAGAGCTGCATCGCGGCCAAGCGCTTCATCGTGGTGCGTCCGCTCGAGCGCGCGTTCACGGAGCGCATGGTGGATCTCATGCGCGAGAAGACGCTGGGACTGCCCACCGAGCCGGGCGTCGATCTCGGCCCACTCGCGCGCCGGGACCTGAGGGACCAGCTCCACGCGCAGGTCACGGAGAGCGTCCGGCGTGGCGCGGTGCGCGCGCTGGGCGGCGTCGTTCCACGGGACGCCGGAGCTTTCTATCCGCCGACGGTCCTCACCTCGGTGCGTCCCGGCATGCCCGCGTACGACGAGGAGACGTTCGGGCCCGTGGCCGCGGTGATCGTGGCCGAGAGCGAAGCCGACGCGATCCGCATCGCGAACGACAGCCCGTTCGGACTGGGGGCGGCCGTGTTCACGAAGGATCGCGCGCGGGGGGAGCGCATCGCGGCGGAGGAACTGGAGGCGGGCGCCTGTTTCGTGAATGCGTTCGTCCGGTCCGATCCGCGGCTGCCGTTCGGCGGGATCAAGGATTCCGGCTACGGGCGGGAGCTGTCCTCGTTCGGTATCCGGGAGTTCGTGAACATCAAGACGGTCTACGTCGCCTAGACGCGACGGCCAGGGAGCCTCGTCCCTGGAGTGGAAGGAATGTCACGGACCGCTTATTCTTTCCTGCTCGGTCCGGCACGCGACATTCGCTCGATCCCCACGGGACATTCCTTGATCCGACTGAACGGCATCGGCTACTCCATCGGCACGCGCACCCTGTTCGAAGACGTGGACTGGGTCGTGGGGCCCGGTGATCGCGTCGCCCTCGTCGGCCCGAACGGCGCGGGCAAGACGACGCTCCTCAAGATCATTCTCGGCGAGATCACGCCCGAGAAGGGAACGCGGGTGGTCTCGAAGGGGACGCGCTTCGGCTATCTCCCGCAGGAGGCGGCCGAGACGTTCGAGGGGACCGTGCTCGACCGCGCGCTCGACGCGCACCGCCACCTGATCGAGATGCGGGAGGAGCTGGACGCCCTCTACCAGGAGATCCCGACGCTCGAGCCCGGCCCGGAGATGGAGCGGCTCCTCGACCGCGCGGGCGAGCTGCAGCACCACCTGGAGCACCACGGCGAGCACGCGCTCGAGCCCGAGGCGCGACGGGTCCTGGGCGGACTCGGCTTCTCGCGCGCGGACCAGGACCGTCCGCTCTCCGAGTTCTCCGGCGGGTGGCGCATGCGCGCCGCGCTCGCCGCGCTCCTCCTCACCGATCCCACGCTGCTCTTCCTCGACGAGCCCACGAACCATCTCGACCTTCCGGCGCTCGAGTGGCTGGAGGACTACCTCGAGGACTTCCACGGCGGGCTCGTGGTGGTCTCGCACGACCGCGTCTTCCTCGACCGCGTGACGACCGAGATCACGGAGCTGGCCCATGAGGTGCTGACGGAGTATCCGATGTCCTTCACCGGTTATCTCGAGGAGCGCGAGCTAAGGCGCGAGCGCATCGAGGCGCAAAACGTCCAGCTCGACAAGAAGATCGCGCAGCTCGAGCGCTTCGCCGAGCGGTTCGGCGCCAAGAACTCGAAGGCGGCGCAGGCGCAGAGCAAGCGGAAGCAGGCGCAGCGGCTCAAGACCCGGCGAGTCATCCTGCCGCGAAAGCCGCGAAGCATCCGGTTCTCGTTCCCGCCGCCGCCGCACGTCGGCCGCTCCCTCATCCGCCTCGACGACGCGTCCTTCGGCTACGACAAGCGCGAGGTCTTCTCGGGCGCGTCCTTCGAGATCGAGCGCGGGGAGAAGGTGGCGATCGTGGGGGCGAACGGCGCCGGAAAGACGACGCTCCTTCGACTGATCGCGGGGCAGCTCGAGCCGCGCCGCGGCGAGCGCGAGATCCACCAGGCCGCACGGCCGGCCTTCTTCGCGCAGCATGCGGCCGAGATCCTGGACGGCAAGCTGACGGTGCTCGAGGCGGTGGACGAGGTCGCGACCGACGACGCGCGCCCGAGGCTCCGGTCGCTCCTCGGAAACTTCCTCTTCGTGGGCGACGACGTGTTCAAGCACTGCCGCATCCTGTCGGGCGGCGAGCGGCAGCGGGTCGCGATCGCGCGACTCCTGCTCCAGCCGACGAATCTCCTCCTCCTCGACGAGCCGACGCACCATCTCGATCTCGCGGGGAAGGAAGTTCTCGAGGAGGCGCTCTCCCAGTATCCGGGGGCGGTGGTGGTCGTGACGCACGATCGCTCGCTCATGGCCCGGCTCGCGACGCGAATCCTCGCCGTGAGGGACGGACGGGTCGAGCTCTACCCGGGCGGGTACGACGACTACGAGGCGGCGCGGCTCGCGGAAACGGAAGGCCGCGCTCCGCAGCCCTCGTCCGACCCCGCGGCGAGGGCCGTCAAGAAGACCGAGCACGAGAAGGAGCGCAAGGACGACAAGCGCCGCACCGCGGAGACGAAGAAGCGCTCCCAGGAGATCGAGAGGCTGGAGCGCGAGATCGAGGGGAAGGAAGCCGAGCTCAAGGCCCTCGAGGCCCAGCTGGCCGACCCGCAGGTGTACGCTGAGCCTCCGCGCTCGCGGGAGCTGCTCGCCCGATACGAGCACCTCAAAGCGGATGTGGAAGCGTCCTGGGCCAGGCTCGAAGCGCTGAGCGAAGCGCGATCCTGAGAGGAGCGACGGTGGCGAAGTCGAAGAAGCCGATGGCGGCTCCCATGCTCGGCACGCCGGCCGGGATGTCGACCACGTCCCGGAGCCGGTGGCACACCCTGCCGCCCGAGCTCCTGAACCAGGCGTGCAAGCGCGTGCGCATCATGATCGCCTCGGTCGGCGCGCTCTGGCTCGTCGCGTTCATCATGGACATCTTCATCGCGCGCGTCCTCAGGCATCACCACACGGGCGAGATGATCATGATGGACCGGTTCCCGGCGAACGTGATCGGGTGGACCGGATTGGGGTCCGCGGTCGTCGTCCTGTTGCTGGTCCGCCGCTTCACGTTCCGCCCCCACACCCTCATCAACATCGGGGTCGTGTATCAGATCTTCACGGCCGCGCTCGTCGCGCTCCTCACCAACATACAACCGCACTTCAGCGAAGGGCGGATCTCATGGCTCTGCATGATCATCCTGATCCAGCCCGCGGTCGTGCCCACCCCGCCCATCAAGACGCTCGTGGCCTCGCTCCTCATCGCGACCATGGATCCGATCGCGGTGTGGATCGCTTCCATGCGGGGCGCGCCCATCCCGAACGACGCGTTCTACCTCACCTGGTCGTTCCTCCCCAACTACATCTGCGTGGGCCTCGCCATGCTCCCGTCGGCGGTCATCATGGGGCTGAGCCGGCAGGTGAACGAGGCCCGGGAGCTGGGGAGCTACCTCCTCGGCGAGCTGATCGGGAAGGGCGGCATGGGCGAGGTCTATCACGCCCGGCATCGCATGCTCGCGCGCCCGGCCGCCATCAAGCTGATCCGCCCCGAGTCGCTCGGCGCGGCCGACATGAACACCGCGCAGGGCATGATCCAGCGTTTCCGTCGGGAGGCGCAGGCCGCGGCCTCCCTCAAGTCGCCGCACACGATCGTGCTCTACGACTTCGGGGTCACGGACGACGGCACGTTCTACTACGTGATGGAGCTTCTCGACGGGTTCGATCTCGAGACCCTGGTCAAGCGCTTCGGACCGGTGTCGCCGGAGCGCGCGATCCACCTCCTGAGCCACACATGCCAGTCGCTCGCGGAAGCGCACACGCGCGGGCTCATCCACCGCGACGTGAAGCCGTCGAACATCTTCGCCTGCCGGCTCGGGCTCCAGGTGGATTACGCGAAGGTGCTCGACTTCGGCCTGGTGAAGGTGGCGCGGGACGCCGAAGTGGGTGCGGGCACGGTGCTCATGACCAGCCCCGACGTGACCACGGGCACGCCGGCGTTCATGGCGCCGGAGATGGCCCTCGGCGACGCGGTCGATCATCGAGCCGACATCTACGCGCTCGGCTGCGTGGGCTACTGGCTCCTCACCGGGCGTCTCGTGTTCGAGGCCGACACGCCCGTGAAGATGATGCTCCACCACATCCAGTCGCCGCCCAAACGGCCGTCGGAGCTGAGCGAGGTGCCCATTCCGGCCGAGCTGGAGCAGGTTCTGCTCCGATGTCTCGCGAAGAAGCCGGAGGATCGGCCGCAGACGGCCACGGAGCTGCAGCGCCTCCTCATGGCGGTGCCGGTCGCGGAGCGCTGGACCGCGGACAAGGCCTGCTCCTGGTGGAGCGTCCACAGCCCCGCTTCGGCCCCCATCACGAAGCTCCACGAGGAGACGCCGATCGCCACGATGCACGTGGCGAAGTAGCCGCCGACCCCGGCGTCAGCGCGCGAACGCGAAGGGCTTGGCGCGGAACGTCCGGAGCTTCTCGAGTACCTCGGCGCTCTCCTTGTCCCCCGGCCTCACCTCCTGGAGCCGGCGCGCCATCTCCTTCGCCTGCGCGAAGTATTCGCTCCCGTAGAACACCGCCATCCAGTAGCGAAGCGCGTCGGGATCGCGCGGCGAGATGCCGAACACGCGGTACGCCTGCGCGTCGAGCGCGGGGGACCGCGAGGGCTGCAAGAGGATGCGCGCGATCGCGTCGATCGCGATGCCGCGCGGCAACGCCGGCGTCGACCACAGAATCTGCTGTGCGCCGAGCGAGTCCCCGCGCGCGAAGAGAACCATCGCGACGAGCCTCAGGTCGTGGGAGCCCACGAGCCGGTAAGGCTCCGTCCTCGCGAGGCGGAGGAGCATGCGAACCGCGCGATCGGGATCGCCCGTGGCGGCGACGGCGCGCGCGTAGGTCCCGATGACGACCCGGATCGCGGCCATGTCGGGCTCCGCTCCGCTGGATCGGACCGACGGAAGGTCGGGATCGATCTGCACCAGGTCCCGCTTCTCGGTGATGCGGAGCAGGATCTCGTGCGGCGCGCCCGCCATCCGCTGTTCCGGATCGCGCACCTGGATCGTCGAGTCGTTGTACCAGACCCGCGGCGCCTGCCCATCGACCAGGGTTCCGTGAATTCCGGCCATGCCGCTCGCCGCCACGGAGACGAGGATCTGCGTGTTGTGCTCCAGTGTGGGGTAGAACTGGCGAAGTCGCCCCTCCACGCCGCGCGTCGCCCGATCGCCGTCGATGAAGCTCTGCTCGGTGAGGAGACTCCCGCCGGGATCGTGCACGCCGCGGCTCCAGAGCCCGAGCGTGAGATAGACGGCGAGCGCGAACGACGCGACGGCGGTCTCGCTGCGTGCGAGGACCACGCCCAGCGCGATCGAGGTGCCGAGAGCGGGAATGCAGACGAAGTACGCGGCCCAGCGCCGCACCAGGAGCGATGGAAGGAGGAGCGCCGGAATCGTGAGGAGCGCTCCGATCAGGATGGCGCGGCGCGGCGTCAGCGCGCCCGCGGAGCCTTGCCCCGCCCGGTGCGTCAGGACGAGGCCAAGAACGCCGAGGATCCAGGCGATGGCCGAGTAGACGATTCGGTCCATGGGCCACGGCGTCGCGAGTCCGGTGGCCGGGGCGTTGAACAGCGCGCGCCAGTAGCGCCTCCACTCGAGGAAGACCATCGCCTGGTTCTGGAAGCCGACGTAGCTCCTGGGCTGCTCGCCCAGGTGGCCGGTCACGAGAAGCCGGATGCCCGGATGGAGCGCGGCCCATGCGATCGCGGCCGCGCCGAACGCGAGGAGGGGAACGAGCAGGCGAGCCGGCTTCCGGCCGAGCAGGAGATCCCACAGCACGAGCACGGGCAGCGCCGCGCCGATCGCTTCCTTGGAGAGGAGCGCCAGGAGCATCGCGATCACCGCCCACGCGGTCTGACCGCGATCGTGAAGGTCGAGCGCGATCAGGAAGAAGAGAATCGCCGCGAGGTCCTGCGAGCCGCTCGCCCAGCCCACGAGGCTGGCGGCGGGAGCGATGCCGGCGAAGAGGAACCCCGCGAGGAGCCCGGCGCGCGCGCCCGCGTGGCGCGCGATCACCGTGGCGAGGAGCCAGGCCGACATCGCGAGCATCACCAGATTCGCGAGGTGTGCCGCGAGCGCGCCCGAATCGCCAGCCCAGGCGAGGGGGAGGTAATAGAGGCCCTGCGTGAGCGGCCGGTAGAACGCGGCCCCCTGCACGTACGCGAGACACGCCCCGAGGCCCTGCTGCGCGCGCGCGAGGAAATAATAGTCGTCCCAGAAGTAGCCGAGCCGGAGCATCGGCCAGGCGAGCGCGATCGCTGCGAGGGGAGGCGCGAGCAGGGCCCAGCGCCGCATGGCCCCCGGGCTCACTCCCGCCGTTCCTCGCGCCGGATCTCGTCCAGCCGGATCACGATCGACGCGCTCGAATCGAGGAGGTCGTTCAGCACCTGCTCGGCCGCGCGCGTCGGTCCGGCGCGGCGCGTACGGTTGTCCTCGAGGTAAGGCCAGAGCGCCTTCCGAATCTCGACCGGGAGCGTGGTCTCGAGATATTCGAGCGCGGTGCCGCGCAGGAGCGGATCGGTGGTGTGGAGTCCCTTGAACGCAATCTTGAGCGGCTGGCGCGGCAGCGCGAGCGCGAGCAGCGTGAAGACGTGCTCGAGGCTCCGGTTGGCGCGCTCCTTCAGCACCTCGTCCATGACGGGAGACCACGAGTCGTCGTCCATCCGGTCGAGCACTTTCCGGCTCTCCCAGACCCCGGCGCCCGCCTGCACCTCGCGGAGCACGGCCGCGAACGCCTCGTCCGGCGGCACCGAGAGCGTGGCGTCCAGCTCCGCGAGATGGGCGAGCCCGCGGCCGCACCGGTAGCGAACCTCGAACCGAGGATCGCGGAGTCCTCCGAGGAGCGCCCGAACGGCGCGCGCATCCTGAAAGGTCGCGAGGACGAGCGGAATGCGCCGGCGGATCGTGAACTCGATCTCGGGATCGAGGAGCGAGGCCTCGAGCGGGCCGATCGCCTCCGGCGTCGCGCGGCGAAGCGCGCCGAGAGCGTCCGATGCGACGTCGTCCCAGGCCAGGAGCGGGATGACGTGCGTCGCGAGCGTTCCATCCACCCGCACTCCGGTCAGCGTGCGGCGCACGCGCCCTGGGTCGCGCGAGTGGAGATCGCGGATGCGCGCGAGCTCGGCCGCGGCTTCGCCGTCCGGCTCGACGCGGAGCGTCGCCGTGGAGCCTGGGCCCGAGCTCTTTCGCGGAATCTGGAGGATCTGGCTCAGCGCGAGCGGCCCCAGCGTCTGGAGCACCGTGGACCGGGTGGTCGAGTCCTGCACGTCCTGGATGTCGAGCTGCACCGCCCGCGAGACGAGGCCGCGTGCCAGCGCGGTCTGATACCCACGGTGGAGCCCGAGCGCAATGAAGAATCCGACGGCGGAGATCAAAGCGGCCATCGCGAGGAGCACCGTGCCCTGCTGCCCCATGGGGCCGACGAGGAGAACCGCCTGCGCGAGTCCGGCCGCGATGATGTCTCCGGCGCGCGCCGTGCCGACGTCCGCGAGCGATTTGATCGCCCGCTTCTCCCGCTGTGGGACGGGAGTAAAGAGCACCTCGTAGCCCGCGCGGAAGAGCGAGTTCGAGAGCACCGTCTCGACGGTGCGCGCGGCGATGGTCGCTCCGAGCCCGGGAATGGCAGCCGCCGTCGCCGAGGCGATGGCCACCCCTCCCGGAAGCGCGGCCGCGGATCGCGCCGGGCCGAGGCGCTCGAGGAGCCAGCGGCTGAGCGACGTCTGCACGAGCACCGTCACGAGCGAGGTGGCCGTGTAGAAGTAGGCGAAGAAACGGAGCAGGTGTCCCTGCTCGTTCATGGCCAGGGACGCGCGCCCCTTGAGCACGAGGTCGATCAGCCCTTCACTGATCGTGGCGAGGAGGACGAGATTGATGAGCCCCCGGATGTAGGGCGTTCTCGCCACCACCGCGTGCGGATTCAGGTGCTCGGTCTCGCGCGGGACTCCCGTGCCCGGTAGGGACGAGATCGGATGCGACGTCGACGCGACCCGCGCGATGGCGGCGGCCGAGACGAAGTGGAGTCCCGCGAGGATCGGAATCATCGTCGTGAGCGGGAGCACGCCGGCGACCTGCGACGCCACGAGTCCGCCCAGGAGACCGCCCACCGTCGCCGCGGCCGTGAGCCGCCCCAGCTGCCGCTTGGCGGAGCGCGGATCGAAACGCTCGTTCATGAGCTGCCAGAAGCCGGAGACGAGGAGCGCGCCCAGGCAGCCGTAGTGCGCGTAGAGGAGGATCGACGCGGGCCCGGGCGCGACGAAGGACACGCCCCACTCGGCGAGCATGAGAACGCCGCTCGCGAAGAACGCCGCGGGGATCACGCGTTCCGGCCCCCACGCGCTGAGCGCCCGCGTGGACGCGTACGCGAGCGCGAGCGCCGCCGCCGAGGTCACCGCGACCATCGCCGGGAGGTAGCGGACCGGATACTCGGACAGGAAGAACGCGTCCCGCGTGGCCTTGGCGCCGACCTGGTAGGCGATCATGGCCATGGCCGCGACGCTGGCGGCGAGCAGGAACGAGCGGCTATCGCGCGGAGCGGAGGTCAAGGCGTGAGAATAACCCGGCGGAGGAGGGCCGGGCGGTACGAAGGGCTACGACCGGCGACGGCCCGCGAGCGCGAGGACCAGGGCGCGCTCGGTCGCGCGCCACGTGCGCCACGCCACGAAGAGGACGAGAAGGCCGCCCATCGCGACCAGTGTCAGGAGAATCGCGGGGTCCAGATCCCTGGCGATATCGGTCGCTCCGTTCCACAGCCACGCCTCCACGAGAGCCGCGCCGCCGAGGAGCCGTTCCGGCCACCAGGACCCGAGGAGCGCGAGGACGAGCGCGATGGTGAGCCCGACCGCGGCGACCGGATCGCTCGCGGCGAGCAGCCAGGCTGGCACGGGGCGCGGATCCGCAGCAGTGACACGCGCCATCACGCGGTCGGTGAAGCCCGCCGGTGCCCGGATCGCTTCGGGCTTCGCCCGCAACATTTCGTCCGCCCAGCGCTCGTTATCGTCCACGAATCACCCGTTCGTCCCGTTCGTACGCCTCGCGAAGCGCCGCGCGCCCGCGGCTCATGTGGGTCTTCACCGTGTTCTCCGGCAGATCCAGCATTCGCGCGATCTCCGCGACCGGACGGTCCTCGTAGTAGAACAGCGTGAGTGCCGCGCGCTGCAGCGGCGGCAGCTCGCCGAGGAGCTGATCCATCCGCCGCGAGAGGCCCGCATCGGAGGGCGTGGTCGAGGGCTCCTCTCCACCATCGACCGCGACCTCGCGCGCGCGACGCGTCTTCAACACCTCGGACCGGTCCAGTGCCAGCCGCACGAGGATGCGGTAGAGCCACGTCATGAACGACGCCTCGCCCCGGAACTCGGCCATCCCGCGCCACGCCCGGATGAACGCGTCCTGCGCGATCTCCTCGGCGTCGGACCGGCTGCGCACCATCCGGTACGCGAGGGCGTAGGCGCGGTCCTGGTAGCGCTCCACGAGGGCCCGGTAGGCCCGTGAGTCGCCGGCGCGGCACCGCGCGATCCAGTCTCGCTCTTCGGGGGAGGTCTCCACCCTCGCCTTGGACGGGACGTCGCCGGGCTCCGGTTTCATGAAACCTGGCCGGGGGCTGACTCCCTCCAAGTCCTTGAAAGGGGCAGCTGATCCGAGCCGCCCGGCGGATCCATCAACCCAAGGAGCCAAGGCATGCACGACTTCTTCTCCATCGTCGTACCCGTCGTCGCGATCGTTTTCGGCATCTCCATGGCCATCGTGCGCATCGTCAGCCAGGCGCGTCTCGAGGAGCTGGCCCGGAAGGAGCGGATCGCGGCCATCGAGCGGGGCATCGATCCGGAGAAGCTCCCCGCGCTGCCGGCATCCGACGGCTACGGCCTGGGCAGCAGCCGGATCCGAAGGGCGCACGGGCTTCTCATCGGTGGTCTCGTCCTTCTCGCCGTTGGACTCGGCATGGCGGTGGTTTTTGCGTTCATCGAGCCGGAGAAGTCCCACTGGGTCGCGGGCGTGGTGCCGGGCTTCGTGGGCATCGCGCTCCTGCTCGCGAGCCGGATCGTGTGGCCCAAGGAGGACGCACGCCCCGCGGGACGGCCGGGCGAAACCCGCTACTGAACCTCCGCGAGCCGCCGCCTCAAGTCGGGGCTCAGCGTGCCCTCGAAGACTTCCTCCACGGGGCCGGTCATGATGATGGAGAGGTCCTGAGCGACCTCGACCTCGAGCTGGCCCCCCTCCATCACCACCGTCACGGCGTTTCCGACCAGGCCGCGGTCGAAGCAGGCCGCGGCCACGGCGCATGCGCTCGTGCCCGAGGCGAGCGTGTGCCCGGCGCCGCGCTCCCAGACGAGCGCGCGCACGCGGCGGCGCGATTCGATCTCGGCGAGCTGGACGTTGATGCGCGCCGGGAACTGCGCGTGATTCTCGACCTGCGGGCCGAGCTCGAAGAGCGCTTTTCGCGTGTGGGGCTCGTGGAAGATCACGCAGTGGGGATTCCCGACCGAGACCACCGTCACGTCGAGCTTCTTGCTCCGAACCGGTAGGGACGTGACCGCGCGGTCGATGGCAGCCTTGCCCATCTCGAGCCGCACCGCCTCCACGCGTCCTTCGGCGCGATAGACCTCGGTCTTCACCGGGCCCACCACGGTCTCGATGGAGAATGCGGACTCATCCGTGTAGCCGTGATCGCTCAGGAACTTCGCGACGATGCGGAGCCCGTTGCCGCTCCGCTCTGCCAGCGATCCGTCCGGATTCCAGATGCGCACGCCGAAGCGGTCGTCCGCCGCCTGGACTTCGAGGATTCCGTCGGAGCCGAGTCCCAGATGGCGATGGCAGAGCAGGCGCACCCGCTCCGGCGTGAGCGTGACGCCGAATCGCGCGGCGTCCACCACGACGTAGTCGTTGCCGAGGCCGTGCGACTTCACGAAGTCGAGTTCGAGCAAGTCATCCTCCCTGATGGGACCGTCCGCCGTTCTCGTCGAGCCCGGTGATGCCAAGCGCCTCTTCCGTGACCGCGGCGCCGGCCCACGGCGCGCAGAGCGTGATCGCCTCGCGCACCCCGGCGCGGGTGCCGCCCACGTTCACCGCTCCGATCGCGTGCGACCGGAGCTGCCGCCACGCTCCCGTGACCGTGAGGATCGCGATCACCGCGTACTCCCGCTCGATCGGGCCGAGCGCGGTCCGCGAGAGCGTCTTGCCGTAGCCCTCGAGCACCATCCAGGACGCGAGATCGGGCGAGAGTTCGCGCATGGTGGCGACGAGCTTCTCGTAGTTCCGTCCGTACACCCGGCGGCAGAGCTCCGTCCCCGCGCGTTCCCACGCCGCGGGTTCGACCGCCGCCGCCTCGCGCGGAATGCCCCCGGCGCGCGCCAGCACCTCGCGCGCCGCGAAGAGCGCCTCGATCGCGCGCGGAAAGCCGACGAAGAGATAGGACTGGAGAATGGCTTCGTAGAGCGCGGCCGGCGCGACGCCCGCCTCGAGCGCGAGCGCGGCCTCGCGGGCCACCGATTCGGAATCGGCCGCCGCGATCGCGGCCGATAGCGTGACGAGCTTGGCGACGCCTGAGTCGAGCGCTTGATCGGAGCCGTGCGCGTCGCGCATGCTCGCAATCTATGGGCCTGGGCGGGGCGTGTCAATCGGTCGGGACCGCGCTCGCCGTCCTGGCCGGCGTGACGTGGCCCGTCCTCGCGGTGCGGTTCGCGCTTGGCGGCCGGCGGCTCACCAGCCTGGGGCGGGTGGAGGCGCTTCCGGCCGCGAGTCTCCCCTCACTCACGGTGATCGTGGCGGCCAAGGACGAGGAGCGGCGCGTGGAACAGGCAGCGCGATCGCTCCTCGCGCAGGACTACCCCGGGCTCACCGTCTCGGTGGTCGATGACCGCTCGAGCGACGCCACCCCGGAGATCCTCCGCCGGCTCGCCTCGGACGATGCGCGCCTCACCGTGACGCGCATCGACGATCTCCCGGACGGATGGACGGGGAAGTCGCACGCGCTGGCGGCCGCGGCCGCGCGCGCCACGACCGAGTGGCTCCTCTTCACCGACGGCGACGTGGATCTGGCGCCGAGTGCATGCCGCCGCGCGGTCTCCCTCGCCATGCGCGACGGGCGGGATCATCTCGCGGTCGCCCCAGACCTGGAGGTGGAAACCCTCGGGGAGGCGATCTTCATTGCCTACTTCGTGATCATGTTCCACGTGAGTCAGGAGCCCTGGAAGGCTCAGGACCCGCGCTCGCGGGGATCCATCGGGATCGGCGCGTTCAATCTCGTGCGACGCGACGTCTACGAGCGCGCGGGCGGGCACGGCGCGATCCGCTTCGAGCTGATCGACGATCTCGCGCTCGGGCGGCTCCTCAAGCGAAACGGCGCGCGGCAGGCGTTCGCGCTACCGGCTCGCCTCGTCGGCGTGCGGTGGCACGTGGGCGTACGCGGGCTCGTACGCGGCGTCGAGAAGAACGCATTCGCCGCGGTCGGCTACCGCACGGCGCCGGCGCTCCTGGCCGTGGTCGCGCAGCTGACGATCGCGGTCATGCCCGCGCTTGGGCTCTTCCTGCCGGGATGGCTTCCAAAGGCGGCGTCGCTCCTGGCCTGGGCTGGTGCGGGCCTGGCCTACTTCGTTGCGTCGCGAAGCGTGCGGGTCCGGCCGTGGCAGGTCGTCTTCATGCCCATCGGCGGCATCCTCTTCTCCTACGCCTTCCTTCGATCGACCATTCTGACGCTCGCGCGCGGCGGGGTCGTCTGGCGGGGAACGTTCTACTCACTCGGGGATCTACGGCAGCGTCAGGACCTGTAGGTCTCACCCCGCAAGGCCAGGCGACTCGATCCGTAGACACAAAAAAAGACCCCCGGGAGCGTGGGGCTCCCGGGGGGTGTCGTCGCGTATCACGTGGGGGGTCAGGGCATTTCGATACGCGACGCAAGTGCGTCATCAGCGTCCACCGGGCTTCCCCGCCCCGGCTTCGCTGCTTGCTACGCGATCAGCAGTGGCAGCGCGATGAAGAGACTTGCCGCTACCAGGCCCAGCTTTCGCATCACCATCATCATCTCAAGACACCTCAGGCTACCGTTTATTGTCCAACGGCCGCCCCCTGTCTCGCGAATCTCCGCATACCATGTGCCATCGATGTCACGCCTGTCAAAGTCCGCTTAAGCCAATGCAACGTTTCGGTTAATGGCATCGGTAATTATTGAGCCACAAGGGATTGTCGGCCGTTGTGCGGTCGCACGGGTACAGAGTCGTACGATCGAGTACGTCGCGGAGCATCAAAGCTACTTCGCTTCGACACCTCGGACGAACAATTCCGACAGCTCATCGACAACCAACCGATACGCGTCGACGCCCGGAGCGCGGACGCGCGTGCCGGTCGGAAGCGGGACGGTCCACTCGGCCAACGGGAGGCCTAGCGCATGCGTGAACAATCCCGAGGCCGTGACCCATGGCGCGGCCGGCCAGATCTCCGCCCCCAGCGAGCGAGCTTTCGCGGTGTGGATGAGCGCCTGGACGGACGGGTGGTAGAGGTTGAGGCGATCCCACCGGAACCCCTCCGCCTGTTCCACCCGCGAGTCGGATGCGAGCTCGCGGGCGCGCTCCACGACCGCGCCCGGCTCCATGTCCTCCGCCCCTTCGATCGTGACCCAGGCCCGGGGACGATCCGGGTGGGCCACAGGCGGCTTGGCGACGCGCCCGATGGGCGCGAAGAGGGAGTTCCGGAGCCGGTCCTCGCCGTCGCCCGCCACCGGCTCGGCCACGACCTCTTCCAGGAAGTCGAGTGCGTCCGGCTCTCCCGCGAGCTTTCGGAGGAGCTCGAAGTCGAGGGGCCGCGGGCCGTACGCGGCGTCGGCCAGCTCCGCCACGAGCCGGTCACGGAGCGTGTAGGGATTCGTCGCGCCGCCCCAGAGGCCGAACACCACGAGCCCCCGCCCGCCCAGGAACACGCGGCGTCGCCGCGGCGCGATGGATCCGACCCGGGGCCAGAACGCCGCCTTCGCCTGGAGCGAGGGGCGATGCTCGGCGAGCACCGACCCGAGCACCAGCGATCCATGCCCGGCCCCCGGAGGCACCACCATCGCTGGCGGCCCGGGGAGGCTCCCGGCTCCCATGACCGCCGCGAGGGCACCCACGGAGGCAGCGAGGGCAAGCCGCTCCCCGCCTTCCGCGGCTGCGGGGGCCACCGGGTGAGCCTCCGCGCTCCAGGACCCGAAAACCGTCAAGCTGGGCGCGGCCCCGCCCGGAGGAAGGAGCAGGAAGGTGGGCACAGGTGACGTGGTTTCAACGAGTTCTAGTCCAAGGGCCGCGGCGGAACGGCCGAGCCCCTTGCGAGCCGCTTGCACTGACCGCTGCGGCAGGGTCTCCCGCCCGAGCTCGATAAGCTCTTGGAAGTAGGTGAGATGATCGTCGATCTGTCCTGGGCTCAGGGGCATTCCTCCTTCCGAATCACGTCCGGTCCGCGAACAGGCCGCACCCGCGGGCAGGATAGCGCATCCATTTCGTTGAAATGACGTGATTTGTGCTTGACACCCCTCCGTGAGGCGGGGGACGATCGGGTCTTGGGGGCGAGGTGGAGCAGCCGCGCCTCGCAGGGGATTCCGTGTGGAGGGGGAGGACCAACGGTATGGAAGCAGTCAAGTTTCCGGAATGCCGAAAGTGTTCCTCGGGAGTCTTGATACCGCTTTCGGACTACGGCAGAGACGGCGCCCCGATCACCTTCAAAGCCTGGGTCTGCACCAACCCCACCTGCGGCTTCAACGTCCGTATCGACAACGGTGAGATCAGTCTGGGCCGCGCCATCGGTCCGTCGACCAAGTAACTTCGCTCCGCCTCTGACGCGCCCCGCCCCGCTCGTGTGGGCGGACCTTGGCCCATCGGAACCCTCGTGATCCGAGCCATCATCTTCGATCTCGACAACACGCTCACCGACTTCATGAAGATGAAGCGGGCCGCCATCGACGCCGCCGTCGACGGGATGCGCGACGCCGGCTTGGCGCTCCCGCGCGACGAAGTCGCCTCGCGCATCTATCAGGTGTACGAGCGCGAGGGGATCGAGTATCAGCAGGTCTTCGACATCTTCCTGAAGGAGGCCCTCGGCCGGATCGACTACAAGATCCTCAGCTCCGGCATCGTGGCCTACCGTAGGGCCCGCGACTCCTATCTCGTCCTCTATCCCCACGTGAACCTCACGCTGCTCGAGCTCCTGAAGCGGGGGCTCAAGCTCGCGGTGGTCTCCGACGCGCCCCGGCTCCAGGCCTTCATGCGGCTCGCCCACCTCCAGCTCCATCACCTCTTCGACACCGTCGTCGCGTTCGAGGACACGGGGGAGAGGAAGCCGAGCCCCAAGCCGTTTCAGCGCGCGATCGAGATGCTCGGGATCGCGCCCCAGGAGGCCATCATGATCGGGGACTGGCCGGAGCGGGACGTGGCCGGCGCCGCATCGGTCGGGCTCCGCACGGCGTTCGCGCGCTACGGCGATACGTTCGGAACGGTGAATTCCGGCGCGGACTACGAGCTGAACGACGTCTACGAGCTCGTCTCCATCGTCGATGCGCTGAACGGAGCGCTCGTTGCGGCTGCCGATAGCCCGAGCGGCAGGGGCTGAGCCCTGGTCTCGGTCGGCGTCGACATCGTCGATGTGAGGCGGATCGCGGAGGCCATCCTCCGCTGGGGCGACAAGTTCGTGGAGCGCATCTACACCCCCGGCGAGATCGACTACTGCCTGCGGCGCGCCCGTCAGGCCGAATCGTTCGCGGTCCGCTTCGCCGCGAAGGAAGCGTTCGCGAAGGCGCTCAAGGTGGGGAAGGCCTCCATCTGGCGCGAGGTCGAGGTGGTCCGTAGCGAAGGCCCCCGTCCCACCTTCGAGCTTCACGGGAACGCCCGCGCGCTCGTGGGCCACCGCAAGGTCGATCTCTCCCTCTCCCACGCGCAGACCCACGCGGTCGCAGTCGTGCTCATCGAGGATTAGCGTGCGCCTGCCCCCGGCCACGTCGCGCGTCGTCACGGCCGAGGAGATGATCTCGATCGACCGCGCTGCCATCGCGCGCGGCGTCCCCTCGCTCACGCTCATGGAGCGCGCGGGGAAGGAGGCGGCGCGGCGCATCGTCGCCTGGTGGCGTTCCGCCGACAGTGGGCGCGCGCGGAGCGCGCCCCCCCGCACCGCGACGCGCACGGCCGGCTCGAACGGCCCCGTGCTCATCCTTTGCGGGCGCGGGAACAATGGCGGAGACGGCTTCGTGGCCGCGCGGCACTTGAAGACCGCCGGCTTCCAGGTGCGCATACTCGTCGCCTCGGACGAGGACTCGCTCTCCGCGGACGCGCGCGCGCAGTACGAGAGCTGCTCCCGGGCCCGCATTCCGGTGACCTTCCTCCCCGACGCCCGCGCGTGGGGTCCGGGGAGCGAGGCCGCGGACGCCGCGAGCCAGGCGGCGTTCCTCGTGGACGCGCTCCTCGGCACCGGCAGCAAGGGGGCGCCACGAGGCGCGATCGCCGCGGCCATCGAGCTCGCGGTCACCTCCGGACATCCCATCGCCTCGATCGACATTCCTTCGGGCGTTGACGCCACGACGGGGCACGTCGAGATTCCAGCGATCCGCAGCGACGTCACCGTGACGCTCGCGCTTCCCAAGGTCGGACTCCGCCTCGAGCCGGGGCGCGAGCACGCGGGGCTGGTCGAAGTCGCCGACATCGGAATTCCCCCCGATCTCGTGGATTCGGGGCGTCCTTCGGTCGCGGTCGCGACGGCCGGTTGGGCGCGATCCCTCCTGCCGCGGCGCGCTCCGGATGCGCACAAGGGCTCGGTGGGCCGGGTGCTCGTCGTCGGCGGAAGCCACGGACTGATGGGCGCGGTCGCGATGACCGGCGAGTCGGTGCTGCGGTCCGGCGCCGGCTACTCGGTCGCGGCGGTGCCGGAGAGCGGCGTCACCTCCTTGGAATCGCGTGTGGCCGAGGTGGTGAAGCGGCCCTGTCCGGAGACGGCGTCCCGATCACTCGCCCGGGGCGCGCTCGACGCGATCCTCGCCGAAGCCTTGCGCGCCGACGTGGTCGCGATCGGGCCCGGCCTCTCGCGCGATCCCGAGACCTCGGAGCTCGTGCGCGACCTGGTCGCGCGGATCGACGCTCCAGTGGTGCTGGACGCGGACGGCTTGAACGCGTTCGAGGGGCATGGCCTGAAACGCACGCACGGTCCGCTCATCGTCACGCCGCACTATGGCGAGGCGGCACGCCTCTCCGGCACGTCCATTTCCGAGGTCGCCAAGGATCCCATCGGCTGGGCGCGATCGTTCGCGTCCTCGAGCGGCGCCATCGTGTGCTTGAAGTGCGTGCCCATGGTGACGGTCGCACCGGGCGAGCCCGCGATCCTGAACGCGACCGGAAATCCGGGGATGGCGACCGCGGGCGCAGGCGACGTGCTCACGGGAACCATCGCGGGACTGCTCGCGCAGGGGATGGACCCGCCCGAGGCGGCGGCGGTCGCCTGCTTCGTGCACGGGCTCGCGGGAGACATCGCGGCGCGGCGCCAGGGACGGCGCGGCATGATCGCGGGGGACATCCGGGACGCGCTCGCGTCGGCGCTCATCGCGCTGGAGAGCGGCGCGCTGGACGAGGAGGCCGTCCGATGAGCCAGGAGCGGCCACACCCCGAGGGGGCCGGCAAGCGCGGCATCGGGTCCGGCGAGACGCCCTCCGCCGCGTCGACCCGGCTCCAGGCGATCCGGATCGCGCTGAGCCACGACCTCACGCGGGCGGGGCGCGTGCTCGAGCGCCGCGGGATGATCGTCGCCACCGAGGGAAATCTGAGCGCGCGCCTCACGCCCGAGCGCTTCCTCATCTCGCGCCGGGGACGGCGCAAGGGCGAGCTCAAGAGCCGCGACTACGTCGAGGTCTCGGTCCTCGACTCACCCGAGACTCCGGTGCCGCTCAACGCATCGAGCGAGTACCGCGTGCACCGGGCGACGTACCGCGCGCGGCGTGACGCCGAGGCGGTGCTCCACGCGCATCCGGTGTCGCTCACCGCGTACGCGGTCCGGGGCATCCTCCCCGACTTCAACCGCTTCGACGAAGGGCGGATCTTCGTCGGGCCGATGGTGCTGGTGCCGCACTTCCCGGCCGGGAGCGACGCGCTGGCCGAGGCCGTGGAGCGGGCGCTGGTCGAGCCCACGCGGCCGGGCCTCGTCCTCATGCAGAACCACGGTGCCTTGTCGGTGGGTCAGAGCGTGGACGAGGCGCTGTCGCGCCTCGAAGTGGCGGAGCATCTGGCCGCGACGTTGATCGCGGCGGGGCGCGTTCCGGGCTAGACCGTCGGCGCGCCTGCGCGGCGCGCCGGAGCTACTCCCCGATGATCTTGATCAGGACGCGCTTCGCGCGTCGTCCGTCGAACTCCCCGTAGAAGATCTGCTCCCACGGCCCGAAGTCGAGCTTCCCTTTCGTCACCGCCACCACCACCTCGCGCCCCATCACCTGGCGCTTCAGGTGCGCGTCCGCGTTGTCCTCGCCGGTCCGATTGTGGTGGTAGCGCTCAGGGCTCGCGTCGAAGGGGGCGAGCTGCTCGAGCCAGCGCTTGTAGTCGGCGTGGAGGCCCGACTCGTCGTCGTTGATGAAGACGCTCGCCGTGATGTGCATCGCGTTCACCAGACAGAGGCCCTCCTGGATCCCGCTCTCCTCGAGCGCGGCCTCGACCTGGGGCGTGATGTTGAGGAGATCCATCCGCGCCGGGATGTTGAAGGTGAGCGCCTTGCGGAGGTGCTTCAACCGGTGACGCTCGCCAGGATCGCGCGGAGCGTGGCCACCTCGACCGGCTTCACGATGTGCCGGTCGAAGCCCGCCTCGGATGCGAGGCGCCTATCCTCGTCGAGGCCCCAGCCGGTGAGCGCGACGAGCGTGACGGCGCGTCCCCACGGCTGCTCCCGGATGCGCCGCGCCGCGTCGTAGCCGTTCACACGGGGCATCCCGATGTCCATGAGGATCACGGTGGGCATGATCCTCGCCGCCGCCTCGAGGACCTCGGCCCCATCCTGCGCCGTGTGCACCTCGTGCCCCATGGCGCGGAGCATCATCGCGAGGCTTCGCACCGCGTCCTCGTTGTCGTCGGCGACGAGGATGCGAACTCCTGTGGCGTGCTTCATCTCGTCGGGCTCCTTTTCGGGCCTCCGTGGCGACAGGGTCGGATCGATCGGGAGGCGCACCGAGAACTCGCTCCCCTTGCCCACTCCCTCGCTTCGCGCTTCCACCGTTCCACCGTGCATCTCGATCACCCGCTTCACGAGCGTGAGACCGATCCCCAGGCCGCTCTGTGTCCGCTCGAGCGAGCGGTCCGCCTGCACGAACATGTCGAAGATGCGAGGCAGCATCGCCGGCGCAATGCCGATGCCGTCGTCCTTCACCCGGATCACGACGTGATCGTCGCTCCGCTCGGAGGTGACCCGGATGTGCCCGCCGCGCTCGGTGAACTTCGCCGCGTTGCTGAGCAAGTTGGAGAACACCTGGGCGAGCCGCGTGCGGTCCGCGTGAACGAGGATGGCACCCGGCGCGAGCCGCACCCGGAAATCGTGGCCGCGCGATTCCAGCACGGGGCGCACGGTCTCCACCGCGTCCTCGATGACCGCCGACAGCTCGAGGCGGTCGCGGCGGAGCTCGAGCTTGTTCCGCGTGATGCGCGAGAGATCGAGGAGATCGTCGATCAGCCGCACCATGTGCTGCACCTGGCGCTGGAGGATCGCCTGCGCCTCGTCGCGCAACGCCTCATTGTTCCCGGCCAGGCTCAAGAGCTCGTGGGCGTACTGGATCGGAGCGAGCGGATTCCGGAGCTCGTGCGCGAGGGTGGCGAGGAACTCGTTCTTGCGCCGATCGTCCTCGGCCATCCCGGCGACCCTTCTCCGCAGCTCCTGCTCGAGGAGATGTCGCTCGGCGATCTCGGTCTTGAGCGCGCGATTCGCCTCGCCCAGCTCGGTGGTGCGCTCGTTCACGCGCATTTCGAGCTCCGCGCGCGCGTGGCGCAGGCCCTCCTCGGAGCGCATCCGCTCGGTGAGATCGCGCGTGATCTTGAGAAACCCGCGCACCGATCCGTCGGGCTGGTAGAGCGTCGTGATGACGACATTGGCCCAGAAGCGGGATCCGTCCTGGCGGAGGCGCCATCCCTCGTCCTCGAATCGCCCGGTCCTGGCGGCGCTCTCGAGCTCGGTATCGGGCCACTTGGAGCGGACCATCTCCTCGGGATAGAAGACCGAGATGTGCTTCCCGAGGATCTGATCGGGCGTGTAGCCCTTGATGCGCTGCGCCCCTTCATTCCACGTGATGATGACGCCCGTGGGATCGAGCATGAAGATCGCGTAGTCGCGCACGCCCTGGGCGATGACCTGGAAGTTCTCGCGGGAGCGCCGGAGCGACTCCTCAGCGGCACGACGGGCGTCGAGCGCTTCGAGGAGCTCAGGGGGCGAGGGCTGCGGTTCCTTCTTGCGAAAGAAGCGGCTGAGTGGAGTGCGGGCAAGCATGTTCCTTCGAGTCTACGCACCCCCGCTTCCGCGGCGCAACCCCCGCAGGGTCCAACCCTATGACAGGGGCCAATCTAACCCGTGTCAGCCCGGTATTGACGGATGCCCGCCTCCCCGCTATTGTCCGGGCTTGCCGCCCCATACACTCCCAATCAGACAAGATCGTGGACGTCACGGACGACCGCAGCCGCGTCGATGTGGAGCAGTTGCTCGAACTCTACCGGACCACCTGGTGGGCTCACGATCGCTCGCTCGATCTGGTGCGCCGGGCGCTCGATCACTCGCATCCCGTGCTCACCGTGTGGGACGGACCGACGTTGATCGGATTCACCCGCGTCATCTCGGACCTCACGTTCCGGGCCACCATCTGGGACGTGATCGTGCGGCCGTCGCATCAGGGGCGGGGCATCGGCACCCAGCTCATGCACGCCGTGCTGGACCATCCGGACCTCAAGACGGTCACCACCTTCTTCCTTTTGACCCGCGACAAGCATTCGTTCTACGAGCGTCTGGGTTTTCGTCACGAGCCCGACAAGTCGATGATCCTTCGGCGATGAGCCGGCCCGCGGCGGTCCTCCGCCAGACACCCCCATCAAGAAGGAGAGGAGCGGAATGGAGAGTTTGAAGACGGCGAAGGATGTCGTGAAGTTCTGCGAGGAGCGAGGCGTGGAGATGATCCACCTCTGGTTCGTGGACATCCTGGGCCAGCTCAAGGCCGTCGCGATCACGCTGCGCGAGCTGGGAACGGCGCTCGAAGAAGGCGTGGGCGTGGACGGCTCGTCGGTGGAGGGCTTCGCGCGGATCTACGAGAGCGACCTGGTCGCGAAGCCGGATGTCAGCACGTTCCAGATGCTCCCCTGGAAGGTGAACGGCGAGAACGTCGGCCGGCTCATCTGCGACATCCACAACCCGGACGGCTCCGCGTACATGGGGGACACCCGCTACGTCATGAAGCGGCTGGTGAAGAGGCTCGCCAAGGACGGCTACACGGCCTACCTCGGACCGGAGCTCGAATACTTCTACTTCAAGGGCCTCAAAGATCGCACCCTCCTCGATACCGCGGGTTACTTCGACCAGGTGCCGGACGACATCGGCACCGAGCTGCGCTCCCGCACGGTCGAGGCGCTCCAGGCCATGGAGATCTCGGTCGAGGCGTCGCACCACGAGGTGGCGCACAGCCAGCACGAGATCGACCTTCGCTACTCGGAAGCGCTCAAGATGGCGGACCAGACCATCACCTACCGCTACGTCGTGAAGGAGATCGCGCGCCAGAGCGGCTACTACGCCACGTTCATGCCGAAGCCGGTCTACGGCCAGAACGGAAGCGGGATGCACGTCCATCAGTCGCTCTTCAAGGCCGGGAAGAACGTCTTCTACGATGCCAAGGACAAGCAGCATCTCTCCAAGGCCGGCCGCTCGTACCTGGCGGGCGCCCTCGCGCACATGCGCGAGATCACCTCGGTCACGAATCAGTGGGTCAATTCCTACAAGCGGCTCGTGCCGGGTTTCGAGGCTCCGGTCTACATCGCCTGGGGTCAAAGGAACCGGTCGGCGCTCGTCCGGGTACCGATGTACAAGCCCGGAAAGGAGAAGGCGACCCGCATCGAGCTCCGCTGCCCGGATCCGGCGTGCAATCCATATCTCGCGTTCTCGCTGTGCATTGCGGCGGGTTTGAAGGGCATGGAGTCGGGCCTCACGCTCCGCCCGTCGGTCGAGGACGACATCTACGAGATGAACGCCGCCGAGCGGAAGGAGCACGAGATCGAGAGTCTTCCGGGGAGCTTGAGCGAGGCGACCGAGCTGACCGCGAAGTCGCGTCTCGTGAAGGACACGCTGGGCGAGCACGTCTTCACGAAGTTCATCGAGAACAAGCGGATCGAGTGGGACAATTACCGGACGTGGGTCACCGACTACGAGCTCAATGAGTACTACCCGATTCTCTAAGATCTTCGCTTTGGCGTGCGGCGCCGGCGTTCTGTCGCTGGTGCTGGCGCTCGCCCTGTCGGGTGGCTGCGGCAAGGCCCCCGAGACGACGACGGCCAAGGGAGGGGGCGCCGTGGGAACCACGGCGCCCGCCTTCGCCCTTCCGGATCTGGAAGGGCGGGAGGTGAAGGACACGGAGCTCCGTGGCAAGGTCGTCATCCTCGACTTCTGGGCCACGTGGTGCGGCCCGTGCCGGATGGAAGTGCCCCACTTCGTCCGCCTGCAGTCCAAGTACCGCGACCAGGGGCTCCAGATCGTGGGGCTCTCCATGGATGCGGGGGGCGCGCGCGACGTGCGCCCGTTCGTCGACGAGCACGACATCAATTACACGATGCTCATCGCCACCGACAAGACCGCGCAGGATTTTGGCGGCGTGCTCGGCATCCCGACGACCTTCGTGATCGATCGCAAGGGAACGATCGTGAAGAAGTTCATCGGGTACACCGCCCCCGAAGTGTTCGAGGCGGCCATCCAGCCGCTCCTCGCCCAGGCGAGCTGACCGAGTGGGCACCGGGATGTTCGAAGCTCAGCCGAGCCAGGTCTCGCTGATCGCGGCCTTCGTGGCCGGGCTGGTATCGTTCGTCTCGCCCTGCGTGCTCCCGCTCGTCCCGTCCTACGTCACCTTCATCACCGGGCTCTCGTTCGATGAGCTGACGGGGGAGCAGGGGCCGCGCGTCCGCCGGCTCACGCTCATCCACTCGCTCGCGTTCATCTTCGGATTCTCTCTGGTCTTCATCGCGCTCGGCGCGACCGCCACCGCGACGGGGCAGTTCCTCCGCGAGCACCAGGACACGCTCCGGATCGTCGGCGGCATCCTCATCGTGTTCTTCGGGATCTATCTCACCGGGCTCATCAAGATCCCCGCCCTCTCGCGCGAGAGGAAGGTGCACCTCACGGGGAAGCCGCTCGGCGTGCTCGGCTCGGTGCTCGTCGGGATCACGTTCGCGGCGGGATGGACGCCGTGCATCGGCCCGATCCTCGCCTCGATCCTCCTCTACGCGAGCACCGCGAAGACGGTGGGCACCGGCATTCTTCTGTTGAGCGTGTACTCGCTCGGACTCGGCGTTCCCTTCCTCATCGCGTCGCTCGGCATGAACACGTTCCTCTCCGCGTCGAAGGGCATTCGGAAGCAGCTCCACACCATCGAGGTCGTGAGCGGCGTGATCCTGATCGTGTTCGGACTCGCGCTCGTGACGAACGTGTTCGGCTACTTCGTCGCCTTCCTCTCGAGGTTCCTCCCCGCGGTCGGATAGAGCCTCAGAGCCTCGCCAGGGCTCGATCCGCCATTGCGAGACGCACGCCCGAGCGCCCCGACGGGCACGTTGCAACTCCATGAAATCCTAGCCTCTTGCGGCTGTCCGAGCCCTAAACATGCGCCCAGCCTGGCCCGATACACGGGGGGACCGAAGCCCAGGGAGGAACGCATGGCCTTAGACACACGGACAACCACTCCAAGCCGGACCTCGCTTCCCGCCGTCGAATCGCTTCCGGGCGCTCTCGCGCTCCTGGGCGGGCTCAATCACGTGGCGCGCGCGCTGGTGCCCTTCGATCCGGGCGGAACGTCGCTCGCGCAGGTCGTGCTCGGCGTGAAGCGGATCCTCCATGCGGACGGAACAGCGATCCTGATCCGCGGGCAGAACGGCGAGTACCTCTTCAAGACGGTCGACGGCGTCTTCAACGAGTGGAACCGCTACTACCTCTCCGGAAGCGCCGCCGAAATCCTCGACAAGCTGCTCGAGCGGGACACGGTGCTCCTCTTCAAGAAGGGTCAGAAGAGTCCCTGGGCCCGCGAGTTCCTCTTCGCCGAGGGAATGACGTGGGGCGCCGCGGCGCCGATCCGTCCGCAGGGAGAGCGCGTCGGCGCGCTCCTGCTCAACCACTCGACCGCGCTTCCGTTCCGTCCCGAGCACGTGGCCTCGCTCCAGAACCTGGCGACCCTCGCGGGGATCGCGGAGCGGGAGGACAGCCATCGCGCGCATCTCGAGGACCTCTTCATGGGGGTCATCGTGTCGCTCACGATGGCGCTGGAAGCGAAGGATCCGTACACCGAGGGCCACTCCGCGCGCGTCGCCGCGTACTCGGAGGCCATCGGCAAGCAGCTCGGAATGCAGCCGGAGCAGCTCGACGTCGTGCATCGGTCCTGCCTCGTTCATGACCTCGGCAAGATCGCGGTCGACGGAAGCATCCTCGGCAAGGAGGAGGGGTTGAGCTCGCACGAGCGGGAGAAGATGGATCTTCACCCGGTCATCGGCGAGGACATCCTGCGCCCCATCACGCTTCTGAAACCCCTCCTCCCTGGCGTGCGATCGCACCACGAGCACTACGACGGCACCGGCTATCCCGACGGGCTCGTCGGCGAGGCGATTCCGATCGAGGCGCGGATCATGGCCGTGGCCGACGCGTTCGACGCGATGACGTCGAATCGCCCCTACCGGAAGGCGCTTCCGGAGGAGGACGCGCTTGCGGAGCTGCGCCGCAACGCGGGCACGCATTTCGATCCCCGCGTCGTCGCCGCGTTCGAGCAGATCTATCCCGCGGTGAAGCGAACGCTGGAGCACTTGCGGCCGCGGAGCTAGCCGCATCGGAAGCGGGGGGGCGCGCTGAGGCGTAGGAGGCGCGACTAGCGCGCTTTGCGCAGGAAGACCGTGGTCCCGTGCTCGGGACCGGTCTCGAACTTCACCTCGTCCATCAATTGCCGCATCAAGAAGAGCCCTCGCCCGTGCGGACTCAGGAGCTGCTCCCCTTCGGTGGGATTGGCCACGCGGCTGGGATCGAATCCGCGTCCGTGATCGTCCACGCGCACGTGGATCGAGGACGGGTCCACCGTCACCTCGAACGTCACTTCCTTGTCCTCGGCGAACATGTTGCCGTGCTGGACCGCGTTCGTGCCGGCCTCGATGACGGCGATGAGCAGGTTGTTGAGGAAGTCCTCGTCCATCCCGTGGCGCTCGCCCAATTCCTGGAGCAGCGCGTGCACCTGCGCGAGCTCCTCCAGGCGGCTCGGAATGGTGAGATGGACGGTTTCGCTCGAATGGGGGCGGGCGCCCATAGATCGCTACTGTACCAGAATGGACCAGCCCGGGCGCGCCGGAATGCGGTCCGCCGGGCTTGGGTTGGGGCTCGTCCCAGGCATCATCAGTTGGCCTTCAAGGCGAGCAGGGTGATGTCGTCGATCGGATCCGCCCCGTCCGTGAAGCGGGTGACCTCATCGGCGACGCTCCGCACGATCTCTTCCGCCGTCAGGCGATCGGGAAGCCGCTCCACGAACGACACCAGCCGCTCCTCGCCGAAGTCCTCCCCCAGCCGGTTCCGGGCGTCGGTGATCCCGTCCGTGTAGAGGAGGAGCGCGTCCCCCGGCTGGAGCGACGTCTCGGAGTGCCGGTAGAGGAATCCGGGCTGGATGCCGAGCGGGATCCCTCCCTGGTCGAGGAGGCGGCAGTGCCCCTCGGCACTGCGCAGGATGGGAAAGTTGTGCCCCGCGTTCGCGAAGGAGAGGTTGAGCCCGCTCCCACTCACCTCGGCGAGGAAGCAGGTAGCGAAGCGATCCTCGGGCGTGGCGTCGTGCACGAGGCGGTTGAGCCGGTTCATGATGACCCCCACCGACTGGCGCTCGATGGCCTGGGTGCGGATGGACGCCTGCACCATCGACGCGAGGAGCGCGGCGGGCACGCCCTTGCCCGCGACGTCGGCGATCGCGAGGAGATAGCGGCCGTCCCCCAGCTCCACCGTGTCGTAGTAATCGCCCCCCACGAACTTGCTCGGCGCGTTCATCGCGGCGAGCCCGAAGCCCAAGGTCTGCGGGAGCTTGGTCGGGAGCGACTGCTGCTGGATGCGGCGCGCCACCGCCAGCTCCTCCTCGAGGATCGTCTTCTCGAGGCTGTCGCGATAGAGGAGCGCGTTCGTGATCGCGACGCTCGTCTGATTCGTGAGCGTCTGGAGCAGCGAGACCTCGGCCGCGGTGAAGCGCGTCTCCGTGATCTTCCGTCCGAGCGCGATGAGTCCCAGGAACTGCCCGGCGTGCCGCAGCGGAAGAAGGAGATAGGGACCCGTCGCGAGGAGGGGCGCCATGCTTTCCGACACTCCTCGCTCCTCAGCCAGCGGGGCGATCTCCTCCATGCGGAGGAGCTCCGCCCCTTCCACGAGCCGCACGTAGCCGTCGCGCGGGCACGCTGCGATCGCAGCGAGATCCACGCCGCCGCCGAACCCATGCGCCACCGCGGCTCGCCGCTCGGGCGCGAGCAGGAGCACCGTCGTGCGCGCGGGAACTCCCTCGCGAAGCGTCGCGAGGAGCTTCTCCGCGAGCGTGTCCAGGTCGAGCACGGTCAGCATCTCGCCGCTCACACGACGGAGCAGCGTTCGGTAGTCGCCGCGGTCCCGGAGGAACTGGCGGTCGAGGATCTCCTCCAGCCACGCGAAGACCGGCTGGAAGAGGATCAGGGACAGGAGGAGGAACGCCGTCTGGAAGACCGTCGTGTCCGCGGTCGTCACCGATTCAAGGAGGAGATCGAACCGCCGCACGATCAGCACATAGACGCCAAACACGAACGCCGACGTGACCGCGTAGAGGATCGACTTCCGCGCGATCAAGTTCGCGTCGAGGAAGCGGTGGCGCACCATCGAGTACGCGATCCCGCCCGAGCCGATCAGAAGCGCCAGGATGATCAAGGACGAGCGGATGAGCGGCTGCCAGTAGTGATTGAGGAGCGTGGGGATGGGCGATGCGACGGCGTAGATTCCGGCGCACGACGCGAGCCCGACGAAAATCGTTCCCACCTGCCGCCGGATGAGCGGGTTGTGGCTCTTCCGGAAGCTCACCCAGAGAAGGG
>DATJGP010000095.1:0-2708 GCA_035494915.1 Candidatus Eiseniibacteriota bacterium | reverse complement strand
AGCTTCCGCGCGTCGGCGTAGGACATCGCGCCCATACGGTCGAATCCACGCGTGAGATCACCGTCGCCGAGCTTCCGGTACGGCACCACGATCGACGCATGGCACTGGAGGCAGGCGCCCGGCTGCGTGGTGACGAGCTGGCGCCCGGTGAAGGTCTGGTCATCGAGCATGTAGGCATGCCCGCGCTCCTCGCGGAAGTCGACCGCGAAGGCATAGCCCGCCCACATGGTCTTGAGCCTCGGATCCTGCTCGAGGCGGGACTTGGCGACGATCGAGCGGGGATCCGCGGCCGTCGGCGTCCGCTCCTCGGCTTCGCTCCCGCCGTAGCGCGTGCGCACCATGTCGACCGTGCGCTTGTAGCCGTCATACTCGGCTGGGAAGTTCTTCCCCCAGACCGCCGGGTCCTCCGTGTTCTCGTTGATCTCGACCACGCGATAGAAGGGATTCCGCCCCTCCGCCTTCCGCTGGAAGATGTTGATGAGAAGGGCCGCGATGCCTCCGGCCGCGATCGCGGCGACGACCGCGACAATGAGTGCGTTCCGAATCGGAGATCCACCGCCTCGACGCATAAGCGCTCTCTCCTTGGCTCTAGGGGTGCCCGACGCTGCCGTGGCAGCGAATACAGGACGGGTCGCTGGACGGATGCCCCGCCGTCATCATCGCGACGATGGGGCCGTGGCAGCTCCGACAGTTGTGTTCGACGATCTCCCGATTGTGCGGCTTGATCTGGATGGGATCGGGAAAGTCGCCGAGCGTGAAATGGAGCGAGTGCCAGAAGCCGTTCCGGGCCTTCGTGGTCATCTTGCCGATGGGATCGTGGGGGGTGTGGCAGTCGTTGCAGGTCGCGGTCGCATGGTGGGTGGAGCGCACCCAGCCGTCGTACTGCTCGCGCATGATGTGGCAGTTGGCGCACGCGCGGGGATCGTTGGTGAGGTAGGCGCCGCCATGAGCGTAGGTGAAGGTGTAGAGCCCCACGCCCACTGCCAGGCCAACGGCGAGGCCGGCGAGCACGGCCGGAACGTCACGGATCGACCAGGAGCGACCGCCGCGTCCCCGAGGCGTCAGAGCGCCTCCCGACGGCGCGGCACGCTACACGATGTGTGTGCTCTGTGTGAAATCACGCGCCCCCTCGTCCTGCCCCGTCCCGGGCGGGAGCATAGAGGGACGGGGCGCGAGGGGCAACGCTCTAGGCAGGCGTAGCGCTACGCAGTGGCCGCGACCTCCACGAGGCGGGCGGCGCGGACGAAGCGCTACCGATCGATGATCCGGGCGGTCATGTCACGGAGCATGCCGCCCGGAGTATCGAGGCGCGTTGTAAGAGAAACAAAAGATTTGAGCCGAAAACGCTATACCGTCCGCCGGCCGCTGATGACGCTCAGCAGAAACACGACGATGGCGGCGACCAGCAGGAGGTGAATGAATCCGCCCACGGCCACCTTGGTGATCAAGCCCAAAGCCCAAAGAACAACGAGAAGTACCGCGATCGTAACCAGCATGTCTGAATCCTCCTGGCCCCCCTACGGGTCCATGATGGACGCCCCGCGCGCCCATGATGGATGGACCAAGCAAGGAGCTTGCCGATGACCGAAGGGATTCCGCGCGCCGGTCAGCGGAACCGCATCTTGATCTTCCCCCACGTGGTCTTCTCGGTTGATGTGGGGCAGTCGTTCACCGCGCCGGGCGTGGGGTTGCAGCCCGTTCCCGGCGGGGTTCCCGTCCCCGTGTAGCGGTTGAAGCCGTCGAAGAGGACCCATTCGTCGCCGGGACCGAGGCGCCCGGTAGACCGATCGGTCGCCCCCTCGATGGAGTTGTAGGTTTTGCTCTCCACCTCGACCGTGTCGGCTCCCTGGATCTGGAAGAGCCGAACCGTATCGCCCGAGTTGTTCAAGCTGAGTCCGCTCACGGTACGGCTCTGCGCTCGCTGCCAGTCCTCCGCCATGCGCCCCGTCACGAGCACGACCCCGCCCGGCGCCACGGAGCCCGTGAAGGCGTAACGGATGGTGGAATCGGCGTCCGAGACGAGATAGCCCGCGAGCGTCTCCACCGAGGCGCCGTTGTTCCGGATCTCGAGCCACTCGTCCTGCCGCGCGACGAACGCGCCGTCCCCGTCCCAGTCGCGCGAGGGTCCCGCGAGGATCTCGCTCAGCTGGATGAACGAGGCGGTCGCAACCGAATTCATCGCCGACGCCCGTTTCACCACCGGCTCGTGCCGCAGCATCCCCGCGACCACGGCGATGGCCACGGTCAGCACCAGCACCCACAACGCAATCGCCCACGAACGCACCATGATCTCCCCCTTTCAGGAGTGTGGTTGGCGTCGGGGCGAATTGGATTCGTGCTTCAGGGCAGCGTGAGGGGCAACGTGCACGCTGTGGAGTGAGGCATTGGGGAGAGTTAACGGTGCTGGAACCTACATCACGGTGTCAAGCATGCATCGCGCGTTCGGCTTCGCGCTTCTCCATGGCACGGCCCCATTCCGGATGCGCTACGCCGACTCCCGATGCCTCGTGCGCCAGATGGCGCGGGGGGCGCCCTGGTCGGGGATGAGGCGCGGCAGATTCCAGAAAGCCGGCAGAACGAGAAGGAACGCCATCGCGCCGCCCCACACGGGGCTCGAGAGGGCTGCGGCGACACCGGGCGTGTTCAGCCACACGGCCAGCACGAGCGCGGCGATGAGCGCGCCGCGCAGATAGCCGCCGCCCAGGAAC
>DATJGP010000094.1:0-2879 GCA_035494915.1 Candidatus Eiseniibacteriota bacterium | reverse complement strand
TGCCCGTAGCCCGAGATGGCGATGATCGCGCTTCGCTCGAGTCCGGCCTGACCGCGCAGTCGGCTCGCGACCTCGTAGCCGTCGAGATCCGGAAGCCCGAGATCGAGGAGGATCACGTCGGGCAGATACCGCACGGCCTCCTCCACCCCCGTCTTCCCGTCGTGCGCGAGGTGCACCGCGTGTCCCCGCTGGCGAAGCGCCTCCGCGAGGAGGATGGCGGCGTCCACGTTGTCGTCCACGATCAGCGCGCGGCGCCGCGTCGAGTTGGCCTTCATATCGGACTGGCGCACGACGCGTGACACCGCGGGCGCCTCCCCGATCGGAAGCCGCACTTCGAACTCGCTCCCCCGTCCGGTCCCCGCGCTCGCGGCGCGCACGCCGCCCCCGTGGAGCTCCACCAGGGTGCGCACGAGCGTGAGCCCGATGCCGAGCCCGCCCGACGAGTGCCCTCCCTGCTGGAACAGATCGAAGAGGCGCGGAAGGAGATCGGGGGCAATGCCGACGCCGTTGTCGCGCACGCGGAGCGTCACGCCCACGCCGTCCCCATCGCCCTCCACGTCGACGCGTCCTCCCTCGGGCGTGTACTTGGCCGCGTTGTTGAGGAGGTTGGCGATGATCTGCTCGATGCGAAGGGGATCCGCGAAGAGCCGCAGGCCCTCGGGGATGGACACGCCGAGCGAGATGCCGCGGCTCTGGATGAGGGGGCGCGTCGTCTCGACCGCGCGGGCCACGATCGTCGCCAGGTCGATCGATTGCTTCTGCAGCTCGATCTTTCCACGCGTGATGCGCGAGACGTCGAGGAGGTCGTCCACGAGGCGCGCCAGATTGCGCACCTGGCGCTCCATGATCTCGCGCCACCGGGCGATGGAGTCGGCGTCGGCGTGGGGCGAGCGCATGAGCTCGAGGCAGGTCAGGAGCGGCGTCATCGGATTCCGGAGCTCGTGGGCGAGAACGGCGAGGAACTCTTCCTTGCGCCGGTCGGACTCCTGCACCTCGCCGTAGAGCCGCGCGTTGTCGAGCGCGGTGGCTCCGCGGCGCGAGAGATCGTCGGCCAGCGCGAGATCGCGGTCCTGATAGATGCGCCTCGTCGAGACGAGCGTCATGCGGCCGAGAACGCGCCCGCGGGCGCGGAGCGGTACGACGATCGCCGACGCCGCGCCGATCCGCCCGAGGATCTCGGCGGCACGCACGTCCCCTTGCGCCAGCTCCGCGAGGAGATCGGCCGGGCCGCTCAATCGCCGCGGCTTGATCGACGCCATGTCCTGAACCGGCCCGGCCGGCATGGCCGACGCGGCCCGGAGCGCCACGAGATCCACGAGGTGCTCCGCCTTCCTGAGGTCGACGTGGATGCTGGCGGAAGGACGGAGCGAGCCGTCCGGCCCCACTGTCTCCACAACCACCCAGTCGGCGAGATACGGCACGGTGAGGCCGGCCAGGTTTTCGACCGTGGCCTGGTAATCGAGCGATCGGTCGAGCGCGGCACTCGCGGCCGCGAGGAACTGGAGCGCTTCCTCCATGCGCTTCCTCGGGCTGATGTCGCGCTTGATCCCGATATGGCAGGTCGGCGCCCCCGAGGCGTCGCGCACCGTGAACGCCGAGAGCTCGACGTCGAGCTGGACGCCCGACTTGGTCGTGCTGATGACGTCCTTACGGTAGACCCCGTCCGCCTGGAGCGCCGAGGCGACCTCGTGGAAGCGGTCCGAGCCGAGATGGATTTCGGGGGTCTTGCCCACGATCTCCCCGTCGGCGTAGCCGATCAGATCATGATGGGCGAGGTTCTGCTCCCAATAGCGGCCGTCCGTTCCGATGATCGCGATCGCGTCGCTCGAGTGGGCGAAGATCTCCCGATAGAGCGTGAGCTTCGCCTCGACGCGCATCCGTTCCACCGCGAACCCCACATGCCCCGCGATGGCGCGCGCCAGCTCGAACTCTTCCGGGTCGAGCGCGTGCTCGTGGTCGAAGTAGACCATGAACTTGCCCATCAGGCGGCCGCGCGAGAGGAGCGGAATGAACGCGAGCGAGCGAATTCCCTCCAACTCGAAGAGCGGGCCGTAGGCGGCGAGCGCCTCGTCTTGCGCCACGTTGGCGACGCCGAACGGCTGAGGGTCGATGGTATCCGGCGACCACGGGGAGTGCCCTTCGACGGCGGTACGGTAGGCATCGGACAGGCCATGCCACGCCTTGAACCGCATGACTCCGCCCTCGTCGAAGAGGAGGATCGATGCCCGGTTGGTCCGGACGGCGCGCTCGAGCCCCTGCAGCGCGGCTTCGTAGACCTCTTCGATCGCGCTCGCGCGGCTCACGGCGTCGGTGAGCTGATAGACGGTGCGGAGGCGATCCACCTGGCGGCCCGGAGACTGCGGGCCCGGCTCCAGGCTGGGCTCCGCGAGCGGTGCGGCGGTTCTTGGGTTCACACGTGTCCTCGGTTGGCGTTCGTCACCCTTCAACGGTCCCCCACCGTTCCTCCGCGTGTCAAGGGATTCGACCACGCGAATCGTTTCGCGAACCATTTTACAAGGCGGGTCATCCTATTGCCGGATCCGCCGGTGCTAAGACGTGCGCGGGCAACGACCCGCGGCCCATTCCTCCGTAGGCATGCCCATTGCTCCAGCGTGCGCCGGCAGTCGTTGATTTCAGTTATCTCGAACATCGAATGGAGGGGATATGAACCGCTCGTCCTCGTTCGTGCACGGTCTTCTGACCGGCGCGGGGATCGTACTCGGGGCCGCCGCGCTCACGTGGGGTGCGCTCGCCACGCGCGTTCTTTGGCGCCGTCCGCCGACCGCACCCAACTACGCCTACTTGCGTTGAAAGCGCGCCCGGGCGCGAGAACCGAGCTGATCGCGCGCCGGGACGGCTGCTTGATCACAATCGCACAC
>DATJGP010000093.1:0-6051 GCA_035494915.1 Candidatus Eiseniibacteriota bacterium | reverse complement strand
GTACCTCATCATGCGCGAGGACGACGTCCTCGCGATCGTCGGCTAACGCGAGCCTCTCTCACCGATAAAGGAGCTATCCAGAATGGCAGCCAAGGAAATCATTTTCGACGAGAAGGCCCGCCAGGCCATTCTCATCGGCGTCCAGACGCTCGCGAAGGCCGTGAAGGTGACGCTCGGCCCGCGCGGCCGGAACGTCGTGCTCGACAAGAAGTGGGGCTCGCCCACGATCACCAAGGACGGCGTGACCGTCGCCAAGGAGATCGAGCTCGAGGACCGCTACGAGAACATGGGCGCGCAGATGGTGCGCGAGGTCGCGACGAAGACCTCCGACGTGGCCGGCGACGGCACGACCACCGCGACCGTCCTTGCTGAGGCGATCTTCCGTGAGGGCCTCCGCAACGTGACCGCCGGCTCGAACCCGATGGGCATCAAGCGCGGGATCGACAAGGCGGTGAAGGTCGTCGTCGAAGAGCTCAAGGCGATCTCCAAGCCGGTCAAGGAGACGAAGGAAATCCTCCAGGTCGGCACCATCTCCGCCAACGGCGATACCGAGATCGGCGAGAAGATCGCCGAGGCGATGGACAAGGTCGGCAAGGACGGCACGATCACGGTCGAGGAAGCCAAGTCGATGGACACGACCCTCGACCTCGTCGAGGGCATGCAGTTCGACAAGGGCTACATCTCGCCGTACTTCGTGACGGACAAGGAAGGCATGGAGGCGGTCCTCGAGGACTGCTACATCCTCCTCTACGAGAAGAAGCTCTCGAACATGAAGGATCTCCTCCCGCTCCTCGAGAAGGTGGCCCAGAAGGGCAAGCCGTTCCTCGTGGTCGCGGAGGACGTCGAGGGTGAGGCGCTCGCGACGCTGGTCGTCAACAAGCTCCGCGGCACGCTCTCGGCCTGCGCCGTCAAGGCGCCGGGCTTCGGCGACCGCCGGAAGGCCATGCTCGAGGACATCGCGATTCTCACGGGCGGCAAGATGATCACCGAAGACCTCGGGATCAAGCTCGAGAACGTGAAGATCGAGGATCTCGGCCGGGCGAAGCGCGTGACGGTCGACAAGGAGAACACCACGATCGTCGAAGGCGTCGGCAAGCAGTCGGACATCACGGGCCGGATCGCCCTCATCAAGAAGCAGATCGAGGACACGACCTCCGACTACGACAAGGAGAAGCTGCAGGAGCGTCTCGCGAAGCTCGCCGGCGGCGTGGCCGTCATCAATGTCGGCGCGGCGACCGAGACCGAGATGAAGGAGAAGAAGGCCCGCGTCGAGGACGCGCTCCACGCGACCCGCGCGGCCGTCGAAGAGGGCATCGTCCCTGGCGGCGGCGTGGCCCTGCTCCGCACCGTGCCCGCGCTCGAGAAGCTCGAGCTCACGGGTGACGAGAAGGTCGGCTTGAACATCGTCAAGCGCGCTCTCGAGGAGCCGCTCCGCCAGATCGTGAACAACGCCGGGCTCGAGGGCTCGGTCATCGTGGAACACGTGAAGCGGGAGAAGAAGGCATCGGTCGGCTTCAATGTCGCGACCGAGAAGTACGAGGATCTCTTCGAGGCGGGCGTGGTCGATCCGACCAAGGTCACGCGCTCGGCGCTGCAGAACGCGGCGTCGGTGGCGAGCCTCCTCCTCACGACCGAGGCTCTGGTCACCGAGATTCCCGATAAGAAGAAGCCGGCCGCGATGCCTCCGGGCGGTGGCGGCGGCTACGACGACATGTACTAGAGCTTCCCACGGCCGGCCTCGGCCGGGCGCGTCCGCTATGGAAGGCTAGCGCGCCAAAGAGGTGTTTCTCGGGGGTGGAGCGAAAGCTCCACCCCATCTTTTTTGATTTCGGGGTTGGCTCGATCGAGCCGTGCGTCGCCAGATCACCCTACATGGCTCCCGCGATATGGCGATCTCACCCAGCGCGGCCACAGGCTGCTTTGAACCACGCCAACCTACGACCACACAATAGATTAGCAACGGCTCCAGTCCCGGCGTGTGGTCAGCTCCTTGCAACCGACCCGAGCATGATCCGCCGCGCGTTTTTGCTTCCGATCGCGATCTGCGTGCTCGCCGGGCTCGCCAGCCCCGCGGCGGCGCAGATGGTCCGTCCCGACTTCCCGGTGACGGACGGGACCGTGTACGTCACGGTGCTCTCGGGCAACACGCTGTACATGGCGGGAGCGTTCACGCGCGTGAGCACGGCGCTAGGCAGCGCGGCCCCCGTCGACTCCGGCGCGGGCAGCGTCCTCGTGGGGTTTCCCAAGTTCGACGGTCCGGTGCACGCCATCGCCCCGGACGGCGCCGGCGGCTGGTACGTCGGCGGGGAGTTCACGAAGGCCGGCACCGCGTCGCGCGCCAACCTCGCGCGCGTTCTCTCCAACTTCACCGTCTCGTCCTGGAATCCCGGAACGAGCGGCCCCGTTCGCGCGCTCCTGGTGAGCGGCGCCACCGTCTACGTCGGCGGCGACTTCTCCACCGCCGGCGGCCAGACCCGAAGCCGGATCGCCGCGATCGACGCCTCCACGGGCCTCGCGACGAGCTGGAATCCGAATGCCACCGGCACCTCCGTGCTCACGCTCGCGCTGAGCGGAACGACGCTCTACGCCGGCGGCGACTTCAGCACCATCGGCGGGCAGTCGCGCAGCTGCATCGCGGCGTTGAGCACCACGACGGGCCTGGCCACGGCCTGGAATCCCAACGCGAGCACCATCGTGGACGCGATCGTCGTGAACGGCGCCACGGTCTACGCGGGCGGGCTGTTCACGACGATCGGCGGCCAGACCCGGCGCCGCATCGCCGCGCTCAACGCCTCGGACGGACTCGCCACCGCCTGGAATCCGAACGTGCCGATCGGCGAGGTCTTCGCGATGGCCGTGAGCGGATCGGTCGTCTATGCGGGAGGAAGCTTCAGCACCATCGGCGGACAGTCGCGCCAGAACCTGGCGGCGCTGAACGCATCCGACGGCCTGGCGACGGCGCTGAGCGCCAACGTCAACGGCATCGTCCGGTCGATCCAGGTGCAGGGCACGAAGCTCTACCTGGGCGGCGAGTTCACAGCGGTGCGCGCGGAAGAACGGCGGTATCTCGCGGCTATCGACACCGGAACCGGTACCACGCTGGCGTGGGATCCGCGCGCGAACAAGCCGGTGCACGCGATCGCGGTGAACGGCGCGACCCTGTGCGTGGGCGGGCTCTTCTCCACCCTCGGCGGCCAGATCCGGAACCGGCTCGCCGCGGTGGACGCGGGAACGGGAGCGCTTCTGCCGTGGAATCCCGATTCCGACTCCGAGATCTACGCCATGGTCGTGAGCAATGGCGTGGTCTACGTCGGCGGCTACTTCGCGACGATCGGCGGGCAGATCCGGAGCAACATCGCGGCCGTCGACGCCGTCACGGGAGTCCCGACCGCGTGGGACCCGAATTCGAACGGACAGATCCTGAGCCTGGCGGTCGCGAACGGGGTGGTCTACGCCGGCGGGGCCTTCACCTCGATCGGTGGCGCGGCCCACAGCTCCCTCGCGGCGCTCGACCCCGCCACGGGCCTCGCGACCGCCTGGGATCCCGGCCCCAACGACTGGGTGATGTCGCTTCTTCCCGGATCGGGCGGCGTGATCTACGCGGGCGGTTACTTCACGACGATCGGCGGGCAGTCGCGGTCCTGCATCGCGGCGCTGAGCACGTCCACCGGGCTGGCGACGAGCTGGAACCCCGGTGCGAGCGCCCATGTGGAAGCGCTGGCCATGGGCAATTCCGTCGTCTACGCCGCCGGCGGCTTCACGACGATTGGAGGCCAGGCGAGAAACCGAATCGCGGCGGTCAGCACCAGCACGGGCCTCGCCACCTCCTGGGATCCGAACGCGGACGACGTGGTCTATGCGATGTTCCTCAGTGGGAGCACGATGTACCTGGGCGGAAGCTTCACGACCATCGGGGTGGCTTCGCGAAGCAGCCTGGCCGGCGTGGACCTCGCGAGCGGCGCTCCCACCACGTGGAATCCTTCCGCGGTCGGCTCCGTGTATTCGTTCGCCGTCAGCGGCAATCGAGTCTATGCCGGTGGCGATTTCATCGAAGCCGGAGGGCTGCCGCAGAGCGGGATCGCGAGCATCTTCCCGAACCTGACGGCCGTGGAGGAGACTCCGCCCAGCGCCGCCGCGTGCGTTCTCGGCCCCCCCTCGCCGAATCCATTCGTCAGCTCCACGATGATCCAGCTCTCGCTCGCCAAGGAAGAAGCGGTGACGCTCCGCGTCTTCGACGTTCGTGGCCGGGAAGTCGCCGTGCTGGCGGACGGCCGTTATGCCGCGGGCACGCACGTGTTCGGATGGAACGGCAGAGGGCGGGACGGCCAGGCTTCGGTGAGCGGCGTCTACTTCTGCGAGATGAAAACCGCCACGGCGTCCCTCAAGCGAAAGCTCATCCTCGTTCGCTAGAGACCGTCAGTGTGCGATCGTCGAGTCCGCGATCGCCACGAGCCGGTGGATGCGCCAGGCTTTGTTCTCTCCCTGCTCGGCGAGCAGCGTGTAGCGCCCCGACTCGATCTTCGGCTTCCCCTCCTCGGTGAACTCCTCCTGGAAGGTCCCGCTCTGGACCGCCATGCCGCCGGCGGCCTTCATGTCCTCGGGCAGCACGCGGAAATTGGTGACGTCCACGCTCGCGTAGAGGGACGAGAGGAATTCCTGGACGGCCTGCCGGCCGTTGGCGGTCGGCGCGTTCGAGAAGACCACCGAGGCGTCCTCCGTGAAGATGCTCTCGAACAGGATGGGATCGCGCCGGTCCGCGGCCTCGGCATAATGGATCCAGAGGGTGTCGATGGCGGCCTTGGCGTTCGCCGCCTGCGAGGCGGCGTCCAGGTCGGACGTGGCCGAGCACGAAGCCAGGGCAACGAGCAAGGCAACCAGGCCGAGCAGGGTCCGCATAGATCCTCCGTGAGACGTCGGGTCGAGAGGGTCCCAGGATAACAAAAGGGCCCGGCGCGTGGTGCGCGCCGGGCCCGGAGAGGACCCCCACGTCCTCCTGCCCCCACTCAGAAACGGCGTCCCGTCGATCCAACCGCCTGCAAGCAGGCGCTTTCACTCGGGGACGCGCGTCGGCCTGACCCCCGTGCAGGCACGACATCGAAACCGGAGAAGGAGGGACGAGAGCGTTGCTCACCGCTGTGCTGCCCCCACGGCGTCCTGGCGGTCCGGCCGCTCACCGGCAGCGCACCGGAATCGTCCCTTCTTCTCGATGTTCGAACGTTTCGGTTACATCGACGACGCCGGTTTCTTGGCACCAGTCGTGCCAAATTCCGCGGACTGGTACTCCCGCGTAAATGCGTGACGTCGGCGTGTTCGAAACCGCGTAGTAATCCCCATTCCTCGTCCCTTGCGTTGGAAATTCCACAAAGGGGAAGGCGGGAATTGCCCGAGTTGTATCCGGGAAAACGTCCGCCGAGGGTCAAACGAACAGAAAATGTTCCGCGGGCACCGGCGCTACCGAGGCGTGGAGCGGAACGCCTCCTCGACCATGTCGGCGTGGATCGCGACCGTGTCCTCGACGCGGCGCGCGTAGCCTCCGGCGAGAAAGCCGCAAACGGGAATGGACCGCGCTCGCGCCGCTTCGAAGACGAGCCTGTCGCGCGCGCGCAGGTCCTCGCGCGTCAGCTTGAGCCCGCCCAGCTGGTCCTCCTCGAACGGGTCCGCGCCGGCGACGTAGGCCACAAGGTCTGGACCGTGGCTGTCAAGGATGCGCGGCACCCAGTGTCCGAGGGCGGCCAGGTAGACCCCACCGTCCGCCCCCCGGTCCAGACCGACGTCCTGGTCGCTGGGAGGCTTCACGAGGGGATAGTTGTCTTCCTCGTGGATGGAGAAGGTGAAGACCCGGGGGTCGTCCCGGAAGATGGCGGCCGTTCCGTTCCCCTGATGGACGTCCACGTCGATGACGGCCGCGCGCCGGATCGTGCCATCCGCCATGAGATCGTGAATCGCGATCGCGACGTCGTTCAGAACGCAAAATCCCTCGCCGTGGTCGGCGAACGCGTGGTGGAAGCCTCCGCCCAGATTGATCCCCGCTCCTCGCTCCATGGCCAGGCG
>DATJGP010000092.1:0-12243 GCA_035494915.1 Candidatus Eiseniibacteriota bacterium | reverse complement strand
GTCGGCTCCTCGGGCGCCGTGTTCGGTTTGCTCGGATGCACGGTTGCCTTCATCGTGCGCCGGCGCTCCATGTTCAACTACGCCAAGCGGTGGAAGGTCTGGCGCGTCTACATCCCCCTCTTCGTCCTTCTCTTCGCCCCGGCTCTCGGGAACGCCGATGTCCATGCCCATGCCGGAGGGTTCGCTTGCGGCCTGATCCTGGGCGTGTGGATGCCCCCGCATCCGCGCGTGAAGTACCTCGGCATGCAGGATTCGATCGAGGAAGCGGAGCTACTGGACCTGAAGGGCGACGAATAGGCCGTCCAGGGCCCGAGGACGACGACGCGAGCGACTCGGCCGGCTATCTCGAGTCGCAGTCCCAGTGCTCGGCTACCTTGCCCCCCTCGACCCGAAACATGTCGAACCACGTAGTGGTGTAGGTCTTCGTCTTGTCCTTCGGATCCGCGGCCTTGCGGACGAAGCTCAGGACGACGAGATCCCCTTCCGCAACGACCGCGACCAGCGGCGCCTTGATCGTGGGCTCGATCGGCTTCGGCTTGGACATCTTCGAGAAGAACTCGAAGCTGAACTTGATTTGAGGTCGGCTTGACGTCGACTTGTGCGCGCGCATTCGGCGGAAGGGTCAGAACGCACGCGATGGTGACGACTCTGACCAGCGTCTTCATGGCAGGCTCCCAGTCGTGAGGCGGAGAAGGCGAACTATGTGGGCACCGTCAACGTAGAGGTACTGGTTATCGATAGCCATCATCGATTCACCTTGTGCCCACGTCCTCTGTCAGCAAAGGTGAATGCTAGTTACGCATGAGAGAGTCCATAGAGGGCGACCTCAACAAGAGTCCCGCCGGCGACAAGTCGCTCGGAGTGGTCATGAAGAAGACGGACGATCCAGCCCTGCACACCGTCGACAAGAGGGCTACGCCCGTGACCGATCAGGGCGGCATCAAGCCCACCAAGAGCGCGGTCGCGGAGTCCGAGGTTCGCTATCGGCGGCTCTTCGAAACAGCAAAGGACGGCATCCTCATCCTGGATGCAGATACCGGAATGATCACCGAAGCCAACCCGTACCTGCAGGCAATGCTCGGATACTCTCACGCCGAGCTTCTCGGGAGGACACTTTGGGAGATCGGTCCCTTCAAGGACGCCATCGCCAGCCGCGAGGCCTTCCGTGAGTTGCAGGTCAAGGAGTATGTCCGCTACGAGAATCTACCGCTCGAGACCAAGTATCACGAGCGCAGGGCGGTGGAGTTCGTCAGCAACGTGTACCTGGTCGACGGCACGAAGGTGATTCAATGCAATATTCGTGACATCACTGAGCGGAAGCAAGCCGAGGACAACGCCCGGAAGGTCAACGAGGATTTAGTATCTCTGGTCGCTGAATTGCGGCGACGCGACAGCACCATGCAATTGCTCAGCGATATGAATGAATTGCTCCAGTCGTGCACGACGCAGGAAGAGGCGTTTCAAGTGATCGCCATGAAGGCAGGGCAACTGTTCGTCGGGCAAAGCGGTTACCTGGCCGTCACGCGGCCACGCGAGCAGTATCTGGAAGAGGTCGCGCATTGGGGGCCGGATCGGCCAGTGATGTCGCCATTCCAGCTGGAGGACTGCTGGGCACTCCGCCGAGGTCATCCGCACGAGGTGATCGAGCCGAACCTTACGGTCGTGTGTCGTCACTTCGCCACGCCCCCTACGACCGGCTATTTGTGCGTGCCACTGACCGTCCAGGGAGACACATTGGGCGTGCTCTGCCTCATCGGCACACAGCCGAAGCAAAGCGACGCCCAGCTCAGTCAGCTACATGTGGTCCTGACGGTCGGCGAGACGATCAAGCTGGTACTGTCGAATTTGAAGCTGCGGGAGAGTCTGCGTGTACAAGCCAACCACGACCCTCTAACGGGTCTGTTCAACCGCCGCTACCTGGCCGACAGCCTGTCACGGGAGCTGAGTCTCTCGCTGCGCCGCGGAGCCACATTGTGCGTTGCGGTTCTGGATCTCGATCATTTCAAGAGGTTCAACGACACCTTCGGACACGACGCTGGCGATCTGGCTCTGCGAGAGGCCGCACGCGTGATGTCGATGAACCTGCGCAAGAGCGACATTGCGTGCCGACTGGGAGGGGAGGAGTTTGCGCTCGTTCTTCCAGATTCCTCCCTCGCGGACACGCTCCAGCGGGTGGAACAGGTCTGTGCGCTCGTCAAACAAATCGAGATACGGCACGGTGGTCATCTGCTGGGCACGATGACCCTCTCCGCTGGCATCGCTGGATCGCCGGAGCACGCGACCACCGCTCGAGAACTGTTGCGCGCAGCCGACATTGCCCTCTTTTCCGCCAAGCGGGCCGGCCGCGAGCAGGTCGTTCTGTATGAGCCCGCGGACACCGAAAGACCCAGTGCGCTGAATCAGCGGACTGTCGAGCGGCAGCCGCCCCCTCGTTCGTAAGCAGCCCTCGAGGACTCCACCTCGATCAATCATGGGCCAACTGGTCATCGACTTGGAGGCTTCGCACCATGCGGTCAAACGTGGGTTGAAGCGCCACGTAATCCCCTCCCGGCGCCAGTGCGAGGACATAGACCACATGACCGTCCGAAAGCTCTCGCGCAAACACCTTGACCCGCTCCGCGGTCCCGCCCTGGGGCGTTCCCGACAATTCAACCGACAGCGAGCTCTCGCCCGATACGGTGCCGCGCCGAGTCGAACCTGAAACCGGCTTCAGGTATGAGTTGGCATCCATGATGTGATGGACGAGATCGCTCGTCGCTTCTTCGAGCGAGTTGCTGCCGTAGAGCGAGCCCCTCGGATCGCGGTAGCTCGCCCCAATCACGCCCTCGAAAGGAACATAGTGCCCCACGATCACGGCGCAGACGACACGCTGCGTTCCGCCCCGATCCTGCGCGAGACCGCCTCTCGGAGCGAGAGTCGCACCGTACCCCGTCGATGACGCGTACGTAAGCCAGTTGTCCGGGTATTGCATCTCGAAGAATCCGTGAGGCTCGCGAAATACGCGGAACTGCGAGGAGGGGCGCTCGGTCGAAGCCTCCACCGTTCCGGTCGGGGTCTGGCCCTTCGCCGCCTGAGCCATCGTCGGGGCGGGAGCCATCCGCGAGAGCTCCGCCCGCACCACCTGGATGTCTCCAGCAGGGGTGGTGCCTCGCACAGGACCGAGGAGGGCAGCTTCCTTGCGCACGCGCGCGGCCCGGTTTGCGGGCGCCGGGTGGTCGCTGAAGAACTGCGCCAGCTTTCCGGGGTTCCCGCCGGCTTCCTGCCGCAGCGTGTCGAAGAACCGCGCCATGTCCATGGGATCGTACCCAGCCTTCGCCATGATCTGGGCGCCAACGATGTCGGCTTGTTCCTCGGCGGAGCGGGAGTTCTTGAGGAAGAGGGCGTTCAACCCCAGCCCTCCCACAGTCCCCATGATGCTGCCGGCTGTGGAATGCGATTTGGAGCCGAAGAGACCGCCGAGAATCCCCACCCCCGTCTCGGCGAGATAAGCCTTCGACACCTGATTGGTCTGATGCCTCAGGGCGACGTGGGAGATCTCATGAGCCATCACGCCCGCAAGCTCTCCCTCCGTTTTCGCGCGCTCGATGAGGCCCCGGTGGATGTACACGTACCCGCCTGGCAACGCAAACGCGTTGATGTCCGAAAGGTTCACGACCTTGAACTGGTAAGGGTACTTTGCGCCGGGCGCATAGCGGGCGAGCTTCGCGCCCAGTCGAGCCACGTACTGCGTCACAGCCGGCCTGGACACCATCGGAAGCTGATTCTCCACCTGGACCGACGACTGTCGTCCGATGTCGATGTCTTGCTGGACGGAAAACAGATTGAAACCAGGACGAACAGCCGTTTGCGCCTTCGCCACTCCGTTGCCCAGGAGCAGCCCAAGGAGCACGACCGCAACGATTCGAAATCTGCGATTGAATGTCATTCTCCACCTCATCTTGAGAATGTCGGGCGCGCGGAAGGTTTGGCGGTTACGCTGCCACTGGGGGGCCGCGCTAGTGCGCGTCGATTGTCACGGAGTCGGGCAAATTTACTTTGAGGTTTACGTCCGCGTCCTTCTTGCCGCCGACAGTCGCGGAGCCCGAAATCGTGGATTTCGACCCGCCGCCCTTTTCGACGGGATGACGTCGCGTCGTGGCCCATATCGCGATGGCCGCAACCACAAGAATGGCGACAACGGCGATGACCATGGTGTTCCGGCCGCCACTGTCGCCTTGAGTACCTTCCGCCATGACTGGTTACCCCCCTAGAATCACAACGCCGTTGCGCTCTCCCGATCCCATCGACTGCCAAAGCAATTTGCGTACCCCGACAGCGCGATCTAGGCTCTTTGCGCTAGGCGCGAACCCCCGCTAGCTCACAAAAGAAGAGCCTCAGAGTGCTTATCCGCTCTGAGGCTCTTCCGAACTATGCCGCAACCAACTACCTACGCTAGGCAGACACCTCCCCTACCACCTCGACCACGCGCAGGACGTCTTCGAAGCGCGTGGTGAGGGGCGCCGGAGTGAGCCGAAGGATGCTCGGGGGCCGATAGTCGGCGACGACACCGCGCGATTCCAACGCGCTCGTCATGGCGGCAGCATCCCCCGGGCACTCCACCGCGATATGGCCGCCTCGTCGCTCCGGGTCGCGCGGGCTCCCGACCCTCACTCCGGTCACGCCGTCCGGCAGCAGCGCGTCGATGCATTCCACCAAGAAGGACGTAAGGGCAACGGACTTCTCCCGAATCCTACCGATGCCGGCGGCCTCAACCAGGTCGAGCGCGCCCCAGAGCGGGGCGGCCGCCAGGATCGGAATCGTCCCGATCTGCCACGCTGCGGCGCCTGGAGCTGGAGCGTGGCGGCCACTCATCTCGAACTTCGCTTCGACGGTCTGACCCCACCATCCAGGCAACGCCGGTCGAATCGCGCTGTGGCGGCGGTTGAGATAGAGCCCTCCCACGGCGCCGGGGCCTGCATGGAGGTACTTGTAGTGGCACCAGAAGGCGGCATCCGCCCCGATCCGGTTCAACTCGACCGGCACCGCACCCACGGCGTGGCTCAAATCCCAAATCACTCGCGCGCCGGCCGCGTGGGCTGCGCGCGTCAGCCGCGCCATGTCGAACCACTGGCTCGTGCGAAAGAGGACCGCCGACAGCACCAGGAGTGAGGTGTCCGGTCCCAACGCCGATTCAATGTCCTCTTCCTGGATCACTCCGTCTTCGCGGGGCGGGATCAGCCGGAGCGAGCGGTCTGGATCGCGTCCTTGGAGAGCGATCTGGCCCGCAAGCGCGTGGAGGTCCGAGGGAAACTCCGTCGCGGCGGCCACGATGGCGTGACGCGTCTCGTCCGGACGATAGAACGCCGCGACCAGGTGATGAAGGTTCACGGTCGTGGAGCCGGTGACGACCACTTCCTCCGGCGCCGCCCCCACGAGCGCCGCGACCCGGGCTCCTAGACGCTCTCCATAGTCCACCCACGGCGGGACCGCCTCGAGCCACGCTCGCGCCGCCAGACGTTTCCATTGGTCCAGCGCCCGAAGGAGCGCGGCTTCGGCATCGCGTGACAGGAGGCCCAGCGAGTTCCCATCAAAATAAAGAACCGCCGGATCGCAGAAGAATCGCTCTCGAAACGCTGCGAGAGGATCCCGGGCGTCCAACTCTCTCGCCTTGGCGCGCAACCTCGCCGCGACTTGGGTGCCAGGAGCCATCAGCCCTCCATCGGCCCGTGCGATCCGGGCCGTCACTGTCCAGTTCTCCCACTCCCGGCGGGGTCCAGCAGCGCCGCCACCACCGGTGCCTCGCCCCGGGAAAGCGCGTACTATTGAGGCGAGCACGGTCCAGCCAGCGAATGTCTCGAGCGTAAGGAGTACTCCAATGGCCAAGGTCCTCTGTGTCCTGTACGACGACCCTATCGGAGGGCATCCGACATCCTACGCCATATCCGAAATCCCGAAGCTCGACCGCTACCCCGGCGGCCAGACCATGCCGAGCCCGAAGCAAATCGATTTCAAGCCCGGCCAGCTCCTCGGCAGCGTCTCCGGCGAGCTTGGGCTGCGCAAGTTTCTTGAGGCCCAAGGGCACGAGCTGGTCGTCACCGCCGACAAGGACGGACCGAAGTCCGCCTTCGAGCGCGAGCTGCCGGATGCGGAGATCGTGATCTCGCAGCCATTCTGGCCCGCCTACCTGACGGCGGAACGAATCGCAAAGGCGCCGAAGCTCAAGCTCGCGATCACCGCCGGTATCGGCTCCGATCACGTCGATCTGCAGGCCGCGATCGACCGGGGAATTACTGTCACCGAGGTCACCTATTGCAACAGCATCAGCGTGTCGGAGCACGTCGTGATGATGATCCTGGCGCTCGTGCGCAACTACATCCCGTCCTACCAGGTAGTCGTGGAGGGCGGCTGGAACATCGCCGACTGCGCCGCCCGCTCCTACGACCTGGAAGGGATGGTAGTGGGCACCGTGGGCGCCGGGCGGATCGGCTCAGCGGTTCTGCGCCGACTCAAGCCGTTCGACGTGAAGCTCCACTACACCGACCGACATCGGCTGCCGGCCAGCGTCGAGCAGGAGCTGGGCCTGACCTTCCATCCGGACGCCGAGTCGCTGGTGCGCGTCTGCGACGTGGTGACGATCAATACACCGCTCCATCCTGAGACCGAGCATCTCTTCAACGACGCGCTCATCGGCAAGATGAAACGGGGGGCATATCTGGTGAACACGGCGCGAGGCAAGATCTGCGATCGCGACGCGATTGCGAAGGCATTGAAGAGTGGGCAGCTCGCTGGGTACGCTGGCGACGTGTGGTTCCCGCAGCCCGCGCCAAAAGATCATCCGTGGCGGACGATGCCGCACCACGGGATGACGCCGCACGTCTCCGGCACGAGCTTGTCGGCCCAAGCCCGCTACGCAGCGGGGGTGCGGGAAATTCTCGAGTGTTGGTTTGAGGGACGCCCGATTCGGGAGGAATACCTCATCGTTTCCGGCGGCGAGCTCGCGGGGGCCGGAGCGCATTCCTACAGCGCCGGCAATGCGACTGGAGGCTCGGAGGAAGCGGCGAGGTTCAAGCGGTAGGCGGAGCCGCCCCAAAAGCCTCTTCTTGAGTCCACGACACGACTCACGATAGCCTCATTGAGGCCATAGCGGTCCAAGGACCAGGGCGGCTCGTGGAAGCGCGTGGGGTTCGAGGGCTCCGTGAGGAGCTCCCAGCCTTACCTCAAGGAGGGATTCATGCGCAGTCTGCTGAAGTTTGGTTTCATGCTGGTCGCCGTCCTCTCGGTCCTCTCCGGATGCGCCGCACCGTCCCAGGTGCGGCTCACGGGGAGCCCGGACATTCCGGGGGCGGAGGGAATCGTGAAGACCTCGACCTCGAATGACGGGAACACGAAACTGGACATCTCCGTGAAGCACCTTGCTCCCCCGGAGAAGGTCGAGCCCGGCTCTTCTGTGTTCATGGTGTGGGTACGGGGTCTGGAGAACGGTGCGCAAGCAGCTAGTCAGGGAGCTCTCATGGTGAACTCAAACCTGATTGGGGAGATGGAGACCGTCACGCCACTCCGATCGTTCGAGCTGTTCATCACGCCCGAATCGTCTCATACGGTGACGGCCCCCACCGGGAAGATCCTGCTGAGCGCTCGTATTGAAATGAAGTGACGCACGCATCGCCGCCCCCCCTCCAACGGGGGGCGGAGCCTGAATTCGTCCTCGGATCCGCCCAACCTTTGGGAATGGCCAGGATGTAGCACGATGGTCCCCTTTCGTGGCAACGGCCACGCCCGTTCCGACCACGACTCCGACAGCAGCGCCTGTCCCGATGCGTGGGGCCATCTAGGGGCGACTAGTCCGCTCACAACCAGAGGGAATTCGTGATGTCTCGATCCAGGCTGTGGAACGTCGTCGCTGCAGGAGCCGTGCTGACCTTTCTCGGGGCCTGCGCCACCAACCCCGTGACAGGGAAGAAGGAAGTGTCCATCGTCACGCCCGCGCAGGAGCTGGAAATCGGGAGGGAGGGCTATGGCCCTGTCACTGAGGAATACGGGCTTTACGGTGACGCGGCACTCTCAGCCTATGTCAACTCGATCGGGCAGAAAGTCGCTCACGTCTCCCACATGCCGGACCTCGAATGGCACTTCACGATCTTGGATGACCCAACGGTCAACGCTTTCGCCATGCCGGGTGGCTACATCTACATCACCCGTGGCATCCTGCCATACTTGAACTCCGAGGCCCAGCTCGCCGGCGTGCTGGGCCATGAGATCGGCCACGTCACTCACCGTCACACCGCTGCTCAGATCACCCAGCAGCAGCTCTTTGGGGTGGGTCTGGCGCTAGGCTCGATTGTCTCTCCGACCTTCGCGCGCTACAGCGGCGCTGCCCAACAGGCGTTGAGCCTGCTGTTCCTGAAGTTCAGCCGGACCGATGAGTCGCAAGCCGACGAGCTGGGTGTCGACTACGCCACCAAGGCTGGCTATGATTCGCGGGATATCCCCGCCACCTACGCCATGCTCAAGCGGATCAGCGACCAGAGCGGCCAGCGTTTGCCTGGATTCCTCGAGACCCACCCGGATCCGGGCGATCGCGAGACCGTCACGACGGCATTGGCGAATACGGCTGTCGCAGGCAAGACCGGGCTCGTCATCAATCATGACGTTTACATCCGGCACATGGACAACATCCTCTTCGGTCAGGATCCGCGGCAGGGCTACTTCGTAGGCGATGACTACTTCCACCCGACCCTCGGCTTCCAATTGACCTTCCCCGCAGGCTGGGGCCACCAGGACACTCACGCCTCGGTGGCGGCGGGCGAGCCGAATCAAGCCGCCGTGGTTCAGCTAGCGGCGGCCCAGAACGCCGGGAACCTCACGCCCGAAGCATACCTGGCGCAGCTCGCGACGAATAAGTCCATCACGGGTTCCAATGGCGCCCGCGAAACCATCGGGGGCTATTCCGCTTGGGTGGGTCACATCACTGTGGCGGACCAGAACCAGACACCGACCACGCTGGACGCTGCCTTCATTCGAAAGGACGCCGTCCTGTTTCAGATCCTTGGCCAGAGCAAGCAACCCGGTGACGTCAATGAGCAGCGGATCTTCACAACCATGCGCTCGTTCCGAAACCTCACCGATCCGGCGCGGATCAACGTGACGCCGGACCGCGTCCGGGTGAGCACTGTGAATGCAACCGGCTCCTTCGGTAGTGTGGTCACGGCCCTTGGCGCTCGCCCGGCTGACCTCGAGACGGACGCAATCATGAACAACGTCCGGACCACCGACAGCGTCGTAGCGGGCAAGCTGGTCAAGGTCGTAACGCGGCTGCACTAAGCGGCGGGGGTCTCGAGCGTGAGGCAACCCGATGCGAACCGTCGCGAAGCCCCTGACAGCCCTCCCCGAGCGGGATACACTGGGGGCGCTATGCCGCTCGGTCCCAAGACCCGCCTCGGCACGTACGAGATCCTCGGCCCGCTGGGCGCAGGGGGCATGGGCGAGGTCTATCGAGCGAAAGACCTCCGCCTCGGGCGGGAGATTGCGATCAAGGTGCTTCCCGAGGAGGTCGCGTCGAGGCCAGATCGTCTTGCCCGGTTCGAGCACGAGGCAAGGACGGTCGCAGGACTCAACCACCCCAACATCGTCACACTCCACTCGGTAGAGGACGAAGGCGGCACTCGCTTCCTCACCATGGAGCTTGTCGAAGGGGAGACACTCTCCACGAAGATCACACCGGGCGGACTTCCCTTCGCTCGCCTGCTCGAAATCGCGATCCCACTGACCGACGCCCTCGTGGCGGCTCACGAGCGTGGCGTGATCCACCGGGATCTCAAACCCGGGAACGTGATGGTGACACGCGAGGGACGGGTTAAGGTCCTGGACTTCGGCCTCGCGAAGATGATGAGCGCGGATGCGGCCCCTCAGGATGCGACGACCGCCGCAACTGCAGACTCGGGACATGGCTCGGTAGCTGGGACGGCGCCGTACATGGCCCCGGAACAGCTACGAGGCGACGCGATCGATGCGCGATCGGATCTCTTCTCGCTGGGGATCATTTTCTACGAGCTGGCGACGGGCCGCAGGCCGTTCGCTGGCGGGAACTTCGCCGAGGCCGCATCCTCCATCCTTCGCGACACACCCGAGCCACTGAGCCGGATGCGGGCCGATCTCCCGGCTGAATTCGCGCAGATCGTGGAACATTGCCTGGAGAAGAGACCTCGCGAACGCGTGCAGACGGCGCTGGACGTGAACAACGCTCTTCGGCGCCTGCGGAAGTTGGTGGAGCGTGGCGCGCCCGAGCGGGCGGAGTCCAGGAAGGCCTCCATTGCGGTGCTCCCCTTTGTGAACCGGAGTGCGAGCGTCGATGACGAGTACTTCTCCGACGGCCTGGCGGACGAGCTCCTAAACGTTCTCGCCAAGACCAAGGGGCTGAGGGTCACGGCGCGCTCGTCGGCCTTCACCTTCAAGGGCAAGCAGGCCACGGCCGCGCAGATCGGACGAGCGCTCAATGTGGCGACGCTGCTGGAGGGAAGCGTTCGAAAGGCGGGAAACCGAATCCGCGTTTCGGTCCAACTCGTGAGCGTCACAGACAGCTCGCACCTCTGGTCAGAGACCTACGATCGGACACTGGAGGACATCTTCTCGGTTCAGGACGATATTGCGCAGTCGGTAGTGAAGGAGCTACGCGCCACGCTCTTAGGTGAAGAGCGAGACTCCGACGCCAGCGGGAACGCGAAGGATGAGGTGGCTCGCGCGGCCAAGGGACGTACCACCAATCCCGAGGCACAGCGGCTCTACCTGCTGGCTCGGTACCTCCATGAGCGACACACGCGGGAGGATCTGGCCAAGGGCATCGAGTATCTGAAGCAAGCGCTGGAGCTGGATCCAAAGTTCGCGCTTGCCTGGGCGGAGCTAGCGCGGGCGTATGGAGCCCAAGCGGATCAGGCCTGGGGCCCCGTGGCGGAGAGGTATACACGAGCCCGGGAAGCTGTGGTGCGGGCCCTTACTCTGGAGCCAGATCTCCCAGAAGCGCATGCGGAGATGGCGAGTATCCTCATGACCCAGACCTTCGCGTTTCGGGATGCTGAGGCGTCGATGGCGCGGGCGTTGGAGCTGGCGCCGGGGAACGCCTTGGTGCTTCGTGGGGCCGGCTGGCTAGCTCAGACGGCAGGTCGACTCGAGGAAGCGAACGAGCTTTACGGCCGGGCATTGGAGCAGGATCCCCTGAGCGTCTCGACCTGGCACAATCTCGGAAGCGCGCTCCACGCCGCGGGTCAACTCGCGGAGTCGGAAGGCGCGTATCGAAAGGCGCTTGAGCTTTCCCCTCAGACCGCTCTCACGAACTCCGCCCTTTCCCTCGTCCTTCTCGATCAGGGCCGTGAGGGAGAGGCCCTCTCGGCCGCGATGCGGGAGACAGATGAGCTATTTCGCCTCCATGCTTCAGCAATCGTTCACAACAAACTGGGTCGCAGAGCCGAATCGGACGTCGCTCTCCAGGAGCTCATCGATCAATTCGCGGAGGGTGGGGCCTATCAGGTCGCGGAGGTGTATGCGGCGCGCGGCGAAACGAATGCCGCCTTCGAGTGGCTGGAGCGCGCGTACGCACAGCACGACGGCGGGTTAAGCGAGATGAAGACGAAGCCATGTCTTCGCTCTTTGCACGGCGATCCACGGTGGGACACGTTCCTGAAGAAGGTGAGGGTCGAGTGGTGAGGGTCGAATGGTGAGGATCGCCTCCAGACGCGTCCGGCAAATATGCGAAGCCCCGACAGCGTGGCGAGGAGCGTCGGGCTCGGAATACGACGAGAGCGGAATCTGAGGCCCACAAGGTCCCGCCCTGTGCGTCAGATGTGCGAAAGCCCCGACAGAGCTTGTTATCGGGGCTTCGCTATTCCAAGCCCGTGCTGCGCACAGGCTCCCTCCAGTATGGCTCCCTAAGCGTAACCCAGTTCCTTACGCAAGCCGCGCTACTTCATCAGCGTCACCCTCAACCTGGCCGTGTTCGCCCCCGACTGCATGAGAACGAAGTAAGAGCCGGACGCCGCCGACTCTCCGGCCGCGGTCCGTCCGTTCCAGGTCGTGACGTACCTGCCCGCCGCTTGCTCTCCGTCTATCAGCGTCGTGACGAGCCGTCCCGAGGTGTCGAACACGCGGATCGAGACTCGCGATGCGACCGGAATCTGGTACTCGATCGACGTCTGCGGGTTGAACGGGTTGGGCCGGTTCGAAAGAGCGAATGCCGTGGGCAGCGGCGTCCCGGCCAGCACCTCGCCGGCCTTG
>DATJGP010000091.1:0-12780 GCA_035494915.1 Candidatus Eiseniibacteriota bacterium | reverse complement strand
GCCGCGGTGCCGACGGAGTCCACGTCGTAGCCCTCGCTCCGGAGGACCTTGGTGAGGGATTTCCGGATCAGCTCTTCGTCGTCGGCGATCCGGATCCGGAGCTTCACGCCTTCTCCTCCACCTTCTCGCGGGTCTCCGCCTTCGGCTCCCGCGGCTCCGACGCCTTCGGCTCCCGCGGCTCCGACGCCTTCGGCTCGGTCCGGGTCTCCGTCTTAGCCTCGGCACGCTCGCCGGCCTTCTCCACCGGCTTCACCTCGGGCGCGCCGTTCACTTCCTCCGGCACCATCATCGCGGGAAGCGCGAACCGGAACGCCGCGCCTCCCTGCGCGAGGTTCCTCGCGGTGACATTCCCGCCGTGCTCGCGGGCGATCTGGAGCGAGATCGAGAGCCCGAGCCCGGTTCCCATCGACCGGGTCGTGTAGAAGGGATCGAAGATCTTCTCCTTCACCTCGTCCGGGATCCCGGGGCCGGTGTCCGCGATCGTGAGGTCGACGTACGCCTTCTTGTACCGCGTCCGCCTCAAACCGGTCGTGACCCGCAGCACGCCGCCCCCGGGCATTGCCTGGATCGCGTTGATCACGAGGTTCAGGACGACCTGCTGGACCATGTCGGGGTCGACCTGGACGAGCGGGACGTCCGCCTCCAGGTCCACGTCGACCTCGATCCCGCCGTCCATGAACCGGCGGGCGAGGATGTCGAGGACCTTCTCCACGATCTCGCGGAAGTCGGTCGGAACCGGTCGGGCGGCCTGGGGTCGAGCGAAGAGAAGGAGGTCGGTGATGATCTGCTCGATGCGGTCCAGTTCCTTGAGCACGTCCTGGAGGTCGTCCCGGCGCGAGTCGCCGGCGCGGAGCTTGGACGCGACGAACTGGACCGTGGTCCGGACGCCCGTCAGGGGATTGCGGATCTCGTGGGCGACGCGGGCGGAGAGCTCGCCCAGGGAGATGAGCCGCTCGGTGTTCCGGAAGACTTCTTCTTCGGTGTCCGCGTCGACGAGGTCCTCGACCCGGATGAGGACGTCGCCCGAGTCGCCGAGGCCGGTCGCGCTGTAGCGCATGAGGACCTCGCGCTCGGCGACGGTGCCCCGGACCTCACGGGTGGCGCGCGCTTCGGCGCCGCGCACGGGGAGGTACCACCGCTCCGTCTCGGATTCGAACACGGCGGAGATCGGCTGGCCCACCACTACCGCGCGCTCCACGCCCCACCCCTTGGCGAGGGTGTCGTTGATGGCGGCGATGTGGCGATCTTCATCGAGGGCGAGGAGCCCCGTGTCGAGCGCGTCGATGACGCGCCCGAGGAGGTCTCGCTCGATGTCCGGTGCTTCAACACGCGGCATGACGAACGCTCCGATCCGAAACGGACCTCATGATCACACCCTGCTACGCGTGTCGCGGCAGGTCAACTCAAAACGAGTCCAAAATCCACATCGGAGCCCGTCCTTGCTTCGATGGAGCCCGGCGGGTAGACTTATCCGGATTTTTTGGAGGCCCTCGGTTCCCTCCGCGGCCCTCTCCCACCCCACAATCGAGGTGTTCCGGTCATGATGCAGTCGTTGCGTGACAACATGAAATTGGTCATCTGGATCACGGCCATCGCCTTCCTGGTCGGGTTCGGGATCCTTCAGCTCGGAGGCGTTCTCGACAACAACCCGATGCAGAAGCACTCCGGGGTCGTCGCCAGGATCAACGGCGAGCCCGTCCGGCTCGAGGAGTACAACCGGCTCGTCCAGCAGATGACCCAGCAGCTCACGTCCCAGCGCCCCCTTCAGGAGGGCGAGGACAGCTACATCCGCGAGCAGGCGTGGCAGCAGATCGTGGCGATGAAGCTCATGGAGCAGCAGGCCAAGGCCCGCCACATCGACATCACGCCCGAGGAGATCAAGAGCGCGATCCGCCTCACGCCCCCGGAGTTCGTGATGAAGGCGCCGATCTTCCTCACGGACGGCCAGTTCGACTACCGCAAGTACCTCGCGGAGATGGACAACCCCAACTCCCAGGTGCCGTGGGCGCAGGTCGAGGCCATCGTCGCCTCCCAGCTCCCGGCGCAGAAGCTTCAGACCGACGTCATCCAGGGCGCCAAGGTCTCGGATGGCGACGTGCGGGAGCGCTTCCTCCTCCAGAACGAAAAGCTTGGCGTTCACTTCATCGCCTTCGACCCGGACAGCTTCCCGGTCGACACCTCTCGGATCGGCGCGGGCGACGTGGAGAGCTACTACAAGGCGCACCCGGAGAAGTTCACGGGCCCGAAGCAGGTCAAGGTCCAGGTGCTCCTCGTGCCCCGCGTGCCGAACGACTCGGACTTCGCGGCCGCGCGCGAGCGGCTCCAGGGGATCCTCGAGCAGGTTCGCGCCCTCCCGGATTCGTTCCCGGCCTATGCCCGCACTTACTCCGAGATCGGAAGCGCGGCCATGGGCGGCGAGGCGCAGGGCGAGCCCTACTTCGAGGAGATGCGCCCCACCTTCCGTAACGGCCTCCGGGACGTCGTGGCCGGCCAGATCTCGGGGATCGTCAAGGAGGAGCGGTCGCTCCACATCTTCCGCGTCGACCGGCGCTATCCCGATCCGGTGACGGGACGGGAGCGGATCAAGTACCACGAGATCGCGGTGCGCGTGCAGCCCGGCTCGGACGCGATCCACGCGATCCGGGGCCAGCTCACCACCATCATGAAAGAGGCGAAGAGCCAGGGTCTGGCCGCGGTCGCGACCAAGCGCGGGCTCCGCACCTTCCAGTCGCAGTACTTCGCGGAAGGCATGAGCCAGAACGACATCTTCCAGCGATTCCCCGAGATCGAGCAGTGGTGCTTCAACGCCAGGGTGAACTCGGTCTCGCATCCGATCCCGACGGAAGCCGGCTGGTACCTCTACCAGATCCTCGATCGCCGCGAGCCGGGACTCCGCTCCTTCCAGCAGGTGCAGGCTGAGGCGAAAGAGAGCCTCATCCGCTCGCTCAAGGAAAAGAACGCGCAGGAAGTCGCGAAGCAGGCGCTCGCCGCGGTCCAGTCCGGCGCCAAGCCGGAGGATGTCGCGAAGCAGTATCACGGCTACCACGACACCGCGACCGACGTCACGCGAAACGGCGCGATGGGCCGCCTCGGCATGGATCCCAAGGCGGTGGGTGAGCTCCTCAACGTGCCCGATCAGTCCTGGAGCCCGGTCATCACGGGCGAGCAGGCGGTCTTCATCGCGCACATCGACAGCCACGTCAAGCCGACCGAGGAGCAGTACGAGTCGCAGAAGGTGGCGATCCGGCAGAGCCTCATGAACGAGCGCCGCCGCGTGGTCTTCGACGAGTGGATGCAGCAGATCCGGCGCGAGGCGAAGATCGAGGATTACAGGGAAGAGTACTTCGAGGCCTAACGCGCCCGGCCGCAGCCGGGCGGAACTCCTGTTCTTTCCAGGAGACGTAGGCAGCACCAATACAAAGGCGGGACCCGGAGCGATCCAGGTCCCGCCTCTCTTTTGCGACGGACGTACCGCCCGAAGCGTTACGCGTTCCGATCGAAGCCTGCGGCTTCGATCGCTTTAACTCTTCTTCTCTTCCGAATGCCCGCCCTCGACCTGCTTCCGGTCCGACGTCGAGAACTCGGTCTCAACTTCCCGCATGCCGCGCTTGAACTCCGTGATCCCCTTTCCAATCGAACGCCCGATCTCCGGGATGCGCTTCGCCCCGAAGACGAACAGCACGATCAGGAAGAGCCAGAACAGCTCCTGGGGGCCCAAATTGAACATCGCGTTCGCCCTTCTTCTGAGTCGCCCATGCGGGCGGCTCCGTGGTGGTCAGCGCGGCTCTGTCCAGCGCCGTGCGTCACGGCCCACGATGACCGTGACGTCGATCATTTCCTGGGTACCGACCTGTTGGATCAGATGCCGCGTTCCCAGGTATTCGGCAACGATCCTTCCCGACTGCGGCGATTCCGTCCGGCTCACGACCAGCGTGCTCCGGTAGTCGGATCGGTCCGCATTGCTCACTTCCAGCACGTCGAAGCCGCCGTCCCTGAGATACGAGGCCAGCTCCCCTGCCAACCCAGGCCGTCCGCTCCCGTTCAGGAGCTCGATCCGGATCGGATGCTTCGGCGTGCTCGCCGGCTTCGGCCCCACTCGGAGCGTCGCCGACACCGCGAACGCAGCGATGAGGAGGAGCAGGAATCCGATGGAGAAGTCGAGGAGCCTCGATTCACGACTGTCCTTCTTCGCCATCCTCGACCGCCGTCAGCTCCTCCGTCCCGCACGCTTCCGCGCGGGTTTCCCGGCGCTCGCGAGCGCCCGGGCCAGCTTCGCGTACGTTCGATCCAGCGCCTCGGGCAGCACCTTGGTCGTCGCGGTCACGGGCATGAAGTTGGTATCGCCGTTCCACCGCGGCACGATGTGCCAGTGGAGGTGCCCCAGCACCCCGGCGCCCGCCGTTCGACCCAGGTTCATACCGAGGTTGAACCCGTCCGGACGGTAGGCGCTCCCGATCGCGGTCTCGACCCGGCCCAGCCACTCGCTCATCTCGGCCGCGTCCCCGGCGTCGAGCCGGGCCAGCGTGCCGACGTGCTTCGTGGGGGCCACCATCACGTGCGCCGTGTTGTACGGGAACAGGTTCATCATCACGAGCACGCGCGGCGTGACGGCCAGGACCAGATTCTTGGGACCGGGCTTCGCTTTCGCGAGGCCGCAGAAGAGGCAGGGCTCTTTCCCCGCCTTCTTGGACCGGGCGCTGTCGATGTACGCCATTCGCCAGCCGGCCCAGAGCCGGTCCAACGTCAACCCTCGCCCCAGGCGCGGAGCGTCTGCTCCACCATCGAGAGCTGCTCGGGGGTGTTCACGCCGAAGAGCTCCCGCGGATCGGACGCCTGGACGACGCCGACCCGTAGGCCGCGTCCTTTCACGTAGGCAAGGGTATCCGTTAGATAATACTCCTTCTGCTCGTTCTCCGCTCTGAGCGATGCCAGGGCGTCCTTCAGGATGTCCCGGCGGAAGCAGTAGACCCCCGAGTTCACCTCGGCCACCTTCCGCTCGGCCGCGGTCGCGTCCTTCTCCTCGACGATCTTCTGGAAGTCGCCGCGCCGGTCGCGGATCACCCGCCCGTAGCCCGCCGGATCGTCCAGCTCGCCCGAGAGGAACGTCACCCCCGCGCGGTCGGTGATGTGCCGCTCGATCAGCTTCCGGATGGTCATGGTCCGGACGAGCGGCATGTCGCCCGCGAGGATGAGGACCGTGTCGCCGCCCTTCTCGGCCCCCTTCTCGATCTCGGGCCACGCCACCTGCACGGCGTGTCCGGTGCCCTGCTGCGGCGACTGCGTGACGAAGTGCACGTCGCGCCCGTCGAGCGTCTCCTTCACCAGCTCCTCCTTGTGACCCACAACGATCACCGTGTAGGACGGATGGAGCGGCGCGAGCTGGCCGAGCACGTGGAGCAGGAGCGGCTTTCCGAGGGCGCTGTGGAGCACCTTCGGGAGATCCGACTTCATGCGCTTCCCCAGCCCCGCCGCGAGCACCACCGCGGTGAAGGGTCCGAGTCCGAGCGGGTTCATGCGACCTCCGGGACGTGGAGAATCACGAGCGCGGCGCGCTCAGGGTCATGTTGTCGATGAGACGGGTGCGGCCGATCCGGGCCGCGGCGATGAGAAGGCCGCGGGAGTCGAGCCGGGTGAGCGGCTCGAACGTGCGCGGATCGACGACCGCGAGATAGTCGATCCGGTCCGGTTTGGATTCCTTCTGGAGCGTCTTGCGCGCCTCGGCGAGGATGGCGCGCACCGTGGCGCCCTTCCGCGCTCGCTCGCGCGCGGCCCTGAGCGCTCGCGGCAGCCCGCGGGCGCGGAGGCGCTCCTCGGGCGTGAGATACGCGTTGCGCGACGAGTAGGCGAGGCCGTCCCGCTCCCGCACCGTGGGCGCGACGCTCAGGTGCACGGGGATGTCGAGGTCCCGGATCATCCTGCCGACCAGGACCGCCTGCTGCGCATCCTTCTGCCCCAGGTAGAGCGTGTGCGGCCGCACGGTCTCGAGGAGCTTCAGCACCACCGTGAGCACGCCGGTGAAATGCCCCGGTCGGACGGCGCCCTCGTATTCATCCCCCATGGGGCCGGGCGTGACCTGCGTGGTGAAGCCCTGTGGGTACATCTGGTCCGCGGTCGGCATGTAGAGCCAGTCGACGCCCTCTCCGCGGCAGATGCGCGCGTCGTTGAGATCGTTCCTCGGATACCGCGCGAAGTCTTCCTTCGGCCCGAACTGGAGCGGATTCACGAACACGCTCACCGCGAGCCTCCGGTTCTCGCCGCGCGCGCGCGCGAGGAGCGCGGCGTGGCCGTCGTGGAGCGCCCCCATCGTGGGGACGAAGCCGATCGTTTCACCGCTCCTCCGGGCACGGATCGCCAGATCCCGCATGGCGTCCGGGTGGGTCACGATGCGCAAGGATCGCGCTCCGGGGCGGCGGCATAGCTCTCCTTGGCCGCGGGATAGCTACCCCGGCGGACGTCGGCCTTGAACTCCGTGAGCGCCTGGCGCATCACGCCGGCCACGTCCGCATAGCGGCGCACGAACTTGGCCGGCTTCCCGAAGGAGAGCCCGATGAGATCGTGGAGCACGAGCACCTGCCCGTCGCAGCCCGGACCGGCTCCGATCCCGATGGTGGGGATCGTGAGCGCCTTGGAGACCTCGGTTCCCAGCTCGAGCGGGATGCCCTCCAGCACGATCGCGAAGACGCCCGCGCGCTCGAGCGCAAGCGCGTCCTCGAGGAGCGCGTCGGCCGCTTCGCGTCCGCGCGCCTGCACGCGATAGCCGCCGAAGCTGTGGACCGACTGCGGCGTGAGGCCGAGGTGCCCCAGCACCGGAATGTCCGCGGCGAGGATCGCGTCGACCTGCGGGAGCACGCGGCGTCCGCCTTCCAGCTTCACGCCCTCGGCGCCGCGCTTGATGAGCCGCGCGCTGTTCCGGACCGCGTCCTCGGGACCCGCCTGGAACGAGGCGAACGGCAGGTCGACGATGACGAGCGCTTTCGGCTGCGCCCGCATGACCGCGCGGAGGTGGTGCGACATCTCCGCCATGGTCACGGGGATGGTGGACTCGTAGCCAAGCACCACCATCCCGAGCGAATCGCCGACGAGGATGAGGTCGATCCCGGCCTCGTCGGCGATCCGGGCGGACGGGTAGTCGTAGGCCGTGACGGAGGTGATGCGCTCGCCCTTCTGCTTCATGTCGCGGATGGTGCGCACGGTGACCTTGGGGCGCGTGGGCACGGGTGCGCCGGGCGATTGAGAGCCCGGGGTGCCGCCCTTGGGATCGCCGCCGTACTTCTCGTCCATCAGCGCGGCTCCTCCACCCGAGCCCCCGGGTTCACGTACGCGATGCCTTCCTTGTGCGACACGATGCGCGTGACCAGATCCTCGAGATCGTTCGTACGATCCACGAAGTTCATCTCGTCCGTGTTCACCACGAGGAGCGGCGCGTCGCGGAAGTGGAAGAAGAAGTAGTTGTAGGCCTCCGCGAGCGTGGCCGTGTACTTGGGGTCCATCACCTTCTCGTACGTGCGGCCGCGCTGCTGGATCCGCTCGACGATTCGCTCCGGGCTCGCCTGGAGATACACGACGAGATCCGGCGCGGGCACTTCCGACTCGAGCTGCGGCGCGATGGCGTCGTAGAGCATCAGCTCACGATCGCTCAGATTGAGATTCGCGAAGATGCGATCCTTCTGGAAGAGATAGTCCGCCACGATTCCCTCGTGGAAGAGGTCCGGATGGACGCGCTCCCTGAGATCCTTGTAGCGGCTGATGAGGAAGAACATCTGCGTCTGGAACGCGTACCGGCGCGGATCCTTGTAGAAATCCGCGAGGAACGGGTTCGCCTCCGGCTCCTCCAGCACGAGGCGCGCGCGGAAGCGATCGGCCAGGAGCTTCGCGAGTGACGTCTTGCCGACGCCGATCACGCCCTCGATCGCGACATAACGTCCGAGGAGCTGGGTCAACGGATCACGCTCAGTACCAGAAACGGCCTCCCTTGCGCACGGACGGCGTGGGATCGAGCTTCTTGACCAGCTTCTTCACCGTCTCGTGAAGGGACGGATGCACGAAGTCGGGGTCCAGCTCGAGCATCGGGTGGAGCACGAACGCGCGGCGATGCGCCTCCGGGTGCGGCACCTGGAGGTCGGGCTCGTCGATCTGGGTGTCGCCGTGAAAGAGGAGATCGAGGTCGATGGACCGCGGGCCCCAGCGCTGCGACCGCACGCGTCCCATGCGCTTCTCGATGAGCAGGAGATGCCAGAGGAGCGTCCTGGCGTCGAGCTCGGATTCGAGCCACGCGACGGCGTTCAGGTACGCCGGCTGATCGACCTCGCCGACGGGGTCCGTGTCGTAGAGCGAGGAGACGCGGAGCACGGAGGTGTGCGGGATGTCCCGGAGTCCCTCCACCGCCTTGCGGATGAGGAACTCGCGGTCGCCGAGATTGGAGCCGATGCCGACGAAGACACGCTTCACGTGCGGCTCCGTTCGATCTCGATTTCCGGCACGCCGCTGAAGCCGGACACCGGGACGTGGAGCTTCCGAAGGCGCACGCGCACCTGAGGCGTATCGAACTCCTCGAGCAGCGACAGCGCCAGCTCCTCGGCCAGGGTCTCGATCAGCTTGCAGCGAGACATCTCGATCTGCGACCGCACCATGCGACCCACTTCCTCGTAGTCGATGTACTCCGCGAGCGAATCCGGCTTGCGCCGTGCCGTCTGCGCGTACGCCAGCTCCACGTCCACGTCGACCCGCTGCCCCAGCTCCCGCTCCTTCGCGGTGACGCCGAGGTGCCCATACGCTTGGATGCCGTCGAGGCGCAGCCAGTCGTAGGGCCGCGCGTGGGCGGCGCGGGAGTGAGCGCGGGTCGTCGCACGGGTGTTGAGGCGTGGTTTGGCGCCACGGCCATTCTTACGCAGCGAGCGGGGGGACATGGCCGTTACGTCGCGACCGCGGGAGCATGAGGAAGGTTCCAGGGCCTCAGCGCCTCGATCTTGCCGAGCGCGCGCCCCAGCTGGTCGACCGGGCACGTGAGGGCGATGCGGAAGTAGCCCTCCCCCTGCTCCCCGAAGCCGGTGCCCGGCGTGAGCAGGACGCCCGTCGACTCGAACACGCGCGAGACAAAGTCCATCGAGCTCTCGCCCGCGGGCACGCGGCCCCAGAGGTAGAAGGCGCCGCCCGGCGGCTGGATGGGGCAACCGATGCGCTTCAGGACCTCGAGCGCGAGATCGCGGCGCTCGCGATACACGGCGCGGAGCGCGGGGCCATGCGCGGGGAGCCCCGCGAGGCCCCAGCTTGCGGCGAGCTGGATCGCCTGCGGCGCACCGGAGTCGACGTTGGCTTTGAAGCGGACGAGCGAATCGATGAGTTGTTGATTGCCCACCGCGAATCCAATGCGCCATCCCGTCATGTTGAAGGTCTTCGAGAACGAGTGGAACTCGATCGCGATGTTGCGCGCGGCCGGGACCTGGAAGATGGAGACGGGCGGGCGATCGTAATACAGCTCCGAGTAGGCGGCGTCGCTCGCGATGACGAGTCCGCGGCGCTCGGCCCACGCGGTCAGTTCTTCGTAGAACTGAAGCGGCGCGGTCGCGCCGGTTGGATTGTTCGGGTAGTTCACGAAGACCAGGCGGGTCTTCGGCGTGACGAGGCGATCGAGATCCGCGATGCGCGGGATGAAGCCTTGCGCTTCTTTCAGTTGGAAGCGCGTTGCGGTGGCGCCCGCGAACGTGGTCCCCGCGGCGTAGACCGGGTAGCCGGGATCCGGCATCAGCGCCTCGTCGCCCGGGTCGAGGAACGAGAGCGGGAAGTGCCCGATCCCCTCCTTCGAGCCGAGCAGCATCGCGACTTCCTTCGCCGGATCGAGGTGGACGTCGAAGCGGGTCTGGAACCAGTCCGCGATCCGGCGACGCGCCTCCAAGAGCCCGCCGCTGGTGGGATAGCGGTGGTTTTCGCCGAGGAGCGACGCCGAGGCGAGCTGATCCAGGATCGGCGGCGGGGTCGGCAGGTCCGGGTCGCCGATGGAGATGTCGATCACCTCGCGCCCCCGGGCCTCCGCCTCATGCCTCTTTCGCTCCAATTCCGCAAAGAGATAGCGCGGCAGCGCCCGGAGCCTCTGGCTCGGTTCGGGGGGTTTCATGGATGCGAGGTTAGGCGCGGGTGGTAGTGGCGTCAAGGGGCGTCGGGACGGTGATTTGCCGGATTTTGGCCGGGTGGTTCGCTGAGGACCACGGCCCGGTGCGGCGGTACGGGCCGGCCATGCTAGATTCGGCTCCATGCTCGAGCTCGGCACCTATCCACTGGAGCGAATCGCGGAGCGCGTGGGCACCCCGTTCTGGTTGTACGACGGGGACGCCATGCGCCGCACGGTGGACAGCTTCGCGCGCCTGGCGGGGACCGGGAGCGCGGCCGCAGCGGGCCGCGTTGCGAGCGGCACTGTGGGTGAACGCGCTGCGGGCGGCGCCGCGAGTGGTCGCGTTGCGAGCGGCGCCGCGAGTGGTCGCGTTGCGGGCGGCGGTCTGGCCGGCCGCTACGCCATGAAGGCGAACGCCGCCCGCCCCGTTCTGGATCTCGTGCGTCACGCCGGACTCTGGCTCGACGCCACGAGCGGCAACGAAGTTCTCCGCGCGCGCCGTGCCGGCTTCCCCGGCGGCGTGGACCCGCCCGTGATCATGCTCACGAGCGACGTCTATCGCGACAACGCCTTGGACGTCGTGCTGCGCGAGCGCGTGATGCCGAACGTTGGATCGCCGGGGATGATCGAGGAGCTGAGGCGCGCTGGGTATCTCGGTCCCATTGGAGTGCGCGTCAATCCAGGGTTCGGCCATGGAGCGGTGGAGTCGTGCGATACCGGCGGGCCGTCATCCAAGCACGGAATCTGGCCCGATGCGCTGGAGCTCGTGCGCGCGGCAGCGCACGAGGCCAAGCTCTCGATCGTCACGCTGCACGCTCACATCGGGACCGGCCCGGAGCTGCCCGAATTCAGCACGAATCTGAGAAGGCTGATGGAGTTCTTCGCCGCGTTGCTACCCGCGTTTCCCCAGGTGCACACCGTCAATCTGGGGGGCGGCATTCCGCATCCGTATCGCCTGGACGAGCCCGCGTACGACCTGTCCGACTTCCGCCCCTTGCTCGATGAAGCCGTCGGCAGGTTGAGCCGCACTGCCGGCCGCCCCATTCGCGTCGAGATCGAGCCGGGCCGATTCCTGGTCGCCGGCTCCGCCGTGCTCGTGACGCGCGTGCACGAGGTAAAGGTGACGCGGCGGAACGAGAAAGGCGAGGGCCACGCGTTCGTGATGGTGGATGCCGGCTTCTGCGATCTGGTGAGGCCCGCGATGTACGGCTCCTACCACCACATGGACGTCGTGGGTCGCGGAGCCGCGCGCGCCGCCGAGCCATGCGTCGTGGCCGGACCGTTGTGCGAGAGCGGCGACGTGTTCACGAGGAGCGAGCAGGAGTTCTTGGAGCCGCGAATGCTCCCCCGCCCCGAGCCGCGGGACCTGTTGGTGCTCCAGGACGCCGGCGCTTATGGCACGGTGATGTCCTCGAACTACCTGTCCATGGGAAGGGCGCCCGAGGTCTGGTGGGAAGGCGGCTCGGCCCGGCTGGTCTCGCGGCGGGAAAAGCTCGAGGACATCGTCGCCCGGGAGTGCGACGAGGCGATCTGACCCGGCGCCGGGGGAATTGTGCGGGCGGGGCGAGTTGTCGAGGTTGCGACTCGCCCCGGGGCGAGTAAAGGCAGGAGCCGGGGCGAGTGCAACAGGCCCCGGGGCGAGTTGAACTAACCGGTAACTCGTTCGGAACAGGTTAGAGCTAACCAGTGAGCAGCCCTAGACAGGTTAGAAACACTGGCCCCGGGGCCAGTTGACGCTCCGTGAACTCGCCCCGGGGCGAGTTGGAAGCACCTGAATTGGCCCCGGGGCCTGTTAACCTAACCAGTAACCCACATCGAACCGGTTAGGTCTAACTAGTAACCGGCCTCAATGAGGTTATAAATCGCAGCGGCACTAACTCCGGGGCCAGTTGGTACCCCGGGGCGAGTTGATGGAAGGCGCACTGGCCCCGGGGCGAGTTGATCGAAGGCGAACTGGCCCCGGGGCGAGTTGGAACGATGCGAACTGGCCCCGGGGCGAGTCGACCCCCAATGGTGGTGACCGATGGATGCCCCGCTCCTGGTCTCTTGTGAATGGTTAGCCCAACGCTTGGACGATCCCGGCCTTCGGGTCGTGGACGTGCGCTGGTACTTGGTGGACAAGGACAAGGGGCGTAGCGACTACCTCGAACGGCACATTCCAGGAGCCATCTTCCTCGATGTCGACACGGACCTGGCCGCACCGCGCGGTGACGGTCCGGGGCGGCACCCCCTGCCTGCCCCCGAGCGCTTCGCCGCTGCGATGTCCCGCGCGGGGATCGCGCCACGCACGCACGTGGTGGTCTACGATTTCGGCGACGGCTCGATCGCGGCGCGGTTGTGGTGGCTCCTTCGCTATTTCGGGCACGAGCGGGTATCGCTGCTCGACGGAGGCATCAAGCGTTGGGTGGCTGAGGGGCACCCCATCGAGACCCGCGTGGCGACGTATGCGCCGACGGCGTTCATCCCCGTGCCGCACCCGGAGAGGGTCGTGGACGCGGCGACTATCGAGCGGATGCGCGTGGAGCCGGATGCCCTGGTGCTCGACGTGCGAATGGCGGAACGCTACGAAGGCCGGCGTGAGCCGGTCGATCCGGTCGCTGGGCACATACCCGGTGCGAAGAACCGTCCCTATCCCACGAACGTGAGATCCACGGAGGATCCTCGATTCCTCGCCT
>DATJGP010000090.1:0-17608 GCA_035494915.1 Candidatus Eiseniibacteriota bacterium | reverse complement strand
TCCCCACGCCGACCGGGTCGCACGTGTACCAGGTGATGGCGGTCTATCGCGACTACTCGTCCGACCGGGGCTACGTCATCGTGGACCGGTCCGTCTACCTCCAGGACTTCCGCGATTCGCTCGTGACCACCTATGCGCTCTACCTGGCGCCCGGCGTGTCGCGGGAGCGCGGCGCGCGCGCGGCCGAAGCCGCGCTCGGACAGGACGAGGTGATCCGGGTCACCGATACGCGCTCGATCCGCGAGGAGGTGCGGCGCGTGATGCGGAACACGTTCGCGGTGACCGATGCGCTCGAAGCGGTCGCGGTCATGGTCGCGCTCCTCTCGGTGCTCGGAGCGCTCGCGGCGCTCGTGCTGGAGCGCACGCGCGAGATCGGGGTCCTCCGCGCCATCGGAGCGGACCGGCGGCAGATCATCCGCGCGCTCCTCGTCGAGGGAGGGCTCCTGGCGGTGACGGGGCTCGTCCTCGGCGCGCTGACCGGGGTGCTCCTGTCGGCCGTGCTCGTGCACGTGCTCAACCGCGAGTCGTTCGGCTGGACGCTCGAGATTGCGACGCCATGGGGCCGGGTGCTCCTGGTGGCGGCGGGGCTCTTCGCGGCGGCGCTGCTCGCCACGCTGCCCCCGGCCCGCCGCGCGGCGCAGATCCCGCCGAGGGAGGCGATGAATCGTGTCTAGACTCGCGCGCCGGTTCGCCCTAATCGTGCTCGCGCTCGCGCTCGGCGGCGCCGCCAAGGCTCCGTTCGACCCAATGAACGCGCGCGAGGCGACGACGTTCCCCCGCGCGCACGGCGCGCACCCAGGCTCGCCGCTCGAATGGTGGTACCTGACCGGGCGGCTCGACGACGGCGACGGCCGGAGCATGGGATTCCAGGTGACGTTCTTCCGCGCGCGCATAGACGTCGCGGGAGCGGCGCCGCCCGTGGAGCTTCGAAGCGCCTGGCGCCCCGGCGACGTCTACTTCGCCCACTACGCCCTCTCGGACCTGAAGTCGCGCTTCTACCGCTTCGACGAGCGCATCGGACGCACGTCGGTGGCGCTCGCGGGGGCCGACAGCACGGATCTCCATGTCTGGATCCGCGATTGGTCGCTGAAGCGGCTTCCCACGGGGGCGTTCCGCGTTCACGCCGCCGGCGATCTCGGCGAGCTCTCGCTCGATCTCACGCCGAGCCGCCCACAGCCGGTCGCGTGGGGACCCCAGTACTTCTCGGCGAAGAACGCCTCGGGCACGTCGTTCTCGCGCTATCACAGCGATCCACGGATGCGCGCGAAGGGCACGTATACCGGACCGGGAGCGCCTGCCCGCGACGTGCGCGGCACCGTCTGGTACGACCACGAGTGGAGCGGCGGCGTCTACGACTCGACGCTCAAGGGCTGGGACTGGTTCGGTCTGCGACTTCAGGATGGGCGCTCCGTGATGCTCTACCGGATGCGCGACCGCACGGGCGCGACGTCGTACCTGTTCGGCGGCATCGTGGACCGCGCGGGGCGCGTGCGCACCTTCACGCGCGACGAGGTCACCATGAACGCGCTCCGCTACTGGACGAGCGCCAAGACCGGAGCCCGCTACCCGCTCTCCTGGGACATCAACATCCAGCCTCCCGGGGAGAGTCCGCTACGGCTCCAGGTCTCGGCCGCGCTCAGCGACCAGGAGCTGACCACGGAGCGAAGCACGCGCGTGGCGTACTGGGAGGGATACGTCGAAGGGAAGGAACAGGAGGCGGATCCGGACCAGCGGGTGGAGGGCTACATGGAGCTGACGGGCTACGCGGGGGGCGGCGTTCCGGGGCGCGTGTCGAGCGTGGGGCGCTGAGCTAGCTCCCCTCGGGCGGCTGCCACAGCTCGATCCTGTTCCCCTCGGGGTCGGTCACCCAGCCGAACTTCCCGTACTCGGACTCGTCGACCTTCTCGTCCACCGTGACGCCTTCGGATCGAAGCGCTGCCAAGAGCGCGTGCAAATCGGCGACGCGGTAATTGACCATGAATGCGGCGCCCGGAGCGAAGTACGGCGTATCGGCGGGAAACGGATTCCAGATCGTCGTCCCCACGCCTTCGGGATTGTCCTCATCCTTCCACGAGAAGGCGGCGCCGCCCCAGGGCTGCACATCGATGCCCAGGTGCGTCTTGTACCAGGCCGCGAGAGCCTTGGGGTCCTTGGAACGGAAGAAGATGCCGCCGATGCCCGTGACCCGCTTCATGCCCGGCTCAGTATCGGGGCACCGTCGGGTCGATCAGCTCCGACCAGGCCTCGATCCCGCCCGTCAGGCTCCGCACCTTGCGGAACCCGTGCTCCCAGAGGCGTAGACAGCCGTCGACGCTCCGATCGCCGTGGTGGCAGTAGACGATGGTCTCGCTCCGGGGATCCAGCTCCTCGATGCGGGCTTCGAGCTCGTCGAGCGGGATGTGGATCGCGCCCTCGAGCTGCGCGTGCTCCCACTCCCAGTCGTCGCGCACGTCGAGGAGGATGAGGTCCTCCCCACCCTCGATCATCTCGTGTACCAGCTCCGGCGAGATCTCGAACTCCAGGAAGTGATCTCGCACGGGACTCCCTCAGCGACGCTCGAGCGCGCTCTTGAGGCGCCGCCCTAGCGCGAGCAGGTAGACGATCCAGAGGAGAAGGCTCACGACGTAGGCGATGATGGCGTAGGTCATCGGATGCGAGCCTCGAGAAGGTCGGAATCGGTCTGGGCGTACGCCTCGCGCGACGCGGCTTCGCGGGCCCACTCCAGCCTGAGCCTTCGCTCGAACGCGGCCACGTAGACCACGAACCACGCGAGCATCCCGAAGAGGAGCACCTGGCGCATGTCCGGCGCCATGGTGACCTTCTGGGGATGGAGCGCCCCGCGCCACCACTCGACCGACTTCCAGACGATCGGAAGGTTCACGAAGAAGACGATCCCCATGACCGCCGAGATCGTGCGCTTGGATCCCGACTTGAGCGAGCTGCGGATGATCTGGTATCCAGCGTACAGGATCCAGAGGATGAGGAACGTGGTGAGCCTCGGCTCCCAGGTCCACCACGTGTTCCAGGCGGAGCGGGCCCACAAGGGCCCCGTGATCATGACGACGGACGCGAAGACGAGCCCGACCTCGCACGACGCCGCGCCGATCGCGTCCCAGATCCACTGCTTGGTCGCGAGGTAGGCGATCCCGGCCGCGAACGTGACGCCGAATGCGAGCAGCGTGACGATGGCGCTCGGGACGTGGATGTAGACGATCTTCTGGACCGGTCCCATGATCCGCTCGATCGGAGCGCGCGTCACCATCCAGAGGGACGCGGCCACGAGCACGGCCGCAAGGATCCAGACCCAGCGCGCGCCTTGGCGCCACCAGAGTGGAACGTCTCGCGTCATTCTCCCGCCTCCTGAACCGCTTCGTAGAGCCACGCCGCGAGGGCGAGCCCCAGCACGTCCATCACCGCCATCACCTTGATCCAGTCCTTCACTTCCACCACCGGAACTCCGCCCCAGTAAGCGTGCGTCAGCTTCACCGCGCCGATCCAGAGGGGAACGAGGGAAGGAAACAGGAGGACCGACAGGAGGAGCTCCCGGGCCTGGAGGCCCCGGGCCAAGGCGGCGAAGAGCGTTCCCCATGCACTATATCCGATGAGCGCGAGGGCGGCAACGCCGAGCACGCCAGGGAGCGCCTGGAGCGTGCCCACGTCGAAGAAGATCGCGGTGAGCGGAAGGAGAAGGATGAAGACCGCGGCCAGGAGCGCGAAGTTGGCGAGCGTCTTCCCCAGGTAGAGCGAGAAGGGATCGGCTCCGCTCAGCCGGAGCGCGTCCCCCGCGCCCGATTCTCCCTCCAGCTCGAGCGAGCGCGTGAGCCCGAGCACACCCGCGAAGAAGAGCGCCGCCCACACCGTGGCGGCCGCGAGGCGCGCCGGCTCGGTGAAGACGGGGCCGAACGCCACGCTCAGGATGAGGACGAGCGACGCGCTGAAGAGCCCCAGCGTCGCGAGGAAGCGCGCGTCCCGCACGAAGAGCCGGAGATCCTTCTTCATCACGAGGAGGAAGGTCACGCGTCTTCCACGCGGCCGTTCCGGAGCCGCACCGTGCGCGTGATCACGCCCCCGCCGCGCTCCTTGTCGTGCGCGATGAGGAGCGCGGTGCGTCCCTGCTTCCGGATCTCGGAGAGGACCTGGTTCACGACGAGGATCCCCGCGTCGTCGAGCCCCGCGTAGGGCTCGTCGAGGATCAGGAGCTCCGGATCGAGGAGGAGCGCGCGGCAGAGGACGACCCGCTGCAGCATTCCCCTGGAGAAATGCGCCAGCGGGCGGTGGGCCGCATGGTCGAGCCCGAAGCGCTCGAGGAGCGCGAGCGCGCGGCGGCGCCCGTCCCGCGCCCCGGCGAGGCGCGCGAAGAACTCGAGGTTCTCGACGGGCGTGAGCGAGAGATAGAGAAGCGGCGCGTGGCTCGCGAAGCCGATCATGCGGCGGGTTTGCGAGCGCCGCTCCGAGAGCGGCACGTCGTCGACGAGAATCTCGCCTTCGTCGGGTGGCAGGAGCGTCCCGAGGATTCGTGCGAGGGTCGTCTTGCCCGATCCGTTGGGGCCCGCCAGGTGCACGATCTGTCCCGGCTCGAGCGTGAGCGAGGCGCGGGACAGCACGGGCCGGTCGTCGAAGCGCTTGGTGACGGCCTCGGCCTTCAGGATCAAGGCGTCAGCGTGGCGTCGGAGTGCGGTCCGAGAGGATCGTCTCGAGGCGGCGCTTCAGATTGCCCCGGACGAGATCGTGGCTTTCGCGGGTGAACTCGCCCTGCTCGAGGCCCTTGTCGAGCGCGTCGATGAGGTAGAGGTAGACGGTGTGGAGATCGTCGTTGCCGTTCGAGTGGGGCGCGAGCGCGGCCACCTTGGGCGCGGCGGCCCTGGGCGCAGCGGCGGCTCCGTGCGGCTCGCGAGGCTCGTACGCCGTGTCGGGCGCGGGCGCCGGGCTCTTCCGCCCGCGGCGCGACGCGAAGATGAGAACCGCGACCATCACGAAGGGCGCCACGACCCACGGATACACCTTGGGATTGGACCAGAAGCCCGCGCCATGGACGCGCATCGTGAGCTCCGATCCGATCGGGAGGTCCTTCGCCTGGTAGATCTCGAACTTCTTCCCGTTCTGCTCGCGCGCTCCGGTATAGGTGAGCGAGCTTCCCTCCACCTTGAGCTCCGGATCGTTGATGAGGATGTCGACGCTCTCGGTCGGGAAGTAGATGCGGTGCGAGAGGTCCATGCGCGCGGAGAGCGGGATGTCGTAGCTGAAGCTGAACGGGCGCTGGCCCGGAGGTATGGGGCGGCGGCTCGAGAGGTCGCGTCCCTGCACCTGGACGGAGCCCTCGTCGCCACCCATGCCGGGCTCGAACTTCTTCACGGACGCGGGCAGCCCGAGGCGCACCCCCACGTTTTCCGCGTGGTTCAACCCCGTGCCGAGGTAGGCGGTCGAGCCGTCGTTCTGGAAGATGAGGATTTCGGTGATATGGAGGTGATCCTCCGCGCGCTCCACGAGGATGTGATGATTCGTGACGCGCAAGGACTTGATGTCGTTTCCGACGTCGAAGATCTGGATGTCCTTGGCGCCGGTCTCGCCCGTGAACTCGACGGGGCCCTCGGTGTAGAACGCGCCTTCGTATTCGGTGGAGAGGAAGAACGACGTCGAGGGGTCCTGGGCGACGCTCGTGAAGCGAAAGGTTCCGTCGGGGCCCGAGGCGACCGTCTCCCCCGGCAGCTCCTGGTCGTTCTTCACCGGGTGGAGCGACACCGGGATGCCGGAGGCCGGCGTCCGGTCCAGGCCCTTCACGACCCGCCCTTGAATGACCGCGGCGTCTACCGGAGCGGCGATCGCGAGGAGCAGGAGCAGCGCTGCCAGCGAGGTGGCCCGGATCCTCACCGCGCGGCCCCCGCGCCGGGGCGGCGCTTCCGCTTGTAATCCTCGATCATCCGCTCCACGCGATCCCCTCCCTCGAGCACCACCGGACGGCGCTGTCCCTGGGGCACCACCTTCTCCTCCTCCGCGAGCAGCTGCACCACCTCCGCCATGATCTCCTCGCGAACCCGCGTGTGATCCTCCACGGAGATCTTGCCCGAATCGCGGTCGAAGTCCAGATCGAGAAGCTGGCCGTAGAGCCTCGCCTTGCGCTCCGCGATGGAGCGGCGCGTGGCCTCCAGCTCGGGCTCGGCCCAGCTCCGCTCGCCCCGGCTCAGGATCAAAGGGGTGAGAATGAACGCGAGGACGCCGAGCGTGAGGAGAAGCTGCGCGGCGAGGATCATTCGCCAAGCCCGCGCAGCTCGGCTTCGGCGCGGGCCCGGAGATCGAGGTCCTGATCCGCGGTGGTCATCGGAGCGTGTCCCGCGCCCGCCAGGGCGGGATTCCGCCGTCCGACCCAGCGCTTCAGCACGAGCGCGGCGATGACGAAGCCGATGGCGGTTGCCACGAAGGGCAGGACCCAGACGAGCAGGTTGAACCCTTCAGCCTTGGGCGCGCCGCGGATCACCTCGCCGTACTTGGCCACGAGGGCCGTGGTGATCTCCTCCTTGCCCTTCCCTTTCTTCAGCTCGTCGGTGACGAAGCCCTGCATCGACTTCCCGGTCTCGCACGTGCAGCCGCTCAGGATCTCGCCGCACGAGCAGGGGCAGATGAGCTGGCTCGTGATGGCGCGCGCGGGATCTTTCCGCCCCGCCGCGGATTCCGTGGCGAGGGCCGTGGAAGCGGCCGCGACGAGAGCCATGAGGACGAGGAGGACGAGGCGACGGATCATGCCAGGAGCTTTTCTTCGCGCTTCAGGCGCATCCGGTCGGCCATGCAGATGAGCGTGCCGATCACCATCACGACGCCACCCGCCCAGACGAACATGACGAGGGGATTGATGTAGGCCTGGATCGACGCCGAGCCGTCCTCGTTCACGCCGCCCAGGATGAGGTAGAGGTCCTCGGCCGCGGTCGAGCGGAGCGCGACCTCGGTCATTGGCTGCTGCGACTTCATGTACATCGCCTTCGACGGGTTCATGTCGGCGAGGCGCTTGCCGTTCCGCGACACCTGCACGTGGGCCCGCGTCTGCGTGGCGTTCTGGATCTGCGTGTCCTCGACCCGGTCGAGCGTGAGCGCGTAGGGGCCGATGGCCATCGACTGTCCGGGCTGGAGCGGCGCGTGCGCCTCTTTCTGGAACACCGAGGAGCCGAGCACGCCGACGAAGATCATCACCACGCCCAGGTGCACGATGTAGCCGCCGTAGCGCCGCTTGTTCTTCTGGACGAGGTGAAGGAGCGCGGCCGGATTCGCCGGCGCCTCCACGTCCTTCCGCGCCTGCACTCCGCGCGCGAACTCCATCACGACGGTCGCGACCACGAAGGCGGCGCCGAACACGCAGACGATCGGATACACGCCGCGGAGACCGAACGGGATGCAGACGAGCGTCGCGAGCACGCCGACGAAGGCCGGGATGAGGAAGTTCCGCTTCACGAACGCTCCGGTCGCCCGCTTCCACGAGAGCACCGGTCCGATGCCGGTCAGCATGAGGAGGACGAGCGCGATCGGCACGTTCACGCGGTTGAAGAACGGAGCGGAGACCGAGATCTTGGAGCCGGTCACCGCCTCGGAGAGGACCGGGAACGTGGTCCCGAGGAACGTGGCGAAGCAGAGCGCCACGAAGAGCACGTTGTTGAAGAGGAACGAGCCCTCGCGGGAGACCACCGCGTCCATCCGGTTCTCCGACTCGAGAAGCGCCTTCCGGTAGAGGATGAGCGCGGTCGCGATGGTCCCCGAGACGAGGATGAAGCCCATGAACCAGGGGCCGATGTCCGACTCCGCGAAGGAGTGAACCGACGTGAGGACCCCCGATCGCGTGAGGAAGGTTCCAAAGATCGAGAGCTCGAACGTGAGCACGATCAGGACGATGTTCCAGGTCTTCAGCATCCCCCGGCGCTGCTCGATCATGACCGAGTGGAGGAACGCCGTTCCGACGAGCCACGGCATGAGCGACGCATTCTCGACCGGATCCCAGCCCCAGTAGCCGCCCCAGCCCAGCTCGATGTACGCCCAGCGCGCGCCGAGCAGGATGCCGAAGCCGAGGAACATCCAGTTGAACAGAGTCCAGCGCCGCACCTCCTCGATCCAGCGCGTGCCGGTGCGATTCATGACGAGCACCGCGATTCCGAAGGCGAACGGGATGATGAACCCGACGTAGCCGGTGTAGAGGATCGGCGGGTGGATCATCATGCCCGGGTCTTGAAGGAGTGGATTCAAGCCGTTCCCGTCCGGCGGCGGCGTCGCGAGGATGCGGAACGGCGACGACACGAAGGAGAGGAGCGACGTGAAGAAGATCATGACGCACGCGACCACCATCGCGACCGCGTCGTAGAAGGGATCGAGCCGTTTCCGGTAGCACCAGAGGAACGCGGCGCCGTACGCGCTCAGAATGAGGAGCCAGAGGAGGAGCGAGCCCTCCTGGCCAGCCCAGAGCGAGCTGAACGCGTACATCGTCGGGAGATCGAGGCTCGTGTGCTCGGCGACGTAGCGGTAGGTGAAGTCGCGCGCGACGAGCGCGCGCACGAGGAGGATCGTCGCGAGCAGCGTGAGGCCGCACACGGCCCACACCGCGCGCCGGCCGCTCCGGAGCGGCCCGGCCATCCCCGAGCGCAGGCCCACCACGAACGCGCCCACCGCATAGCAGGAGCACAGGAAGGCGAGGAAGAGCGCGAGCTTTCCGATCTCGCTCACGACTTGTCCTTTCCGAGCCCTTCGGCCTCGTACTTCGACGGGCACTTGGTCACGAGCTTCGTGGCGTGGAGCGTCTTGTCGTCATGGTGATAGCTCCCCTCGACCACGACCTCGCGCCCGTCCGCGAACGCGTCGGGCATGAGGCCGTTGTAGACGACGCCGATCGCCTGCTTGCCGTCGGTCATCTGGAAGTGGAGCCGCGGGACCTTCTGGTCGTACGCGATGCTCCCCGCCTGGACCTTTCCGTCGAGCCGGAAGCCGCCCTGGCGCGGGGGCGCCGTGAGCTGGGCCAGCTCGGTCACCGTCATGTACTGCATCCCGGTCGCCTTGACCCCGGACGAGATGAGCCAGCCGACGCAGCCGATGACGGCCACGGTCACAAGGATCAGACGGAGGGTGGTTCGATTCATGGATCGCCTTGCCCTAGTTTGGGTTAAGTATGGTCAGGGGTTTCACTCATTGTGGCAGAAGAAGGGCTTGAGTCAAGCCGCGACGGCGGCCTGCTACCTCGGTAGTACCCGCGAGCGGGTCGATTACGCCATCACCTTGCGGGGACGTAAGATTCGGACGAGCACGATCCCCGCCAGGAATCCCCCGACGTGGGCACCCCACGCCACTCCGCTCGACCCGGCCGCTCCCAGGGACAGGAACCCGCTCAAGCCTTGGATGACGAACCAGAGGGCGAGGACCACCAGGGCGGGCAGCTCGACGATGGAGAAGTAGAAGACGATCGGAATGAGGGTGACGATCCGGGCGCGCGGGAAGAGCGAGGCATAGCCCCCGAGGACCCCCGCGATGGCGCCGCTCGCGCCGACGGTCGGGACCGCGGAGCCCGGCGAGACGAGCACGTGCGCGACTCCGGCCACGATCCCGCACAGGAAGTAGAAGAGGATGTATCGGACCGGCCCCAGCGTGTCTTCCACGTTGTCGCCGAAGATCCAGAGGTACCACATGTTCCCGATGAGATGGAGCCAGCCGCCGTGGAGGAACATCGACGTGAGGAAGGGCGTGAGGGCGCCGAGCGGCGAGCCGTTCTCGAGTCCCAGCGTGACGCGCGCCGGAACGAGCGCGTACGTCGCGAAGAGCTGGTCCAGCGACGGGGCGGCGAGCTCGTAGAAGAACACGACCGTGCAGGCGGCGATGATCGCGACCGTGACGAGCGGAAACGTGCCGGAGGGGTTTCGGTCGCGGAGCGGGATCATGACTCTTCGAGTCTACTTCTTGTGGGAGACGTCGTTGTGGGTGACGAGGCGGCCGAAGAACCGCCCGATCACGGCACCCGCCATGACGTCGGAGAACCAGTGGTGGTTCCCCACGACCCGGCTCGCCCCGACGAACGCCGTCGCGCCGTAGGCGATCCAGGGGACCACGCCGTCGTACTCGCGATCGAGCACCGTCGCCACCGCCATCGTGTTCGCCGTGTGCCCCGAGGGGAAGGAACGGTCATCCGATTCGTCGGGGCGCGTCCGGTTCGTCGCGGTCTTGAGCGTGGCCACGGTGACGCTCGTCGCCGCGAGCGCGAGCAGCAACCGCTTCGACGTGTTGAGCTCCTTCGGCGCGTGCGCCTGCCATCCGTAGAGCGCGAGCAGGGCCGTGCCTCCTAGGAGCACGTACGGGCTCCCGATCGCCTGGCCGGCGTTGTCGAGCGCGGTGCTCTCGCCGGAGCCCGGCTCGATCGTGTCGTCGAGCAGGAACCCGGCGCCGATCGCGATCCCCGCCATCGCCGTCTCGCGAAGCACCGTCGAGCCGCCGGGCAGCGTGGGGTTGGACGGGATCGAGTCGGGGGCGTCGGTGGCGGCGTAGTGGACTGCGCCGGACCCGCGCCATGCGAGCGCGGCCAGCGGAGGCGGAGCGCCCGGAACATACGCGGCGCGGGAAGCGGGACGGGCGACGGCCACGGTGGCCGTCATCGCCGACGCCGGAATCGCGTCGGTCCCGAGAAGGAAGAGAACGAGGACCGCGGTCATGGCACGGAAGCGCATGGGCCGCGGAGGATAGCCTATGGGGCGTGCGCGACCAAGTGACCGATGACGGTGCCGAGGACCGCACCGGCCACCACGTCCGAGAGGTAATGGTGGTTGTCCGCGATGCGCGCTTCGCCGGCGAGCGCGGCGGCCGTGTACGCTCCCCATCCCGCGACCCCGCCGTAGCGCTTGTCGATCACCGAAGCGGCCGCGAACGCGACCGCGGTGTGGCCGGATGGGAAGGAGTAGTGGTTCGACCCGTCGGGACGCTCGCGGTGGGTCGTGTACTTGAGGGCCCAGACCGCGGCCGACGTCGCCGTGAGCGCGACCGCGAGATCTTTCGCGGTGTGGAGGGCCTCGGCATTGCCGGTGATGAGCCCGGCGGCCCCGAGCAACGCCGTCCCGCCGAACACGAACTGTCCCGCGCCGACGACTTCGCCCGGCTCTTCGACCACCTCGGCCGGTCCCTCGTCGATGCCGTCGCGCTTCACCGCGCCATCGAGCGCGAAGGCGGCGCCGATCAAGCCGGCGGCGATGGCGGACTTGCGGAGAAGGGTGCCCGTGGAGGCGCGAGACGGGGCGGGTGTGAAGGCGAGGAGGAGCGCCGGCAGGAGCAGCCAGGCCGGCGCGCGCCTCATGGCGCTGGGCATGACCTCTCCTACCCCAACCGTGGCGCGCGGGTCCATGACCCAAAAGAACGGCAGCGCGCCCCGATTCTTGACCCCTGCGCGCCTCGCCCCCATGCCGTATCCTGTCGCGCGCATGCCAGCCAAGCGATTCCGCGCCGTCGACGAGCGGGTGAAGTCCGCGATCGCCGAGGGACTCCTCCCCGGCGCCGTCGCGATCGTCGGTCGGAGCCAGGGCCCGGTCCATCGCGTCGTGGCCGGGCATCGCGCCCTGCGACCGCGGCGCGAGCCGATGACCGCGACCACCGTCTTCGATCTCGCGTCGCTCACCAAGGTGATGGCCACGGCTCCGCTCGTGGTCGAGGAGGCGACGCACGGCCGTCTCCGGCTCGCCGATCCGCTGGAGCGGCACTTGGTCGAGACCCGCGACACCAAGGTCGGAACGGTTCCGCTCCACCGGCTCCTCACCCACACCGGCGGCTTCGTGCCCGACAATCCCATGGAGGACTATCGCGGCTCGAGGACCGCGCTCGTACGCGCGATCGCGGAGGAGCCGCTCGAGAGCGAGCCGGGGACGAAGTTCCAGTACAGCGACGTCGGCTACATCCTGCTGCAGATCCTCCTCGAGCGGCGCGCGCGGAAGCGGCTCGACGTCCTCGCGCGTGAGAAGCTCTACCGTCCGCTCCAGCTCCGCGACACGCGATTCGGCACGCGCGTGAAGGACCGCGGGCGCACCGCGCCCACCGAGCTCGTGCGTGGGACGTGGCTCCGCGGCGTGGTGCACGACCCGCGCGCGCGATCGCGCGCGCTCATGGGCATCGGAGGGCACGCGGGCGTGTTCGGAACCGCGGCCGACACGGCGCGCTTCTGCGAGATGATCCTCCAGCGCGGCGCGCACGGCCGCCGCCGCGTCCTCGCGGAGGCGACGATTCGCGCCATGACCACCGATCAATGCGAGCCCGGAGTGGGAGCGCGGCGTGGATTCGGCTTCGACATCCAGAGCCCCTACTCCGCGCCGAGGGGACTTCGATTCTCGCAGCGGTCGTTCGGCCACTCGGGCTGGACCGGCGTGTCGCTCTGGATCGATCCCGAGGCCGACGCGTACGTCGTGCTCCTCACGAACGCGATCCATCCCGACGGGCACCGGGACTTGAAGACGCTCCGGTCCGACGTGGCGACGGCGGCGGCGGAAGGACTGTTTAGGTCCTGACGGCGGGATCGGGCGCGTCGAGCGCAGCCCGGATGGTGCTGAGCAGTCCCTCGGGCTTGTATGGCTTCTGGATGAATCGAATCCCTCCACCGGCCGCCGCCTGGCGCACCGCGGCCTCGTCCGTGTAGCCCGACATGAAGACGACGCGCGTCGCGGGGTGCCGGTCGCGCACGCCCTCCGCGAGCGCCGCTCCGCTCATGCGCGGCATCACGACGTCGGTGAGCAGCAGGTGGATCGGCTCTCGGATCCGCTCGACCATGGCGAGCGCGTCGATTCCGCTCGGCGCGGTGAGCACGCGATAACCCCGCTCCTCGAGCACGCGCTGGGTGAGATCGCGAAGCGTGGCGTCGTCCTCCACGAGGAGGATGGTCTCGTTGCCACCCGCGGGCGCGGCGTCCTGGGGGCCCGGCTCGGCGGCGCGCTGGGCGGGCAGGTCCGTGACCTTGGCCGTCGGAAGGTAGACCTCGAAGCGACTGCCTCGTCCCGGCTCGCTCTGGACGGTGATGCCGCCGCCCGACTGCTTCACGATTCCGTACGCTGTCGATAGCCCGAGCCCGGTTCCCTTCCCTTTCTCCTTCGTCGTGAAAAACGGCTCGAAGAGCTGCGCCCGGACCGCGGCGTCCATGCCGACCCCGGTATCGCTCACCGCGACGACCGCGTAGGCGCCCGGCGCCAGCCCCGTCTGTTCGGGGGCGGATCCGGCTTCGATCCACTGGTTTCGCGTCTCCACGGTCACGCGTCCACCGCTCGGCATCGCGTCCCGAGCGTTGAGCACGAGATTCATGAGCACCTGCTCCATCTGCCCCTGGTCGGCGCGCACGGTGGCGAGCTTCGGGTCGAGTCGCGTCTCGAGCTGGACATCGCCCACGAGGCGCCGGAGGAGCTTGTCCATGTCCTCGATCACAGCGTTCAGGTCGACGGGAAGCGGCCGCAGGATCTGCCTCCGGCCGAACGCGAGGAGCTGCGACGTGAGCGCGGCCGCTCGCTGCCCCGCCATCGCGATCTCGTCCACGTAGCCGCGGAGCGCGTCGTTGGAGGGGAGCTTTCGCTGGATGAGCTCGCAGTATCCGAGGATCGTGGTGAGCAGGTTGTTGAAATCGTGGGCGACCCCACCGGCGAGCTGGCCGATGGCGCGCATCTTCTGGGCCTGGAGGAACTGCTCCTCGAGGCGCTTTCGCTCCGTGATGTCCTCGACCACCGCGGTGAAGTACTCGGGGGTGCCGGAGCCGTCGGAGACCGGTGCGAGCGTGAGGTGGCACCAGACCATGGTGCCGTCCTTCCGCCTGAGCTCCCGCTCCACGCGGCAGATGCCTTCCTTCCACTCGCCGATGTGCTGGAGGATCTCCTCCGGAGGACAGCCCTCGCCTCCGGTCAGATCCTCGGGGCGCATGAATTCCGTGACCTTCATGTGGAGGAGCTCCGGGCGCGAGTAGCCGAGGATGTCGCAGAGCCTTTGGTTCACGCGCACGAACGCGCCGTACAGACTCAAGTGCGCGATGCCGACGGCCGCCTGCTCGAACGTGGCGCGGAACCGCCGCTCGCTCTCCCGCAGGGTCCCTTCGGCCCGCTCCCGCTCCGCCGCGGCGATCCGTCTCGAGCGACGCTCGATCATGGCGGTGACGAAGAGCGCCAGGAGGAGCGCCACGACCACGAGGAGCAGATAGACGACACGCTCCATGTCGCGCGCGGGGGCGAGCGCGGCCCGGAGGCTCCGGAGCGCCAGCACGCGGCCGCCGAAGACGGGCGATGGCGCGGCCGCGACGAGATACGGCACTCCCTCCACGTGGATGGTTCCGAGCGCGCCGCCGCCGTCCTTCGCGCGGACCAGCGCGCCGAGCTCCGGACCGGGATTGGAGCCCGGCGCGAATCCGAGCTCCGTCACGACGGCGCGGTCGCGGTCGATCACCACGATCCCGCCGGAGTCGGGCTTCACCGGCTGCGCGAGCTGGCGCTCGAGCGAGGAGACGAGCACCTGCGCGACGAGGTAGCCGGCGATCCGCCGCGTTCCGCCTGCCCGGATCGGGGTCGCGATCGCGATGGAGCGCTCCTGCCGTCCCGCCATCCGGCGGTACGACGAGGAAACGTAGGTGGTCTCTCCGGCCGTCACGCCCCGGAACCAGTCGCGGAAGGCGAAGCTCTTACCGATGACGGAGGGATCGTTGGGGTAGTCGCTCCACTCGACGCCGGTGACATCGGTGACGAACGTGCGATCGACGCGGGGGTTGCCCTCGATCAGCCGGGCGAGGACGGCGCGCACCGCGCGCTCGTCGCGGCGGTTCGCGCCCTGCACGATTTCGGGATGCTCGGCGTAGGCCTCGGCGTAGTCGGCGATGCCGCGCATGTACTCGTCCACCGCCGTCGCGCCGAGACGCGCGAGCGCGGCGCCGCGGCGGGCCTCGTTCTCCTCGACGCTCCGGTGCGTCGAGCGGATCTGGACCTGCATGATCGCGAGGAGCGGGATCGCGATCGCCAGCACGAGCACGGCGAACCGCGGAACCGGCGAGCGAGGCCGGACGTCGTTCAGAAGACCCTCCCTGACGAAGGGCCCTCAGGAGCAAGGACCCGAAACCGGATACGGATTATGCGCCGTACCGGTATTTCGGCTCCCAGCCGTTCACGCCATCCTTGAGGAGCCCGAACAGATGCCACGCGGAGCAGAACGTGTCGAAGGGACCGAAGCCGGCACGGGCCACGCGCACGATGCTTCCGTCGTCGTGCTTGTAGAACGTGGAGACGCCCGGAAGCCAGCTCTTCTCGCTCCGGAATCCCATGTCCTCGGTGAACGTCGAGCCGTGGCTCGAGATCATGCGGAAGTTCCAGCCGCGGGACTCGGCGATCTGCGCCTGCGTGTCGGGTGAATCCGGTGTGACGACGACGAAGGCGGCGCGGTTCTCGATGTGCGGCAGGATGCCGTTCCATCCGTCCGCCCAGAGCGTGCAGTAGCGGCAGCCCTTCCCCATGTTGTGGATCACGATGAGGTCCTTGCCTGGACCGAAGAGATGCGACAGCTTCACCGGACCGTCGGGACCGGTCAGGGTGTAATCGGAGACGGGAGCCGGCGGGAGCTGGCGCTTGTGCTCGGCCAGCCGCTCCGAGCGCTCCGCGATCTCCTGCTCGAGCCGCTCGATTTCGTAGGCGAGATCCGTCATTTGCTTCATCGCCCCTCCTCTGACGGTCCGGACGCCGGCGAGGAAACCCACGCCGGCGGGCGCCGGATTCGACCAGTGAGCATACCCCTGGGGAGAGGGCGCGCAACGTTGAACTACGCAGGGCAGCCGGAGGATCGCGCTATACTGTTGTCGTGATTCACGTCCGAGCGGGTCGCCCGATCACCGTGCTTCGACGCCGCGCGACGCTCGCGCTCGTGGCGGCGGTGGCGCTCGGGTCGATCGGCGCCGCCTTCGAATCCCACTGGCAGGACGGCAAGGCCGAGCTGGACGGCTATCGCTACACCGTCACCCGCTACGGTCACGCGCGCTCGGGCACCGCGGTGATGGTGTACGTCACCGAGCCCTTCAGCGAATCCAAGCGCGTGAAGGTGGATCGCCCCGCCCCAGGCTCCCCCGACGTGGTCGAGGCGCTGAAGCTCAACTTCATCCGCGATTTCCAGACCGGGATCTACGACTACAACACGATGGTGTCGCTCTTCACGCGAAGCCGCGACTTCTCGCCCTTGAAGATCTCCTTCGCGAGCTCGGAGTGGTGCGGCAACGTGTACGAGGAGATGCTCTTCGAGCGCTATCACGTCGCCGACCGCTATCAGAGCTACTTCGAAGGAGAGTCGGACGCGCGCCGGCTCACGCTCGTGAAGTCCGGCATCACCGAGGAAGAGCTCTTCATCCTGCTGCGCGATCTCCGGAGTGAATGGCTGCCGGCCGGGCAGAAGCGGAAGGTTGCGTTCCTGCCCGCCGCGTTCTACCGGAGGCTCACGCACCGGCCGCTGGTGTGGACCGAAGCGACGGTGGAGCGGGGCCGCGGCGTGGAAGCGGTGACCGTGCCCGCGGGGCGATTCGAGGTGGTGCGCTACGTCGTGCGCGTGGCCGACGGTCGCGAGGGGACGTTCTGGGTGGAGCGCGCGTATCCCCATCGCATCGTGCGGTGGACGTGGCTGCCCGCGGCCGGCGTGACGCCGCGAGGCGGATGGTCACCCGCGGAGGGACTCGACCAGGGCGAGCTCGCGGGCAGCCAGCGGCTCCCCTACTGGCAGCTCCACGACCCCGGCGACGAGAAATACCTGGCTCAGCTCGGACTCACGGCCCCGACGACGGTCGTGGGCGGGACGACGCATCTGCGCGGCGACGTGGGGACCACGCCGAAAAAACGGTAGGCGTCCCCCGCTTCGGGGACGCCTCCGGTTGCTGCGTGTGAACGCGGGGGCCCGGTCTGGGCGCCGCCGTTTCGTGGGACCGCGCCTAGAACTGCGCCTTCTCGGTGCTCCCGTCGAGCGCGAGCGTCGAGCAGCTCCCGTTCGAGATGACCTGCATCACCTCGTCGAAGTAGCCCGTCCCGACCTCCCGCTGATGACGCGTGGCCGAGTAGCCATGCTTCTCGGAATCGAACTCCGCCGCCTGGAGCTCGGCGTACCCCGCCATGCCGCGATCCTTGTACGCCCGCGCCAGCTCGAACATGCCGTGGTTGAGCGAGTGGAATCCGGCGAGCGTGACGAACTGGAACTTGTATCCCATCGCGCCCAGCTCCTTCTGGAACTTGGCGATCGTCTCGGGATCCAGCTTCGCGCGCCAGTTGAAGGACGGCGAGCAGTTGTAGGCCAGCATCTTGCCCGGGAACTTGGCGTGCACCGCCTCGGCGAACTGCCGCGCCTCCTCGAGGTCCGGCGTCGACGTCTCCATCCAGATGAGGTCCGCGTACGGCGCGTAGGCCAGGGCGCGAGCGATGGCGCACTCGATGCCGCCCTTGTAGCCATAGAAGCCCTCCGCCGTGCGGTTGCCGGTCAGGAACTCGCGGTCGCGCTCGTCCACGTCGCTCGTGATGAGCTTGGCGCTGTCCGCGTCGGTGCGCGCCACGATGAGCGTGGGCACGTCGAGCACGTCCGCCGCGAGGCGCGCGGCCACGAGCGTGCGGATGAAGTGCGCCGTCGGAACCAGCACCTTGCC
>DATJGP010000089.1:0-19439 GCA_035494915.1 Candidatus Eiseniibacteriota bacterium | reverse complement strand
GCACCACGGCCACGATCCCGCGGGGGCCGGAGGACGCTGCATGGCGTGCCACATGCCCGAGCGCTCGTACATGGTGATCCACCGGCGCGGCGACCACAGCCTGCGCATCCCGCGGCCCGATCTCACGCTCACGCTCGGCGTCCCGAACGCGTGTCAGAGCTGCCACGGAGACCGCGATGCGCGCTGGGCGGCTACGGCGATCCGGCGCTGGCATCCAGAGCCCAAGCCCGGTTACCAACGTCTTGCGTCGGCGCTCGGCGGACGCATCCACGAAGCCGAGCGGGACCACAGGCTGGCGCAGGTCCTGGGCGACTCGACGCAGCCCGAGATCGCGCGCGCGGCCGCGGTCGGCGCGATCGCGGACCGGGGAGGGCCAGAGGGGGTCGCCGCGGCGCGGGCCGCGCTCCGGGATCCGAGCGCCTGGGTCCGCGCCGGCGCGATCACGGTGCTCGCGCGGCTTCCGCTCGAGGATCAAATGCGGCTCCTCCCGTCCTACCTCGTCGATCCGGTGCGGATCGTGCGCATCGAAGCGGCGCGGGTGCTCGCATCCGCTCCCGCGGGGGACTTCAGCGACGCGGATCGGCGCTCGTTCGAGAAGGCTGCTGCGGAGTACATCGCATCGCAAAGGCTTCACGCGGACCGTCCGGAGCACTGCACCAACCTCGGAACCTTCTTCGCGCAGCTCGGTCGATACGCGGAAGCCGAGGACCAGTTCCAGGCGGCTATCCGGCTGCTGCCAACCTATGTCCCTGCCTGGGCGAACTACGCGGACATGCGCCGTATGCAGGGGCGCGATCCGGAAGCCGAGCTCGTGCTGCGCGAGGGACTGCGCCACGCGCCGGCGGCTTCCCTCCACCACGCCCTCGGTCTCACCCTGGTGCGGCTCCATCGGGCGCCGGATGCGGTTAAGGAGCTCGCCCTGGCCGCACGGCTCGAGCCGGCCAATCCCGGCTTCGCGTACGTGTACGCGATCGCGCTCCATTCGTCGGGCGAGACCAAGGAAGCGCTCGACGAGATCGACCGAGCCCTGCGCCGGACGCCGGAGTCCCTCGACCTTCTCGCTGCCGGGGCCACGATCGCGCGGGATTCCGGCGATCGCGTCCGCGCGCTCCGTTACGCGGAGCGTCTGGCCGCGGCGGACCCATCCGATCCCGCGTCGCGCCAGCTTCTCGAGGAGCTGCGTGGTTCCCGAGGCGCTCCCTAGGCCCTACAATCCGCCTTGCTTCGTGTCCCACCGCGGGGGACACTGCCGTCTCACGCCCGGGGGCGCATCGCTCCCCTTCACCTCAACGACAATCAGAGGAGGTTGGCTTGCGGCGTCGGCCGTCGTCTTCGTGGGTATCGACCAGGAACGTCATCGCGGCGTGCACCATTCTCATGACAGCCGGCTGCGCGCAGATCTCGAGGACCCCTCAGACCGGGACCATGGATCGCCGCGTGCTCCCGATCCAGGAGCCCGAGCCGCCCACGATCCACGAGACCGACGCGCGGAAGGCAAAGGCTCCCGCGCGCGTCGAGGTGAAGGCTCCGGCCGGCGCGCCCAACGTCGTGGTCGTCCTGATCGACGACATCGGCTTCGGGCAGGCCTCCGCGTTCGGCGGGCCCGTCCACATGCCGACGCTCGAGCGGATCGCCTCCACCGGGCTCCGGTACAACCGATTCCACACGACGTCGCTCTGCTCGCCCACCCGCACCGCGCTCCTCACGGGACGGAATCACCACGTCAACAACGCCGGGGCCATCATGGAGCTGGCGACCGGGTTTCCGGGCAACACCGGCGTCCGGCCGGCCAGCGTGACTCCTCTGGCGGAGATCCTGCGCTTGAACGGCTACTCGACGGCCGCGTTCGGCAAGTACCACGAGACGCCGCCGTGGGAAGTGTCGGTCTCCGGTCCCTACGATCGGTGGCCGACGCACTCCGGGTTCGACAAGTTCTACGGATTCATCGGCGGCGAGACCAACCAGTGGGCGCCCGCCATCTATGACGGCCAGACGCGCGTGGAGCCACCGAACGATCCGAACTATCACTTCACCGTCGACATGACCAACAAGGCGATCGCGTGGGCCCAGTTCCAGCATGCGCTCACGCCCGACAAACCCTTCTTCATGTATTTCGCGACCGGGGCGACCCACGCGCCGCACCACGTCCCGAAGGAGTGGATCGCCAAGTACAAGGGTCAGTTCGATCAGGGCTGGGACAAGCTGCGCGAGGAGACGTTCAAGCGGCAGCTCGACATGGGCGTCATCCCGCCCGGAACGAAGCTGACGCCGCGGCCGGCGGAGATCCCGGCCTGGGATTCGCTCTCGGTGGACGAGAAGAAGCTCTGCGCGCGCCAGATGGAAACCTTCGCCGGCTTCGCGGAGCAGACCGACCACGAGATCGGCCGGCTGGTCGACGCCCTGGAGGAGACGGGCGAGCTCGACAACCCGCTCTTCTTCTACATCGTGGGGGACAACGGAGCGAGCGCGGAAGGTGGCCCCGTTGGTTCCTACAACGAGATGCTCGCCTTGAACGGCATCGTGAGCGATGCGTCCTCCCAGCTCAAGCATCTCGACGAGTGGGGCGGACCCATGACCTTCCCGCACTACGCCGTGGGCTGGGCACATGCCGGAGACACGCCCTTCCAGTGGACGAAGCAGGTCGCATCGCACTTCGGCGGCACGCGAAATCCGCTCGTCATACGGTGGCCCGCACGGATCAAGAACGCGCACGGCGAGATCCTGAGTCAATTCAGCCACGTCGTCGACATCGCCCCCACGGTGCTGGAGGCCGCCGGGCTGCCGGAGCCGATCATGGTGAACGGCGCGAAGCAGCGCCCCATGGACGGCGTCTCGCTCGTGTACACGTTCGACGATCACAAGGCCAAGGAGCGCCACACGACCCAGTACTTCGAGATGTTCGGCAACCGCGCGATCTATCACGACGGCTGGGTCGCGGCCACGAGGCACTCGATCCCGTGGATCGTCGCCAAGCTGCCTCCGTTCGATCAGGACAAGTGGGAGCTCTACAACGTCGAACAGGATTTCAGCGAAGCCAACGACCTCGCCGCACAGAATCCGCAGAAGCTGAAGGAGCTCCGGGCCGTGTTCGACCAGGAGGCGGTGAAGAATCACGTCTACCCGCTCGACGACCGGCGCGTGGAGCGCTTCAACCCCGAGATGGCGGGCCGGCCGGATCTCATCGGAAACCGGACGTCCCTGACGCTCCATGAGGGCATGACCGGCATCGCGGAGAATGCGTTCATCAACGTGAAGGGGCAGTCGCACTCGATTACGGCGGACCTCGACATCCCGGCCGGGGGTGCGAACGGCGTCATCATCGCTCAGGCGGGTCGGTTCGGCGGGTGGTCGCTCTACATGAAGGGTGGCCGCGTGTACGAGGTCTACAACTACGGCGGCATCGATCGATACACGGTATCGAGCTCCGCGCCCCTCACTCCCGGACGCCACACCGTGCGCTATGACTTTATCTATGACGACGGACAGCCGGGGTCGGGCGGCCTGAGTCGCCTCAGTGTGGATGGCGCCAAGGTGGGCGAGACGCGCGTCGAGCACACGATGCCGTTCGCATACTCGGGCGACGAAGGCGTGGACGTGGGCCGGGACGACGAGACGCCCGTGACCGAGGACTACAAGCAGGGGAACAACCGGTTCACTGGCAAGATCGTCAAGATCGTGGTGGAGAAGGGAGCCCCGGCCTCGTGATCCAGGTCGGACACGCGATGGCCGCGTTTCGGGAGGGTCGATGAGCGATCTCTTGCAGCGATTCTGGGACGAGCTGATCGGCAGGGCCGACGGGCCGCTCACGCTCCGGCTCATCCTCCAGCCGGTGATGGCTGCCATCTTCGCGATTCGATCCGGCATCCGGGACGGCCGTGAGGGACGCCCGCCGTATCTCGCCACGCTCTTGAAGGACCCTGAGCACCGCGGCAGGCTCGTCCGCGAGGGCTGGAAGGACGTGGGAAAGATTTTCGCGATCGCGATGGCACTGGACGTTGTGTATCAAGTCATCGCGATCCACAAGATCCGCCCCCTTCAGATCCTGATCGTCCCCGTGTTCCTGGCCCTCATCCCCTACGTCATCCTGCGTGGCCCCGTCTCGAGACTCGCCGCGCGGAAAGGAGCAGCGCGCTCATGAAGTCGAAACGAATCGCCGCGATTCTGCTTGGAATCGCCCTTCTCGGCGCGGCCCACCCGACCGCCACCGCTCCCACGCCTGCATCCGTCTTGACCGAGCTCAAGGCCGGAAACGAGCGCTTCGCGAGCCACCACGTGACGCACCCGCATCAGACGGCGGCCCGCCGCACCGAGCTCGCGAGCGGCCAGCAGCCGCACGCGGTCGTCCTCGCCTGCGCCGATTCGCGCGTAGCTCCGGAGATCGTGTTCGACAAGGGGCTCGGCGATCTCTTCACGGTCCGCGTGGCCGGGAACATCGCGGGCGATCCCGAGATCGCGAGCATCGAGTACGCGGTGGAGCACCTCCACGTGCCGCTCATCGTGGTGATGGGACATCAATCGTGCGGCGCCGTGGGCGCGGCGATCGAGGGCGGGGAAGCTCCAGGTCACCTGCCGGCTCTCATCGACGCGATCAAGCCGTCGGTGGAGAAGGCGCGCGCGATGAAGGGCGAGCTCTCCGACAACGCCATCCGAGTGAACGTGGAGGCAGTCGTCGCGCAGCTCGAGGCATCGCATCCGATTCTGGCGGAGCACGTCGCCGATGGATCGCTGAAGATCGTCGGGGGCGTGTACTCGCTCAAGACCGGCCGCGTGGCCTGGCTCTCGGATACTCCCTAGCGCTCAGCGCAGTCCCTCGACCAGGTAGAGGTCCGCGGTGTGCGAGCCGTACGTGTAGGCGTAGGCGCGGCCGTCCGGCGAGACCATGGGGGATCCGATCCGAGTCGCTCCCACCGCGTCCTGGGGCACCAGGTCCTTCCACACGGTGCGACGTCCGGTGGGGAGATCGACGCGCGCGAGGATCATCTCCCGCCGTCCCGTCGCGGCATGCGACACGTACAGCGTGCGGCCGTCATCCGCCCAGCGAATCGGAACGTCGCCGTCCTCGAGGCCGCGCACCGGCTGCGGCTCGCCGGGGCCGAGTGGCCACACCTGAATCGAGCCGTCGGTTCCTCGCACGATGAGCTTGGTGCCGTCCGGCGACACCGTATGCGCGCCGAATCCAAATCCACCCACGTTCTCGGGCGTGACCGCTCGCGGCATTCCTCCGTTCACGTCCTGCACGTAGTAGCGGTTTCCATGTCCCAGCTCGCTCGCCTCCAGGAGCACTCGGCCGTCCTCGAGCCACGTGCCGTTCTGGTACTCGTGGAGCGGTCCGGCCGGGAGCGACCGCGCCTGGCCGGCGCCGGTCGGGAGGAGCACCGGATGCGGCTTGTCGCCGCGCGGTACGGAGAGAACCCACCGCCCGTCCGGTGAGAGGGCGAACGTCTCACCTTCGCCGAGCCGCACCGCCGAGGAACCATCGGTCGGGCGCAGGTACACGCCATAGCTCGGTCCGCCTCCTTCGCCCCCCTCGCTGAACAGGATTTGCGTTCCATCATGCGAGAAGTCGCGCACCGCGGACCAGTCGAGCCACGACAGATCCCGCTCTCCGGCATCGGACGCGGTGCGGGCCGTGATGCCGTAGCGAATTCGCCATTCGGCCAGGAGCACGCTGCCCGACGGCGAGATATCCTGCAGCGACAGGGATCCAGGCGGGTTCATGACCGTACGGAGCCGCCCGGCCGGCGTTACGGCGTAGAGCGCGCGGATCGGACCCTCGTCCGCGGCCGTGAACCACACTTCCTTCCCGCCGGGAGTCCACGCGATCCCCTGGATGCTCTTCCACGCGCTCGTCAGTCGACGCATCTTGCCAGCACGGTCCACCACGGCGACCGATCCGCGATCGTCGCCAAGGATCGGATGATCGAGGAACGCGATGAGAGCGCCCGTCGGTGAGAAGCGCGGCTGGCCGATGGTGCCGGCCGTTTTGTAGAGGATCTTGCCGATCGGGTACTCCAGCCGCCGCTCGCCTCCGGACTCGCGCACGACGGCGAGATCGCGACCGCCCGGCTCCCAGTCGGCCCAGAGCACGCTGTCGAGGATCTCGCGCGGCGCGCCCCCTTCGAGAGGGACGCGCGCGAGGGTGCCGCGATAGGCCCAGCCTCCGGCGTAGTTCGCGTTCAGGAGCACGGCCAGCTCCCCCGACTTGGAGATGGAGAGGATGCTCGAGTTCTTCAACCCGAGCGTTCGCGACTCGGGGCTCTCCGGCCTCGTCGAGTACGTCTCGAGCGGCGCCTCGCCCCACGACGCGCTGTAGACGATGGTTCGTCCGTCGGGCGCGAATCGTCCGGCCCAGGCGAAGCCGGGGCGGAACGTGATGCGATGGAACTCGGGGGGCTTGGCGGGCGGGTTGAGCCACCGCGGCGCGACGGCGAGGAGCCCGCCGGCGACGCTCGCGAGGATCGCCGTGACCGCGAGCCACCGCCCTCGAGGCTTCGCGCGAGCCGCACCTTCCAAGCTCGAATCGAGCGAGCCCTCGAGCTGGAACGCCAGATCGTGCGCCGACTGGTAGCGCTCGTTGGGGTCCTTCTCCAGGCAGTGACGCACCGGCCGCTCGAGCAACGCCGGCGCACCCGTGAGCGGCGGCGGATCGGAGCGGAGGATCGCGGTCATGGTCTCGGCCGTGGTCGGGGCCCGGAAGGCGCGCCAGCCGGAGACCATCTCGTACAGAATGCAGCCGAACGCGAAGAGGTCGGAGCGATGGTCGGCCGGCTCGCCGCGCACCTGCTCGGGCGCCATGTAGCCCACCGTGCCGAGCACGGTGCCCGATTCCGTCGCGCCCACGGCGATGGTCGACTCGGCCGCGCGTCCTTCGCGCGGCCCGACAACCTTCGCGAGTCCGAAGTCGAGGATCTTCACGCGTCGATTCTTGGTCACGAAGAGATTCTCGGGCTTCAGATCGCGATGCACGATGCCGCGGTCGTGCGCGGCCGCGAGACCGCGAGCGATCTGCAGGCCGAAGTCGATCGCTTGCCGGAGCGGCAGGGGCTCGTCGGCGAGGCGCGTCCGGAGCGTCGTCCCCTCGATCAGCTCGGTGACGAGGTAGGGGCGACCCTCGGCGTCCTTGCCGACGTCGTAGATCGCGACGATGTTCGGATGGTTGAGCGCGGCGACGGCGCGGGCTTCCTGCTCGAACCGCGCGAGGCGGTTGGGATCGGCGGCGAACGCCGGGGGAAGGACCTTGATGGCGACGTCGCGCCCCAAGCGCGGATCGCGCGCCCGGTACACATCCCCCATGCCCCCGGAGCCCAGCGGGGCCAGGATCTCGTACGGGCCGAGCGTGGCGCCGGCGGAGATCGTCATGCGGGGAGTATACGCCCGCCTACGAGGCGGGCGGGTCTAGACCGTTCGGCCTAGGGGACGGGAGGCGCGCTGCCCCCGAAGGCGAGCACCACACCGTTCTTGTCGAACGAGACCCAGGAGGAGTTGTAGGAGTCGTACTCGTAGGTCGCCGTCCAGCCGTCCGGAGTTTTCTTCGCCTGGACCTTGTCCGGCGCGATGGGCCAGCGCCGCTCGGCGCACGATCCGACGATCAGGATCGCCGCGCCCGCGATACGAGCGTCCTTCTTGGACTGGACGCGCTTCAGGCCGCGGCTGTACGAGGCCGGCTGGCCGGGCAGGAACGGAGCGACGTGGCCGCTATCGTCGACCGCGGCCACGAGCGAGAGCGAATGCTGGTAGGGAGGTTGGATCCCGCGTGTGTAGGTCAGAACGTAGTAGAAGCGATGTCCCGGGTAGGCGGCTTCCACCGTCTTGCTGGTGAACGGCGCCGGCCCTTCGTCGCAGCCGTAGCCCGGATGGTTCGCGTCGAGCCATCGGCTGAAAGCGGCGAGCCCGGGGTCGGATGCGGACTCGTCAGACGCGGCGCTCAGAGGCGCCGCGTACAACGTGGTGGCCGCAAGGATGAGGAGCGTGCGCCCCACCCGGAACCCGAAGCGGCCCCGACGCGCGCTCTTCAATTCGTCCGCCACGGGAAGAGCGACACGCCCACCGATGCGACGATCCGGTTGGCGCTCGCGTTGAACTCGCCGTCCGCGTTCGACTCGTGCTGATAGCCGACGCTCATGTTGACGGCCGCCATGCCGCCCACGGGGACACGAACGCCGCCCGTGAGCATCGGGGCGAGCACCGCCGTGTTGTCCATCGTGAAGCCGTCGTAGAAGAGGGCGCCGAAGCCGAGTCCCGCGAACGGAATCACGGAGCCGTGGCGCGAGAAGTTGTAGATCAGTCCCGCCGTCGCGCCGAGCGCCGTGTCATCGGCGCCATTCACGGACGTGTGCCGGGCGAGGAGTCCGCCCGTCACCTCGTAATGGTCGCTCACGCAAAAGCCGATCGTCGGCTTCACGTCGAGCTGGGTGAAGTGATCCACGTTGCCGTATCCCTCGCGCTTGAAGTTCTGGTGCGTGAAGGTGACCGTGGGACTGAACTCGACGGCTCCGTCGGACACGAGCGAGGCGACGTCCGAGGAGTGGTGCACGTTGTCCGCGTCCGACTGCGCTTTCGTCCCGGCGAGAGCCGATCCAGGCACGATCAGCACCACGGCCACGATCCAAGAAACGATCACCAAGAGCGTTTTCATCGTCAGGACCTCCCCCTGAGCCGCGGGCACACGCCGGGCTCGCCCGTCACTCACGCAAGTTCCGGACCTCCGAGTTCCGATCCTCGCAAGTGCTGGCGCGGCTCTTGCCACTCCACAAGTCACCGCTGCTCAAGCCTGGGGGAGGCAAGACGTTCCCATGTTCCACTCGTGGCGATCGCAATCTCGCATTGCATTCTGCGCGGCCGGACTCGTGCTGGCGGCGCTCGCGATCGTGGGGTGCAGCAATCTCCTCACGACCGAGCCCGCGCCCGGTGAGCGCTTCGACCAGCCCCTCGCTGGTCTCTCGAATGGGGAATTGGGCGACTTCCAGGACGGCCACACGCAGTTCCGGAAGGCGTTCACGATCAACGAGGGGCTCGGCCCCATCTTCAACAACGTGTCCTGCGCGTCCTGCCACTCAGGGGACGGGCGTGGCGTCGCCGGGAACACGCTCACCCGCTTCAGCCGCGGCACGGACCTCGACTACGCGGAGGGCGGGCCCCAGCTCCAGGACAAAGCCGTGCCCGGAGCGGCTCCGGAGCGGCTCCCGTCCGGCGTCGATGTGTCCTATCGCCTGCCACCGCCCGTCTTCGGCGTCGGTCTCATCGAAGCGATCACGGACTCCGCGATTCTCGCGGGCGAGGATGCGGGGGACGCGAACGCGGACGGGATCTCCGGTCGGGCGAACATGGTGGTCCCGGCCTCGTACCTGCCTTCCGACGATCCGGGCGCGGGCGCGCTTCGCGTGGGACGCTTTGGACGGAAGGCGTCGGTGTCGTCGCTGATCCAGCAGGTGACCGAGGCCTACCACCAGGACATGGGCATCACGTCCACCTACCGGCCCACCGAGAACGTGAACCCGGCCGCGCCCGCCGCGCCCGGCGCCGATCCCGCGTCCGAGCCCGAGGTGAGCGAGGCCAAGATCAGCGACATCGCGCAGTACATGCGGATGCTCGCGCCCCCGTCGCCGGGCGAGATGTCTCCGGCGCGGGAGCGGGGGCAGACGCTCTTCGCCGGCGCGCACTGCACCGGCTGTCACACGCCTACGATGCACACCGGCTGGCACGAGATCGAGGCGCTCAGGAACCGGGACGTCCAGCTCTATTCGGATCTCCTCCTGCACGACATGGGGGACGCGCTCGCGGACAACCGCCCGGACGGAAGCGCGGACGGCCACGAGTGGCGCACAGCGCCGCTCTGGGGACTCCGCATCGCGCGCGAGTTCCTGGGGGGCGGCCTCCTGCTGCTGCACGACGGGCGCGCGCACTCCGTCGATGAGGCGGTGCGGCTCCATGGCGGGGAAGCGGCAGCCGCGCGCGACGCTTATCTCGCGATGCCCGCGGACGACAAGTCGGCCCTCGTCGACTTCGTGGAGTCCCGATGATCCAGCGCCTGAGCGGGGTCCTGATCGCGCTGACGCTGCTCTCGCCCGCGGCGCGGGCCGCCGACACGGGGACCAAGGAGTCGGCGGCGAAGGGGGCGACCGCGAAGGAGGTGAACGCCCAGAAGGCCGTGCCGCGCACGACCGCGACCTCGGTGCCGATCCCGTCGGCGTCACCCGTGGCATGGACCGCCGAGGCAGCGCCCTACCACGGCAGTCGCGACAACATCACATGGGGCGGAGAGGGGGAGCTCCGGTTCGGGTACGACGTGACCGCGGGCGTTTCCGATCCGTCGTGGTTCTCGGTGGGGCGCGTCAACGGATTCATGGAGGCGAAGCTCAGCTCCAGGCTGAGGCTGCGAGGGCAGGCGTCGTACGACCACGTACCGGATGACTTCACCCTCGAACGCGCGGAGCTCCAGGCAACCTTCGGCCGCACGCACGAGGCGCACGCGGGGATCTTCCTGGTTCCCCTTGGGCGCACCAACCTGAGCCACGACGCGGCAGCGTACGAATTCTGGGAGCGGTCCCTCGTCGCGACGCAGATCCTCGGCGTGCCGAACGCGCAGCTGGGCGTGGGGATGAGCGGCACGGGATCATGGAGCCACACGACCCCGTTCCGGTACGAGGTCGATCTCGTGACCGGCTTCGACGACGGCGTGATCATGGACGCTTCGGGCGGCACTCGCATTCCCGCCGGGCGGAACAACTATGGCGACCAGAATGGCCTGCCCGCGGCGGTGGCGCGGTTCGCGATCCAGCCGGGTCGGGGCGAGGTGGGCGTTGCGATCCAGAGCGGGCCCTACAACCAGACCCACATCGCGGGAGGCGAGGTCGACGGGATACGGTTCGTCCACGTCCTCGCCGCCGACGGGATCGCGCACGCGATCGGTCTCGAGCTCGCGACTGAGGCGGCGGCGGCGCTGATCGACATTCCGCCCGGGCTGGAAGGACTCTACGCCGAGCGCCAGTGGGGCGCGTCGCTCGAGGCCACGCGCACACTCCGCGCACCGTTGTTCCACGCCTGGCGCGGCACGAGCCTCAGCGGGGGACTAAGGGCCGAGACGGTCGACTTGGACGCCGGACTCCCCGGCGACTCGCGCACGCGCGTCGCCGCGAGCCTCAACCTCCGGCCCCAGCCGACTTCCATCGTCCGCTTCGGCTGGTACTACGAGTGGAAGCGGGATCGCTTCGACAACTTGACGCCGCTCGCCGGGCTCACGCTGACGGCGGCGAGCTACTTCTAGAGGAGGAGACCATGAAGACGAATGGGTGGAGCGCGTGCGGACTCATCCTGGCCACGGCGGTCGTGGTGGTCGCGGCGCCTTGCTTCGCGGAGAAAGAGCGCCCGAAAGCGGATCTGGGGGAGGTGCGCGACCGAGCCGAATCGATGCCGTCCGACATGCGGCGCGACACCGACAAGCGCATCGCGCTCACCGTGGATCGGGTCAATCAGGAAGCCCGGGATCGCGGCCAGGCGACCATGACGGCTCGCCTCGCCAGGGAATTCAAGCAGACCGAGGAATCGCTCCTCGAGGACAAGTCGCTGTACAGCTTCAGCTGGGGCGAGCTCACCATCGCGCACACGCTGCTCTCCAACTCGGGAGAGGGCCTCGGTCTCGACGATATCGCGCAGCTCAGGCGCGAAGGCTTCGGCTGGGGCGCGATCGCGTTCGGGCTTCAGTTCCACATGGCGGATTTCGAAGACATGATCAAGGCCGAGGGACGCGTCGCCATGGGTCTTCCGAAGAGCGCCGCGCCCAAGTGAGATCGACTCGCGCGTGGGGCGCGATCGCTCTCCTCCTGGTCGCCGGCTGCGCGCGTCAAGGCACGCGCCAGCTGTGGGAAGCCACGGCCATACCCACCGACGCCCAGTTCGACGGCATGTGGTTCACCGATTCCTTGAACGGCTGGATCACGGGGGGAGGCTACGCGATCGACGGCGGCATCGTCGGCCGCACGAGGGACGGCGGACGGACGTGGTCGTTCCAGAGCGGCGTCCTGAGCGGAGGGGGCGCGCGATTCTCCATGGGCGGTGTCCAGTTCCTCGACTCGCTCCGCGGCGTCTCGGTCGGCTATGGCGGAATCGTGCTCGTCACCTCGGACGGTGGTGCGAACTGGCGACCGGTGCGCTATGGGCGCTCGGGCGGCGATGGCTTGTCGGACGTCCAGTTCATCGACTCGCGGAACGGATGGGCGGTGGGCCCCGCGAGCGTGGTCCGCACGCAGGACGGCGGCGAGACATGGAGCCTCCTGGTCACGAACAAGTCCGAGAACGGCTACCTCTCCGGCAACGCGATCCACTTCGTGGACCTCTGGAACGGATGGATGGTGGGGCATGGCGGAGCCCTGTACCGGTCCAGCGACGGTGGAGTGAACTGGACGCGAGTGCCCGTGCCCCTTGGGAGAGACGAGCACCCCACGTTCTGGGACGTCACGTTCACCGACGCGTCGCACGGATGGGTCGTGGGTGAGCGGGGCACGATCCTCCACACCGAGGATGGCGGCGTCACGTGGGTGCGACAGCAGAGCGGCGTTCCCATCGTGCGGGTGCTGCCGTCCAGCGAATCGCCGCGGCATGACGTGGTTCCGGAGCTCGAGACCGAGCCGGACCGGCTCTCGATCTCGGCGGTCCAGTTCGCGGACGACAAGAATGGCTACGCGGTGGGCTATTACGCGGACGTCGCGGAGTCGGTGGTGCTCTCGACCTCGGACGGCGGCGCGACATGGCGCGTGGAGCGGGTCGTCCCGGGCGAGCTCCTGCGCTCCCTCTTCCTGCTGGACGCGCAGCACGCATGGGCCGCGGGCGATCGCGCCCGCACGGCGCCCCAGGTCGTATTGCGACGTCTCTCGGGGGGAGCGTCCAGCTCCGGTTAGGGCGTCCGGGCCGTGTCCGGCTCAGCCACGATGGACTGGAGCAGCCCTTCGAAGACGAGTCCAGTCCGCTCGACGGCGCCGCGCTCCGTGCGGAGCGCGAGCAGATACCCTCCGTCATCGAGGCAAGCCATCCGTCGCCGATCCATGTGCGAGACGGCGCTCCAGGTATCCACCACGACCCACGTCGCGCCGTGGACCGTCCTTCGTTCCTGGTGCGCGATCTCACGGCCCCGCCGATCCTCCGTCGTCTGGAGCACGTACGTCGCCATGAGCTCCAGCGAATCCGGCGCCAAGTCGCGCGTCCCATCGAGGAGCGACTGGAACCCGCGCGCGACCGACGCGCTGTCCCCGTTCTCGCCCAAGAGCACGACCTCGTTCCACTGGCTCCAGAATCTCGCTCTCGCCTCCTCGGAAGCCAAGGCGAGCGTCGGTCCGTGGAGCTCGCGCACGTGCTCGAACCCATCCTTACGGCGGCCAGCCAACCACATCGCACGCGCGGCATCGATGTCGAGCGCCAACCCGAGGCGCGAAGCCGGCCCGAGGTCGGCGAGGGAGATCTCGAGCTCCGCATCGCGCTCCCGGAAGAGCTGCTCCCGTCCGTGATCGAGATGCTCCCACCCTGGCGGCGGCGCGAGCCGCACGCGGTGATGGCCGACGAGGACGGTGGCCGGCTTGGCCGGTGGAGCGGCGCAGCCCAGGGTCAACGTGATGACGGCGCAGATCGCGCTTCCGAACCTATCGCGCGATCGCACTGTCCCCTTGCTCCGGAAACCGGACGGAGGCCACGACGCGCTGGAACATGCGGAGATTCTCCTTCGTGCCCTGATACGTCGCCTTGAACGCGCACCGATTCACGACCCAGATGATCTCGTGATAGAGGAGCGGCCGCTCGTCCGTGATCAGCGTGTCGTCGCCCGCGAAGGCGGGATATCCGGCGAGGGTCGTGTCCCGCTCGCGCCCGATGCGCCAGCGATCGGGCTCCTGCATCTGCTCCGGCCGCAGCCTTAGCGTCCATCGCACGTCGTCCAGTGTCGGCGCAAACCCCTGCGCCGCCGCGAGCGCTTCGTAGAGGGCCGCCTCCACGTATCCCGGCTGTCCCTGGAGGTAGGCGCTCGCCGCACGATCGAGCGCGGCATCGATGGCTCGGGCCGCCTGGGCCTCGCGCTCGGAGAGATTGGAATCCATCCTCGGGCGGGCGAGCGAGAGCTCCTGGAGGAACTCGTTCTGTGCCAGGGAGCCGCGCTGCGCGATGAGCTTCGTGATCGCGTCCCTCCGGTCCCGCTCCGCGATTCCGCGGTGCGCCGCCATCTCGATGCACTGGCCGCCGCCCCCGGTGAGGATGAACCGAACGCCGAGCATGCCGCCGCCATTGTCTCCCTCGCGCCGCCACTGCGGCGGCGGTGGAGCGAAGACGACCGATTGGGGAACCCAGTGGAAGGTTTCGGCGGGAAGAAGCGGCTCGTCCGCCGAACAGCCGGCGAGGAGGATCAACGCGACGAGCGGCCGCCAACGATGGACGCGCACGCGGCCACCATAAACGCACCGGAGGCCCGTGAAAAGACTATCCGGCGTCCGTTCCGAGGTTCTCCACCTCGAGGCCGCCTCTCCGTCCCTTCCACCGCGCGGCGAGCACACTCCTGTGGCAATCGCGTGGATCCCGCTCGAAGCACATGATGCACGCGCGCCGTCCCTCCTCGTCGAGGTGGGCGACGAGCTCGCGGAACCGCTTCACGATCTCCGGGTGCTCGTCGAGGTGCAGCTTGTACCTGGAGAGCAGCTCCTCGCTGGTGCCGTCCTTGACCCTCAGACGTTTGGGATTGCCTGCGAATCCCGCATGCACGTATCGAATCCCCGCGCGTCCCATGTGTTCGTCGAGCTTCGATTTCGCGAAGTCCCGCTTGTGACTCCAGGGCACGTCGCGAACATCGATCAACGTGTCGACCTTCGCGCGGTGAAGGATCTCGATGAACTCCTCGATCGTTCGCTTTTCGTAACCCAGCGTGTACAGGACCACGATTCGCTCCTCAGCCCGAGGTCTAGACCTGGGTAGGCCTCCGCGATTTCGCGAAACCCGGGAGTACAACACCGTCCCCGAGGGTACAGGGTCAGGTGGGGCAGAGGGGAGCGCCGGTCCCATCGCCGGACGCTCCGAATCGCACAAGCGCATGCGTCTTAAGGATCTTCCCGATGCCCCGCGACCATGCGCATCGTTCGTGGCACACGTCTTGCCGGTTGATGGAGCTTCTCGATCCTTCTGGAATGGATCCCCGCTCCGGTCGCGAGACCAACCCGCAACCAAGGAGACTCGATCATGCGCAAATCTGCAGTTGTCGTTCTCACGCTCGTTGCAGCCCTGCTCGCGGGCGCCACCGTCGTCTCCTATTCCAAGTACAAGAGGTCGGTGGCGGACTACAAGCAAGCCACCGCGAATCAGGAGAGCATGCGTGCGCGCTACGACCAGGCCGTCAGCGAGATCGTCGCCATTCAGGACAGTCTGAATACCATCGTGGCCGGTGAAGGCACGGTTCAGGCGTCGATCACCCAGAACGATGTCGAAACTCAGCAGCCTGGCACGCTCCACGACCGCACGCTCGAACGCATCAGCACGCTCAAGGCATCCATCGCGCGGACGAAGGAGCGAATCGAAGAGCTCGACGCCAAGCTCAAGCACAACGGAGTCAGAATCGCCAGCCTCAACAAGATGATCAAGAACCTCAAGCAGTCCGTGAGCGAGCGTGAGGATCAGGTCGTCGCCCTCAACAAGCAGGTCAACCAGCTCGAAGGCCAGGTCACCTGGTTGAACGGCGAGGTCTCCAATCAGCAGGAAGAGCTGGCCACGCGCCAGCAGGAGCTCGATGCCAAGCAGGCCGAGCTCGCCACCATCTTCTACACGGTGGGCACCAAGAAGGAGCTGAAGGAGAAGGGCCTGGTCGAATCCAAGGGCGGCGTCGCCGGGCTCGGCAAGTCGCTCAAGCTGACGGGGCGACTCGAACAGGGGTCCTTCACGTCGCTCAACACGGACAACGAGAAGGTGATCCGCGTCCCGGCCGAGAAGGTCCAGGTCCTGAGCGCGCAGCCGCCGAGCAGCTATACGGTCAATCACGTCTCCAAGGACATGGTCGAGATCCAGATCGTCCATCCCGAGGAGTTCCGCAAGGTGAAGCACGTGGTGATCCTGGCGTCGTCGTAAGGAGGCGCTTACGGCGCACGCGGGTAGGGCGCGGGGCCGGCGGCCCCGCGCCCGATTTGTTTTTGGTGCCGGAGCGAGTACGATCCGCCTCCAACGCAGGGAGGCGACGCATGAACTTCTTCATCGTGATGACGGTCGTGATCGGGACCGTGTACTGCGGCATGGCGCTCTTGGCGCCGTTCGCCGGACACTTCCGCAAGGTCCGGCCCCGTGCCGCGGTGTTCGCCGGGAGTGCCCTCTTGTTCTTCGGGGGCCTCGGTTGGTTCGGCTCCGCTCTGTCGGCGTGGGGTGGACTCAACTGGCTATCGCCGTACTTCGAATGGCCGGTCGGCACATCGGACCGCGTGATCACGTTGCCGGGGGGCGAGCACGTGGCTCCCCTCATCTTCAGCGGGCGTGTTCAGATCTACGATCGGAATCTGAAGTTTCTGCGCGGTTGGGCCGTTCCGTCCTATGGAAAGCCCTTCAAGGTCAGGCCGGCCGGGAGCGGCCGGTTCGACGCTCTGTACGGGACCAGGGCGGACACATACCAGCTCGACGGAACGCTCGTCCGGCATGCGGTGGGGCAGCGGGAGGAGTACACCCTGCCGAGCTACGGACAAAGGATGTGCATCCCCACGTCGCCCTGGCTCCTGATGTACACGGGGCCGGTCACCACCTGGCTCGTGAGCACCCTCGGGCTCGCCGTCCTGGGATTTCTCCAGTGGCGTGAACGGCGCGGCAGCGTGAGCTCGGGACCCCACACGGACGTCTAACCTTCCGGCCCCTTTGGCCCTCTAAGTAGTAGAATCGGTCCGATCCCATCCCGTTGGTACCAGGAGCCGCGTCATGTCCGCCAAGGCCGCCTCGCCGAGCTACATGCTGGGCCACTCCGAGCACGAGCTCTCCCGCCTCATACGCCAGGCGAAGCTCGTGAATCCGATGACGCGACGGTATTTCAAGCGCGCCGGCGTTGGTCCCGGCATGCGCGTGCTCGATCTCGGAAGCGGCGCCGGCGACACGGCGATCCTCGCGGCGGAGCTGGTGGTGCCCACCGGGCAGGTCGTCGGCATCGACCGGTCCGCGACGGCGCTGGCCACCGCGCGATCCCGCGCGAAGGAGCGGTCGTTCCGGCATGTCGACTTCATCGAAGGCGAACCGGCCACGACGTCGTTCGACCGCGCCTTCGACGCGATCGTCGGGCGCTACGTCCTCATGTTCCAGCCGGACCCGGTAGCCGTGCTTCGCGACGCGTTGAAGCATCTCAAGCCTGGAGGCATCGTCGTGTTCCACGAAGTGGACTGGAAGAGCGTCCGCACCTATCCGAGCGTGCCCTTGTGGGAGGAGGTCAGCCGCTGGATCACGGAGACGGCGGCGCAAAGCGGCGCCGACTGTCGTATGGGGATCAAGCTCCATACTACGTATCTCGAGGCGGGGCTTCCGGTCCCGGAGATCGGCCTCGAGACCTTGATCGGCACCGGCGAGGATCTCGAGCGCATCCGCTTCATCACCGAGATCGCGGAGACCATGGCGCCGCGGATTCAGGAGCTGGGAATCGCGAGCGCGGAGGAGATGGACCTTCCGACGCTGGACCGACGGATCGCGGAGCAAGCCCTCGCCGTGAACGGAGTCATGGTTGGACGGGCCGAGATCGGCGCCTGGTGCCGGAAAGGGGGCGCGTGATGTCGCGCTGGCTCCAACGCTTCGCCGTTGCGGCGCTCGTTCTCCTAACCCCTCCCGCACTCGCCGCCACCAAGCCGCACGCGTCCGTCGTCGGCCCAACGGCGGCGCGCATCGACAGCTTCATGGTCGCGGCCGCCGACTACGGCATGGCCGGAACGCTCCTCGTCGAGCGGGACGGCAAGGTCCTCCTGGACAAGGGCTACGGCATCGTCGATCGCGCGAAGAAAACGCATGCGACCGCTACCACGCCGTACCTCCTCGGCTCGCTGTCCAAGCAGTTCACCGCGGCGGCCATCTACAAGCTCGAATCGCAAGGGAAGCTCCATCTCACCGATTCCCTGGGGCAGTGGTTCCCGGACGCGCCCGTGGACAAGCGCGGCATCACGATCGACGAGCTCGTCCACCACACGTCGGGACTTCCGTACCTCGGCCGGGGCGACCTCTACGATTCCGTGTCGGTGGATTCGATGGTGCGTGAGCTCTTCACATACCCACTCGATTTTCCGCCGGGCACGCGCTACTCGTATTCGAGCCCTGGGTACAACCTGCTCGGGGTGCTCGTTGCCCGCGCCTCCGGACGCTCGTTCAACGAGTACCTGCGGCGCGAGATCTTCGGTCCGGCCGGCATGACCGAAACCGGGTTCGTCGACGAGACCGCGCGCTGGACCGGATCGAAGCGCACACCCTCCTATTCCAGCGTGGATCCCGATCCCGATCCGAAACTCTACCCCGCGGCGCTCGCGTCTAAGGTGGTGGGCGCGGGCGGCGTGATCTCCACGGCGGGCGATCTCTGGAAGTGGGAGCAGGCGCTTCGCTCGGGCCGCGTGCTCGATGCCGCGACCACGGCGAAGCTCTTCGCCCCGGGAGTCATCACGGGCCCGACGTCGTCCTACGCGGGTGGATGGCAGGTGGTGCAGAGTCAGAGAAAGACGACCGTCATCATGCACGCGGGGGACATCGGCGGCTTCAACACAGACATGCGCCGCATGGTCGACGAGCACGCGACGATCATCTTCCTGTCGAACACGCGTGACGCGGGCCGCGGCTATCGCGATATCGTCCCGTACAGGGTCACCCAGATCCTCTTCGGTCCCGAGCCCACGATGCCGCCGGCACGCACGCACGTCGCTGAGTCGGCGCTCAAGCGCTGGAACGGTCCCATTCCCGTCGCTCCGGGCGTGACCGTGGACGCCAAGGCGCGGGGTGGCCAGGTTTGGCTGACCGCGAGGACGCAAGACGGAATGTTCGCGCTCGCGGGCGCGGATTCGGTGGCGCGCGCCCAGGCGCCCCAGATCAACCGCCTCGCCGAGACCGCGACGCTTCCGCTGCTCTCGGGCCAGACCGCCGGCCTCGATTCCATCTTCAGCCCGAGCCTCGTCGAGACGGCCCATCCATATTTCTTCCAGCTCTGGAAGGCGGTCTCGGATTCCATCGGCGGCATCACCGAGCACGAAGTGATCGGCAGCACCGTGTCTCCGCCGAACGGAGCCAGAAGCCTCATTCGCGTGACCGGCCCCAAGGGCTCGCGCGTGATGACACTGGACTGGCTCGGCGGAAAGCTCGTACAGAGCTCGCCGATCCCCGACGATGGGCTCACGCTCCGGTTCCAACCCGAGAGCGACGAGACCCTCTCGCGCTACGACCTGTGGGCCGGGCGCATCGTTCGGGTCGCGAGGCGCGGCTGATGGCGGAGA
>DATJGP010000088.1:0-2224 GCA_035494915.1 Candidatus Eiseniibacteriota bacterium | reverse complement strand
CCTGCCTATGGCATGGTCCACTCGATCGCGGCCGCGCGGCGCAGCGACATCGTCGCGCTCTATCGGAAGCTCTTCGTGGGCGGCAACGTGACCGTCGCCTTCGTGGGGAACTTCGACGGAAAGAAGATGATGGCGCAGCTCGAGCAGGCGTTCAGCGCGCTGCCCGACGGCGCCGCACCCGCGCGCGTCGGAGGCGAGGTGACCGCGGCGACGGCGGATACGCTCGTCCAGGAAGAGCGGCCCATTCTCGCGAACGCCGTGACGTTCGGCTTTCCGGCACCGGGCTATGACGACCCCGATTATCCCGCGTTCATGGTCGTGGATTCGTACCTGCGCTCCGGCGATCGCTCGCCCATCACGTACTGGCTGCCCGAGCGGCAGATCGCGACCGGCGTCGGCGTGCTCTATCCGCCGTATCCCAAACGCTCCTCGGTGGCGATCTTTTACGGGGCGACGACCGCGAATCTCCCGGCCGCGCGCGATACCGTTCTCTCGGTGATGCGCGGCCTCGCCAAGAATCACCTCGACGAAGGCGAGTGGGGCGTCCAGATCCGGCGCGTGCAGAACAGCTTCTTCGAAGATCAATCCAATCCGCTCGTCCGGGCGCGCAATCTGTCGCGCTACGAGACCGAGGGGGTTGGGCTCGATTACCCGCAGCGTTTCGAGACGCGGCTGCTCCAGCTCCATCCCGAGGACGTGCGTGCGACCGCCGAGAAGTGGTTCACGCACTCCGTAGAGGCGATGCTCGTACCGACGCAAAGTGGGTCCCGCCCCTAGCGCGATTCGGCGCTTCCGCGGGCGAGGGGAGGGGGAGTGAACGATCCGGTCGGGCTGATCCTTCTCCTGCCGCCGCTTCTCTTCGCGCTGACCTTCCACGAAGCCGCGCACGGATGGATGGCGCTCCGCCTGGGCGACCCGACCGCGAAGCTCCTCGGCCGGCTCACGCTGAATCCGCTCGTGCATCTCGATCCGCTCGGCACGCTCATCTTCATCATCCCGCCGCACATCGGCTGGGCGAAGCCCGTGCCGGTCGACGTTCGCTACCTGAAGCATCCCCGGCGTGACATGATGTGGATCGCGCTCGCCGGTCCGGTCTCGAACATCATCCTCGCGTTCGCCTTCGGGATGATCCTCCGCGGAATGAACGCCGTCGGGCACGACTTCTCGAGCCCGGCCGTGCGTGCCCTGTTCAACATGGTGGCCTGGAGCGTCGTCCTCAACCTGAGCCTCGCCGCGTTCAACATGATCCCGATCTTCCCGCTCGACGGCTCCAAGGTCCTGACCGGCCTCTTGAGCCCGACCGCCGCGGCGCGCTTCCAGCAGCTCGAGCCCATAGGGCCGATCATCCTGCTCGGGATCATCCTCATCGGCTCGTTCTCCGGAGTGAGCGTGATCGGACGAATCATCTCGCCCGTCACGAGCACGCTCGGGTCGCTCTTCACGGGAGGGATCCTGTGACCGCTGCGGCGAAGCCGCGCATCCTGAGCGGCATGCGTCCGACGGGGAAGCTCCACCTGGGAAATTATCTCGGCGCGCTCCAGAACTGGGTGGCGCTCCAGGACTCCTCCGAGAACCTCCACATGGTCGCGGACTGGCACGCGCTCACGACCGACTACGAGCACGTCGATCAGCTCGAGCCGAACACGCGCGAGATGGTCATCGACTGGCTCGCCGCGGGCATCGATCCGGAGAAGAGCCCCGTGTTCATCCAGTCGCGGGTGAAGGAGCACGCGGAGCTCCACCTCCTTTTCTCGATGCTCGTGACGACGGCGCGCCTCGAGCGGAATCCGACGGTGAAGGAGCAGGTCCGGGATCTGAACCTCGAGGAGACGGTGAGCTACGGGCACCTCGGCTACCCGGTGCTCCAGGCGGCGGACATCCTGCTCTACAAGGCGAACCTGGTTCCGGTGGGTGAGGACCAGGTGCCCCACGTGGAGCTGACGCGCGAGATCGCGCGGAAGTTCAACACGCTCTACGGCGACGTCTTTCCGGTGCCCGAGGCGAAGCTGACCAAGTTCGCCCGCGTGCCGGGTCTGGACGGACGGCGGATGAGCAAATCGATGGGGAACACGGTGCTCCTCTCGGACTCGCCCGAGGAGATCGCGGCCAAGATCCGCACCGCCTACACGGACCCCAAGAAAATTCGCGCGACCGATCCAGGAAATCCGGACGGATGCGTCGTGTTCGCGTATCATCGCGCCTTCAACGCGGACCAGGCGCCCAA
>DATJGP010000087.1:0-51426 GCA_035494915.1 Candidatus Eiseniibacteriota bacterium | reverse complement strand
GTGTGGCCCGACAGCCTGGGTGGATTCACGGCCGACTCGACGAGCACGCCGGATTCGGCGAAGCAGAACCAGGAGCCCGAGGAGCAACCGGACGACCAGACGCCGCCCCCCGACGATCAGGGAGGGCAGGGACTCTAGGCTTTGGGATGGAGCGCGCGCGAGCGCGCGGTGCGGCTAGAGGAACTCGTCGATTCGAAACAGTGGCCGGAAGGGAACGCCAAGCTTCGCGAACTCCTCGCCCCCGCCTTCGTTCCGATCCACCACGCAAGCGACCACGCGCACGTCCGCTCCCGCTTCCTTCGCGGCCTGATACGCGGTCAGGGCAGAGCCCCCCTTCGTGATCACGTCGTCCACGATCGCGACCGGGAGCGCGGGATCGAACGGTCCCTCGATGCGATTCCCCATGCCGTGCGCCTTCTGCTCCTTGCGCACGAGGAATCCCATGAGCCCGCGTCCCTGGAGCTGCGTCCACGCGATGGTCGCGCCCACGATGGGATCCGCGCCGAGCGTGAGGCCGCCGATCGACGCGACACCGTGCTCTTGGAGAATCGGATCCATGAGCTGGGCGATGAGGAGCGCGCCTTCGGGGTGGAGGCTCGTGCGCCGGACGTCGGCGTAGTAGCGGCTCTTGGCTCCCGAGGAGAGCGTGAAGTCGCCAAAACGGATCGATCGCTCGAGCAGGATCGCGCGAAGGCGCACCCGGGCTTGGGCCAGATCCGGCCCCGCGGACGAAACGGAGGTCACGCGCGCATCCTACACAGAGCGTTGGCTGCGCGCGAACGGAAATTCGTGGGGGAGGGGAAGCGCCTCGTGTAGACTGCGGCTATGCCCTTCTCTCGGCTGATATTGGCCCGCGCCGAAGGGGCTGCGTGAGTCTTCGATGAGCCAGCCCTTCGTCCACCTCCATAACCACAGCGACTACTCGCTCCTGGACGGCGCGTGCCGTCTCGACCGTCTGATCGCGCGCGCCGCCGCGATGAAGATGCCCGCGCTCGCGCTCACGGATCACGGAAACATGTTCGGCGCGGTCGAGTTCTACGACGCCGCCCACGCCGCCGGGATCAAGCCGATCATCGGATGCGAGGTCTACGTGGCCCACGGCTCGCGCGGCGACAAGACGCGCACGGCCGATGGACGAGGCGCCTACGACCATCTCGTCCTCCTCGCGCGAAACCGCGAGGGGTACAAGAACCTCACCAAGCTCTCCTCCGCCGGCTACCTCGAAGGGTTCCACTACAAGCCGCGCATCGACAAGGAGCTCCTGGCCGCGCATGCGGGCGGGCTCCTCTGCCTGAGCGCCTGCCTTCGCGGCGAGGTGCCGCAGCTCGTCGTGGCCGACGACATGGAGGGGGCGCGAAAGGCGGCCGGCTGGTATCGCGACCTCTTCGGGCCCGAGTTCTACTTCTTCGAGATCCAGGACCACGGGCTCGAGGACGAGAAGAAGTCGGCCCGGGGCCTGATCGAGCTCTCCCGCACCATGGGCATCCCGGTCGTGGCCACGAACGACTGCCATTACCTCTCGCGGGAGGACTCGGAGGCGCACGAGGTGCTCCTCTGCATCCAGACCGGCAAGACGATGCTGGACCAGGATCGCTTCCGCTTCACGACGGATCAGCTCTACGTGAAGTCGCAGGACGAGATGGAGGCGCTCTTCGGCGAGACGCCGGAGTCGCTCACCAACACGCTCGCCGTGGCGGAGCGGTGCGAGCTGACGCTCGACACCGAGCGCGTGCAGCTCCCGTCGTTCCCGATCCCGCCCGAGTTCGAGACCGAAGAGGTGTATCTGCGCCGCCTCGCGCGGGAAGGCCTCGAGCAGCGCTACCAGGGGCAGCCCATCACCGAGGAGATCGAGAAGCGCCTCGAGTACGAGCTGAATACCATCTGCCAGGTGGGCTATGCCCGCTACTTCCTGATCGTGCGCGACTTCATCCGCTACGCGCGCGAGAACGGCGTCGGAGTGGGGCCGGGGCGCGGCTCGGCGGCGGGGAGTCTCGTCTCCTACACCCTCGGCATCACCGACATCGATCCGATCAAGTTCGATCTCCTGTTCGAGCGCTTCCTGAATCCGGAGCGCGTGAGCATGCCCGATATCGACATCGACTTCGCGTACGAGGATCGCGGCAAGGTCATCGACTACGTGGTCGGGAAGTACGGCCGCGACAGCGTGAGCCAGATCATCACGTTCGGGACCATGGCGGCGCGCGCGGTGGTGCGCGACGTGGCGCGCGCGCTCGGGATGACCTTCGCGGAAGGGGACAAGGTCGCGAAGATGATCCCGCCCGATCTCGGGATGACGCTTCAGAAGGCGCTCGAGACCGTGCCGGAGCTGAAGGCGCTTCTCCAGGACGAGCGTCACGCACGGCTCCTTCGCTGCTCGATGGCGCTGGAGGGGCTCGCGAGGCACGCGTCCACGCATGCGGCGGGCATCCTGATCGCTCCGGGCAATTTGACCGAGCACGTGCCCATGTACCGTTCGCCCAAGGGGGACTTCACCACCCAGTTCGACATGAAGTCACTCGAGCGGGTGGGGCTCCTCAAGATGGACTTTCTCGGCCTCCGCACCCTGACGGTGCTCGAGCAGGCGGTGGAGCTCGCGCGCGAGGCGACCGGAGACACGATCGACCTCGGGTCCCTGCCGCTCGACGATCCCAATACGTACGCGTTGCTCCAGAAGGCGCAGACGATCGGCATCTTCCAGCTCGAGTCGGGGGGGATGCGGGATCTCCTCCGGAAGGTGCTCCCGGATACCTTCGAGGACATCATCGCGATCAATGCGCTCTTCCGTCCCGGGCCCATCCAGAGCGGCATGCTCGACGACTTCGCGAAGCGGAAGCATGGCAAGCAGAAGGTCACGTACATGCACCCGCAGCTGGAGGCGCTCCTCAAGAAGACGTACGGCGTGATCGTGTACCAGGACCAGGTGATGCAGATCGCGAACCGCCTCGCGGGCTTCAGCCTCGCGCAGGCGGACATCCTCCGGCGCGCGATGGGGAAGAAGAAGCCGGAAGAGATGGCGAAGCAGAAGACGGCCTTCCTGGAGGGATGCGCGAAGAACAGCGTCGCCGCGAAGAAAGCCGAAGAGATCTTCGATCTCATGGACAAGTTCGCGGGCTACGGCTTCGTGCGCGCGCACAGCGCGGCCTACGCGATGCTCTCGTACCAGTCGGCGTGGCTCAAGGCGCACCACCCGGCGGCCTACCTGGCGGCGTCCCTCACGAGCGAGGCGGGGGACACGGATCGCATCGTGACCCTGGTCGAGGAAGCGCGCCGGCTCGACATCGCGGTCCTCCCGCCGGACGTGAACGCGAGCGTCTCGTCCTTCACGCTCGAAGGTCCCGCGATCCGCTACGGCCTCGCCGCTGTGAAGAACGTGGGACAGGGATCGGTCGAGGCGATCGTGCGCGAGCGCCGGGAAGGCGGGCGGTTCCGCACGCTCGCCGACCTGATCCGGCGCGTCGATCTCGCGGCCATCAATCGCCGCGTGCTCGAGTCGCTGGTCCAGGCCGGGGCCTGCGACACGCTCGAGGGCGATCGCCCTCAGCTCCTGGCCGCGGTGGGCGATCTCCTCGCGCAGGCTCAGGAGCGCGCCCGCGCCGTGAATTTGAACCAGGAGAGTCTCTTCGGCGCCGAGCACGAGATCGCCGCGCCGGATCCGCCGCTGCCCAAGGCCGATCCCTGGCCGCTCGACGAGCGGCTCCGCCGCGAGCGCGACGTGCTCGGGTTCTACTTCTCCGACCATCCGCTCACGCCGTACCGGCCCTACATCGAGGCGCGCGCGACGACCGAGATCTCGCGCCTGCGCGAAGCGCGCGATCTGGCGGAGGTCTCGCTCGTCTGCCTCGTCCAGGCTCGAAAGGCGCACACGGACCGGAACGGCCGGCCGATGGCGTTCGTCACGCTCGAGGATCTCAAGGGAACCGTCGAGACCACGGTGTTCGCCGATCTCTACGAGAAGCATCGCGCCGATCTGGAGCCGGGCGCCGTGCTCGAGGTGCGCGGCCGGGTCAACCTCAGGGAGGACGCGGAGCCGAAGATGGTGCTCACGGCGGTCAAGCCGCTGGGGCCGCCTCCCTCGGGCGCTGCCGTCCACATCGACCTGGCTCACGGGAGCGAGACGGTCTCCCTCGAGGAGATCCGTTCCCTCCTGGTTCGCCATCCGGGCATCAGCCCCGTATACTTCACGGTTCGTGGCGATACCGACCCCGGGCCGACCCAGATCCGGGCCAAGCGTCTCCTGGTCTCGCCGAGCGACGAGCTCCTGGGCGCGCTCAGGGAGCGGCTCGGCGCCGAAGCCGTGCGTCTCGTGGAGCGCGGAGACGAGGTCGCCATCACCCCGATGAGCGGAGCCGCATGAACGGAACCTGGCTCGATTTCGAAAAGCCGATCATCGAGCTCGAGCGGAAGATCGAGGAGCTGAAGAGCCGCGCCGGCGGGGACGAGCGCGAGACCGCGGAGGAGCTCGACCGCCTCGAGAAAAAGGCGGACCGGCTCCGTAAGGACATCTTCTCCAAGCTCACGCGCTGGCAGCGCGTGAAGCTCGCGCGCCACCCGCGCCGCCCCTACACGCTCGACTATCTCAAGATTTTGGCGCCGCAGTTCATGGAGCTCCACGGCGACCGGCGCTTCGCCGACGACCCCGCGATCGTGGGCGGGCTCGGCATGCTGGACGAGCTGCCGGTCCTCTTCCTGGGACATCAGAAGGGGCGCGACACCAAGGAGAACATCCACCGCAATTTCGGCATGGCGAATCCGGAGGGCTATCGCAAGGCGCTTCGGCTCATGCGCATGGCCGCGAACTTCGGTTTCCCCATCGTCACCTTCGTCGACACACCCGGCGCCTATCCCGGTCTCGGCGCGGAGGAGCGGGGGCAGTCGGAGGCGCTCGCGCGGAACATCCTCGAGATGGCGCACCTTCCCGTGCCGATCGTCACGGTCGTGATCGGCGAAGGAGGATCGGGGGGCGCGCTCGCGCTCGCGGTCGGGGACGTGGTGATGATGCTCGAGAACTCGATCTACTCGGTGATCACCCCCGAAGGCTGCGCGGCCATCCTCTGGAAGGACGCGAGCAAGGCGGAGCAGGCGGCCGAAAGTCTCAGGTTGACCGCGCAGGACCTCCTCGAGCTCAAGGTCGTGGACGAGGTCATCCCGGAGCCGCTCGGGGGCGCCCACCGCGATCCCGAGGAGACCGCGCGCCGGGTGAAGGAGACGGTCCAGCGCCATCTCAAGGCGCTGATCGGCCTTCCCAAGCAGGAGCTCCTGGATCGAAGGCTGGAGAAGTATTTGAAGATGGGGGTGTACCTGGAGGAAACCGCCACCGCCGGAGCCACGCCAGCAGGCTGACGAGGAGCCAACCATGTCCGAGAAGAACCAGCAGCAGGACCGCCCGGGTGCGGGCGCGCCCATCAGCGATCAGCTCCTCGCGATCCTCGTCTGCCCGCAGTGCCGGCAGGACCTCGAGTACGACCGCGCCGGGGGGACGTTCACGTGCCATCACTGCCGCCTCCGGTTCTCGATCGTCGACGGCGTCCCCAATTTCCTGATCGAGGAAGCCGAGCGGCTCTAGTGACGTTGATGCGTCGCACGCCTGCCCTCGCCGCCGCCTTCGCGCTGGCGGCGGCCCTCTTCGGGGCCCGGACGGCGGCCGCCGCTCCCGCCCCCGTCGTCTCGTCCGTTCAGCCGACCGGCTACAGGGTCCGCGTGGCGATGGGAGAGCCTTCCATCGTCCAGGGCGAATTCCTGGGCACGCCGCTCGCTGAGATCGATCTCGAAGGGGCCGTACCGGAGCGCGCCGGGCCAGGCGCGCCGCCGCTTCCGGCCCGCACCATCTTCCTTCGCGTCCCCTGGGACGCGCGCGTGCGCGCGTCCGTCATTCCGTCGACGGCGCGATCGCTCGGCACGCTCCGTCCCACGCCCATTCCGTATCTCCTCACCGACGCCACGGTGCGCGGGCGTGTCACCTCGGGCGACCTCGAGTCCGCGCTCGAAGCGCAAGGCGCTTGGCGCGGCTCGCGCGGCGCGGAGATCGCCACGACGCGCCTCATGGCGGCCGGGAGCGAGCGGCTCCTCGCGGTCACGATCCGTCCCGTGTCGTGGGATGCGTCGTCCGGCAGCGCCACGTTCGTCGACGAGGCTTCGATCGAGGTGACCTGGGACGTTCCGGCCGAAGCGCTCCAGAGCCCGGCCCCTCGGCGCGCCTCCACGACGCCCTCGACCGCCGTCGGTCCGTATTACGCCCCGGCGAAGCGGGCGCGAGCCACATCGGCCGGTCCCGCGCGTGCCGCGGCGTCGTTGGCCGGAGGCGCCGCCGCGATCGGCCCCTTGCGCGTCGAGCCCACGCGCCCCTGGGTGCGGCTCAACGTGATCCGCCCCGGCCTCTATCGCATCACCGCCGCCGACCTCACGACCGCGGGCATCGCGGTCGCCGCGATCGATCCCGCCACGATCCGGATCTTCCGCGCGACGCCGGGTGATCTTCCGGTGAACGTGAGCGTCGATCAGGGACCGGACTCGCTCCGCGAGTGCGCGATCGAGGTGACGGGGTCGGGGGATGGATCGCTGGATGCCGCGGATCGCATCTACGTCTACGCGACCGGATCGAACGGCTTCGGCTACGACCTGGCGCTCGGCGGAGGCTCCGCCTACGAGGAGTCCCAGTACTCGGACGTCGAGACGCTCTGGATGACATGGGGGCCGGGTCCGGTGGCCACAGCGCCGCGCCGCATGACGACGCGGAGCGCCGCGCTCGACGCGGTGGCCGCGCCGACCTACGTGGCGGTGCCGCACCGCGAGCACTTCGAGGAGAACCGGCTCTACAACGCCGACCTCTTCGAGTTCGGAGTTCGATGGGAGCGATGGTTCAACCGGATCCTCTTCCAGGGCTCGCGCGTTCGCTTCCCGCTGTCCCTGCCGGGTGCCCAGGCCGGGGGGGCGGCGGACGTGCTGGTTCGCGTGTGGGGCGTGGGGACCTCGATCGGGGCCGGCATCCAGGACCACGTCGCGCGGATCTACTGGAATCGCGCACTCGCGGACACCGCGGGATGGGACCTCTCGCGGCACCAGGACCTCACCGCGACAGGGCTCGTGAGCCAGGGGCGCGACACGCTCGACGTCGAGGTCCCCTCGCTCATCGACCCTGGTCCGTATCCGCAGCGCGCGGACCGGTCGTATCTCGCGTGGTTCGAGATCGGATATCAGCGGCAGCTCCTCGCGGTCGGCGACACGCTCCAGTTCGCGGCTCCCGATTCGCTCCCCGCCATGCCGGTCCGGTATCAGATCACGGGCATCACGGACACCTCCGCGGTCTGGCTCCTCGACCGCACCGATCCCGAGAGCCCGGTCCGGCTCGTGGGCGGATTCGTCTCGGGCGCGGTCGCGCCGTTCGCGTGGACCGTGGAGGACAGCCTCGGAGCCGGATACCGGCCGCGCTATTCGCTCGTATCGACGACGCGAGCCGCGACACCGGGAATCTCGGTCTACGCGCCCACGTCGAGCCTGCACACGATCGCTGATCTCCTCGATCCCTCGAACGGGGCCGATTACGTGATCGTGGCTCCGCCCGCGTTCCTCGCCGCGGCGGAGTCGCTCGTCGCCTACCGGTCGCTCGGCATCGAGGGAATTCCCGCGCCGCGGGTGCGCATCGCGACCACGGAGCGGGTGTTCGCGCAGCTCGGGGCGGGACTGCCGAGCCCGGTGGCCATCCGCAATCTCATGGCCTACGCGACCGCGCACTGGACCGGGCAGCCGCCGAGCTACCTGTGCCTTCTCGGGGATGCGACGTTCGATCCCAAGAACTACATCGGGTTCGGGACGCCGGATCTCGTGCCGACCTACGCCAACTATTACGACCTGATCAACATCCAGCAGTACAACTCGGATGACTTCTACGGACTCCTCGACGGGCCAGGGGATCTCCTATTGGACCTCTCGGTCGGACGGCTCCCGGCGGGCACGACGGCCGAGGCTCAGACCCTGACCACCGGCAAGCTTCGCACGTACGAGCAAACCCAGGACTTCGACATGTGGCGCGCACGGTCGATCCTCTGCGCCGACGACGCATGGCAACGGGAGGAGTTCGATCCGGCGGAGAATGCACACGTGCGCCAGAGCGAGCGGCTGGACGCCTTCCACCTGCCGTATCCGATCGAGCGGGTGAAGGTCTACCTGAACGACTTCGCGTACGCCGACACGACCCACCAGTCGAAGCCCGCGGCGCGCGAGGAGTTCATCGCACAGATCAATCGGGGCGCGTGGCTCACGAACTACGTGGGCCATGGATCGGACCAGGTGCTCGCGGACGAACAGGTGTTCCGCTCGGCGGACGCGCCGCGCCTCACGAACGCGACGCGTCCGTCGATCTTCGGGTACTTCAGCTGCACCGTCGGCAAGTTCGACGAGCCGAGCGGGGAAGGACTCGGCGAGCTCCTCCTGACGCTCCCCGGAGGGGGCGCGGTCGCCTCGCTCGCTGCGAGCGGCCTCGTCCTTCCGTCGAGCAGCGGTCCTCTGAACGACAGCTTCCTCGATGAGCTCTTCCCATTCGCGCCCCGGGTGGACACGCTGCGCACGGCGGGACTCGCCTTCGCGCGGGCCAAGAACGAGCTCGCGAATCCGAGCAACGACACGGTCCGGAAGTACGGCTTTCTCGGCGATCCGGCGCTCCTGCCGCCGCTCCCGCGCGGGTCCGGCGTGTGGGAGAAGCAGCCACTCGACTCCGTGCTTCGCGGCGACGTCGTGACGCTGCGCGGGCACGCGGTGATGGGCCCGGCCGATTCCACCCGCGACCAGATCTCGATGGGAACCGCCGATCTCCTCCTTCAGGGACCGCCCTTCGTCCGGACGCAGTTCGCGCCCTTGAACGGCACGCTGCAGACCTACCAGATCCCCGGGCCGACCCTCTTCCGCGGCACGGTGCCGCTCGATCATGGATCCTTCGCGGTCACGTTCGTGGTGCCGACCGACAGCCGCCTCGTCGGACGGGGAGGGAAGCTGCGAGCGCTCCTGTCCCAGGCGGGGGGCCGCGGCGTGGGGCTCGCGGTCGATTCACTCCGGATCGCGGCGGCCTCCTCGCCGCGCGTGGACGCCACGCCTCCAACCATCCAGGTCGCCTATCCGTCGGGACCCGATTCGCTCCTCCATCCCGGGAGCCATCTGACCCTCGTGCTCTCGGACTCGAGCGGCATCGACCTCACGAGGCTCGACAACGCGCATTCGATCTTCGTGATCGTGGACGACCGCGGGACGCCCTACGATCTCACACTTGGCTTCGCGTACGATCAGGGGAGCTACACGACGGGGCGGGTGGACTTCACGATCCCGGCGGGGCTCCAGGACGGGCCGCATCGGCTCGAGATCCACGGGTCCGACACGTTCCGGAACATCGGCGTGGCCAACGTGATCGTGGACGTGGCGACGGAGGCGGCGTCGGGAACGGGACTCAGGCTGGATCAGGTCTTCAACTACCCCAATCCGTTCCCCCGCGAGACCTATCTTCACGCTCGACTCAACCAGCCGGCCAAGCTCAGCATCAAGATCCTGACCGTGGCCGGCCGGCGGGTCCGGGAGATCGAGTGGGACGGCGCGGCCGGGGAAAACTACATCCCCTGGGACGGGCGCGACTCCGAGGGAGAAAATGTGGCGATTGGGGTGTACCTCATCTCCGTCACCGCCGAGTCCTCCTCGGGCGGCCGCGCCAAGGCCGTCGGACGAGCCCTCCGGACCGAATGATCAAGGAGCCAACCGCTTGACCCTCCAGAGGTTCTTCGATATCCTTGATGTCCGTCGGGGCGCGAGTGCGTCCCATTTTTTTCATCCGAAGGAGGTTTTCGAATGAGTCGTATCCTACTGCCGGCCTGCCTCGCGCTCGCTCTCGTCGCGGGAGCGTTTGGGTCCGCCCAGGCCCAGTCCGAGGCGGGGGCCCAGTCCCTCCTCATCGCCCCCGGTGCCCGGAGCGACGGTATGGGCCATACGGGTGTGGCATTCGTCGGCGACGGTAACTCGGTGTGGTGGAACACGGCCGCGCTGGCCTTCGTGCGGGGGCACGACGTGGCCCTCACCTATACGAAGCTCGTTCCCGACCTCGCCGATGACGTCAACTTCTCGTACATCGGGTACGCGCAGCGGGTCGAGGGCCTCGGCGGCCTCGGCGCCAGCTTCGGCTATCTCAGCTACGGCAAGAGCACCGCGACGGACGAAGACGGAAACGACATTCGCGAGTTCACCAGCAACGAAATGGCTCCGGCCATCGCTTACGGGACCGACCTCCTGCCCAACATGGGCTTCGGCGTCGCCCTGAAGCTGGTCCGGGTCGACCTGGCCCCCGAGGACGTGACCCTGGACGGCCGCGCGGGCCGCGGCACCACCTTCGCCGCCGACTTCGGCTGGCTCTACAAGCTGAACCAGCGAGCCTCCCTCGGCGCGACCCTCTCCAACATCGGTCCCGACATCGCGTACATCGACGAGGATCAGTCGGATCCCCTCGGCCGCAACGTGCGCGTTGGATTCGCGTGGGCCCCGATCGACGTCAACGTCCACCGCGTGACGATCTCGGCGGACGCCACTCGCTTCCTCCTCCCCGGTCGGACGCTCGCGATCGATCAGTGGGGGGCTGGTGCCGAGTACGAGTTCAATCATCTGCTCGCGCTTCGCGCGGGGTACTACAGCGACCCGGTCGGCACCGTGACGGACTTCACCTACGGTTTCGGCCTCGAGTACAAGAACTTCAAATTCGATTTCGCGAACATTCCGCAGTCGGAATTCCTCGACCGCGTGAACCGCTTCTCCGCCGGGTATCACTTCTAGAGATCCAGTGACCGCACGCCGAGGGTTCGCGACCGGAGCCCTCTTCATCATCCTCGGGAGCCAGGCCTGGTTGGGTCTGGCTCCCGCTGTTTCCCAAGCGGCGCCCACCGGCCGCGCGTCGCTCAAGATCACGCGCGGCGCGAGCGCCGCGCGCCTGGCGCCCCAGCGCGCCGCGCTTCCCCCGTCGGTGATCCAGCGCAAGATCGCGCTTCGCGCCGCCTTCCCGGACCATTTCGGGCCGGCGGGGGAGGCGAAGCCCTGGATCACCGGGGGACGCCTCCCGCTCCTGGCGCCGAGCATGGGCAAGCTCGCGCGCACGACCCCGTTCGTCGCGGGCATCCCCGAGACCATCCGGGTGATTGGCATCCGGATCGACTTCGAGAACGACAGCCTCGGCCCTCAGACCTCGACGCCCGATGGGCGCTTCGACATGCGGGACGGGAGCTCGCTTGGCATCGTCATCGACCCGCCTCCGCACGACCGGAACTACTTCATGTCCCACATGGAGGCCATGTCGCGCTACTGGCGCGACCAGTCCTTCGGCAATCTGGTCATCACCTACGACGTCTATCCCCACGCCGACAGCTCGGCCTACCGACTTCGCGACACGGGAGCGTACGGGCCCTGGACCCTGGGACAGTCGTCGTATCAGGAGGCGCAGCGCTTCTTCAAGGACGCGGTCACGGCCGCGGACAACGCCGATACGATTCCCTGGAATCAATTCGACGTCGTCATCCTCTTCCACGCCGGCTCCGACTTCCAGGCGGACGTGCTCGGCGACAGCCAGCGCGACATCCCCACCTTCCAGATCGGGCTCAACGATTCGATCGCGGTCAGCGGCGGTCTCTTCCTGCAGGGCGGCATCGTCATGCCGGAGACGGAGAACCAGGACGGCTACTTCGGCGCCCTCAACGGGACCATGGCGCACGAGTTCGGCCACACGCAGGGACTTCCGGACCTCTACGACATCAACACGTTCTTCCCGGCGGTGGGGGTGTGGAGCAACATGGACTCGGGCTATCTGCTCGGGAGCGCGGTGCAGGTGGAGTCGACCGGCCAGATCGTGCTGGCCTCGGGGATGCTGCCCGTGAGCCTGGACCCTTGGTGCAAGACGACGCTCTGGCCCGACGGAATCGAGACCGTCGATCCCGGACACGCGCTCACGACCTCGCTCCGATCGTCCCAGCTCTCGAATCGCATTCTCAAGGTGCCGCTCGGCTCCGACGAGTCGCTCCTGATCGAGAACCGCCAGGCCGACCTCAATCACGACGGCACGATCTATCTCGACCGGGACTCGACGACGAACGTGATCCTCGGACCGGGGCTCTCGAGCGTGGATCCCGCGGATTCCCTGGGTAACAGGGAGTACGACTTCCTCCTGCCCGGGGAGGGGATCCTCATGTGGCACATCGACGAGACGGTCATCTGCACGCCCATCGACAACACCACGTTCCTCTGCGGGCCGAACGCGAATCCGGATCTGGGCGTGAACTCCAATCCCGCGCGCCGCGGCGTGCGCATCATGGAGGCCGACGGCATCGCCGACATCGGAGATCCGAACTCCGCCTACTTCTTCGGGAGCCCCTTCGATCCCTACTTCGTGGGGAACCATACGCGGCTCGATGACGACAGCAATCCGTCCGCACGCACCAACGACGGCGGGCGGAGCCACGTGCGGGTCGACGTGCTCTCCCCGCCGGACGTGAACATGGACGTCCAGGTCGATTCCGAATGGAGGCTTGCGGGCTGGCCGGTGTCGGCCCAGCACGAGCTGACCGGGAACGCGCCCACGTACGGGAGCTTTCTCCACGACGGCACGCGATCCGTCGTGACCGCGGCCGACAGCCTGATCTTCGCGTGGGCCGCCGACGGCTCGCCCTGGTACACGAGCCGGCCCACCGGCGAGTGGGCCGCGGCGCCGGCGCGCCTCCTCTTGCCGGTGCTCTTCGCCGACTCGCTCTACCGCCCGAACGCCGCGATCGACGTGCACGGCTCCGCCGTGGTCGGGACCGGTGTGGACGGACGGGTGTATGCCTACCGGCCGCGGACTCGAGCCGACGCGTCCTCGCTCCTCATTCCGGGGTGGCCGCCCGTGCTCGACGAGAACGATCCGTCGGTCACCGCGACCACGCCGCCGGTGCTCGCCCCGGGCGGCGCCGTGGTCGTGGGAGCCAGCGACGGGCGCGTCTTCTCGATCACACCGTCGGAGGATCCGTTCCAGCCGCCGCGCGTCACGGAGATCGCGGACACGCTCGTGGTCGGCGGGTCCTTCGTCACCGCTCCGGTCTCGAGCAATCTCGCGATCGGACGGTTCGTCGGCGCCGGAGGCTACGACGTCGCGTTCGCGCTCGCGAACGGAACGATCCGCGTCGTCGAGCAGGCGGGAAAGAATCCGGAGCGATTCCTGGCGAGCTGGCCCTCGGGCGGACCCAACTACGAGCCGTATCTCCTCGGCGTGGACATGGACCGCGCGTCGGACCGCCACCTCGAGCTGATCGTGGCGGACCCTGCGCAAGGGACGATCCACTGCTATGACATGACGGGCACCGAGCTCCCGGGCTGGCCGGTCGTGGTCCTCGCCGGTCTCGGGGGACCGGTCGCGGCGGGGGACATGGACGGCGATGGATTCCCCGAGATCGTCGCGGTCGACCTCAATGGGAATGCGCATCGGTGGAATCGGAACGGCGTCGAGCTCCAGGGGTGGCCGGTGCCGCTGGGCTCTCGCTTCGGAACCTACGCCACCGGGGGAACCGGCTCGCCGCTCCTCGGCGACGTCGACCAGGACGGCCATCCGGAGGCGGTCATCGCCCTCGGCAACGGAATCGTGGTGGCGCTCGAGCCGGACGGGCGCGTCACCTCGGGCTGGCCGATCTCGGTTCCGGGTGCGGCGGACGACACGCCGCTCCTCACCTCGCTCAACGGCGCGGATCTGCCGCCGGACCCGCCCGGCGCCGCATGGACCCATCTCGTCGCCGGAGGCGGCTTCGACGGAAGCCTCGCCGCCTACCAGCTGCCGGCGCGAGCCGACAGCGCGCTCTTCAGCACGGACGGGGTGTCCTCGCGCTTCCCCTGGCAGGAATGGGGAGGGAATCGCCGCCGGACGTCGGTCCTCGAGGACACCGTTCTGGTCGCGGCGGCGCCGGTCGCCGCTGCCCTGGCGAAGGGCTCGGTCTACTGCTTCCCGAACCCCGCCCGGGGCAACGAGATTGGCGTGGCTTACACGCTAGGGGCGGGGGTCAACGAGGTCGTCATCCGGGTGCTCGACCCGACGGGCCGGGAAGTGCAGCGCCTGACTCCATCGACCGCCCCCACCCAAAATGTGGCCAGAATCTTGCTCAACAACATGGCGAGCGGTGTTTACGTGGTACGTGTCGAGGCGAAGAGGGACGGGGCCTCGGACGTCCAATTCCAAAAATTCGCCGTTGTACGGTAGGCCTATGTTCCTATATAATAAGGCGTTGTCGTTATCATCATCCCGACCGGCCGAAGGGACCCGTAACCTGACCCGCATCGTTGCCATCGCAATCCTCGGGACCGCCTTCGCCATCTGTCCGTCCGTCTACGCCTCACCCCTCGATTTTGAAGACGCGACGCCGCAGGAGATTCTGCTCGCCCAGCGGTCCATCGCCGATTCCACGGACAATCACGAGATGCACCCCGGGACCGTCGTGGACAAGCAGAGTCCCGTTCTCGATACGGAGCATCACGTCTCGTCTGGACGCGCCTTCATCTACAATCTGATCCTTCCCGGCACCGGGCACCTCTACGCGGGATACAAGCGTGGGTGGGCGCACCTGGGGGTGGAAGGAGCGACGTGGCTTACGTATTTCTACTACCATGATCGCGGAGCGCAGAAAGAAACCCAGTTCCAGGCGTTCGCCGACGACCACTGGAACTACGACAAGTGGATCGCGGACTGCGGCTGCTCCGGCTCGCCGCAGGACAGCATCATCATCTACTTCCGGGACAACAACACCCAGCAGTACTACGAGGACATCGGAAAGCTCGATTACTACTGGCAGGGCTGGGACGACTACAACGCGACCAAGGCGGACTCGGACAACCGGCGCTACTATTACGGAATCCGGAACGACAGCAACAACTTCTTCAAGAACGCGCGCTATGCCGTGGTGGTGGCCTTCGTCAACCGGATCGTGAGCGCGGTCGACGTCCTACGGTTGACGAAGAAGGAGCCATCCCTCAACATCGGCAACGACACGACGCTCCATTTCAAGATGAGGACCAAGCCGTTCAACAGCGAGAACGCATTTGGTGTACGCCTCGTCAAAAAGTACTGAGACGACGATCCTCTTCCTTCTGGCTGCCGCGCTCCTAGCGGCGGCTTCGCCGTCGCTCGCCCTTGCGAGCCCGGAGTCGCCGGCCCGCGCGGCGTGGGCTCCGCTTCCCGCGCTCTACGGCGAGGCCTGGCTGGCGCAGACGACGGATCCCGCGTCCCCTCCGCCCGCCGTGGGTTCCTCGGCGCCGGCGCCCACGACGGGCAAGAAAGCGCTCCTCTATTCCCTCATCCTTCCCGGTCTTGGCGAGATGTCGATGGGGGAGAAGGGACGGGCGACCGGCTTCTTCATCGCCGAAGGGCTCATCTGGGCGAGCTACACCTACTGGACGGTGGCGGGCAATCTCCGCCAGGACGACTACATCGAGCAGGCGCAGCTCAACGCCGGCGTGGGCGTGAGCCAGGAAAGCGACGACTACTGGCGCCTCGTGGGGCAGTACACGTCCTCCAGCGGGGAAGGGCCCGGGAGCTACGAAGAGGATTTGAGGCGCGAGGCGCGGGACACATACCCCAGCGATCCCGCGGCACAGGATGCCTTCGTGGCACAGCATCTCCCGACGGGGGACAAGGCGTGGTCGTGGAGCACCGCCGCGCTGCAGGCGGAATACACCGACACCCGCGAGACCAGCAACCGCGCGCACAACAAGGCGAAGTACTCCTTCGCGGCGGCGATCCTGAATCGCGTCGTCAGCGTGATCGACGTCCAGATGCTGCGGCACAAGGCCGCAAAGGCGGCCCGCGGGGAGAGCGCGATCCGGGCCGAGACGCGAGTGTACGCCGATGCCGTCGAGGACGGCGGGAGGTTGGTGGTCGAGCGCCGGTTCTAGCGATATCCACCGCTCCGCCGCGCTCCACGCGCCACGGAATCACATGAGCGGTCGTGCCCCCGCAGTCTTCTTCCCGCCTCGGTCCATCGCCCTCGCGTTGCTCCTCGCGCTTGCCCTGGTCCCGGCGGCGACCCGCGCGGCTCCCGACGTCGGCACCGAGAGCCGTCCCGGCCCTCCGCATGCGCTCCGCTCGGAGCGCGTCCTCGACTCCGGGACGCTCGACCGGCTGGGCGTGCCGCATCCCACGCGCGTCGTCTTCGACGCGAATCACTGTCTCTACGTCCTCGACGCCACCGCGCGGCGCATCGTGAAGCTCGATCCCGCGGGACAGCCCCTCTGGGATCTCGGCGGCTACGGCGACGACGACCAGTCGTTCTCGGTGCCCTCGGATCTCGCGGTCGATCGCCGCCAATCCCTTCTCGTGCTCGATCGGGGGAAGAACGCGCTCGTCGCGTTCGATCCGGCGGGGCACTTCCTCGGGGTGCGCTCGTTCGGCGAAACCGTCGCGACCGAGACCGCCGATCCGGGCGCGCGGCTGCTGGTCGATCCCTTCGGCGATCTCTGGCTGCTCGGCGCGCGGGACCGGGACCTGATCCCGCTCGATGACCAGCTCCAACGATCGCGCCGATCGCGCTTCCTCGCGCCGGAAGCGTCGGCCGGGAGCCCCTGGGCCGCGGTCTTCCTGCCCACCTCGGGGGGATGGTTCTTCGACGCGGCGGGGCGGAAGCTCCACCGGTTCGGGACCAACGGCCAGATCGCGCCGGCTGTCGCGGATTCGCTCGCTCCGAATGGCGCCGCGGGCCTCGCCGTCGACGCGGCGGGATTCCTCTACGTTGCCGATCCCGGCGGACAGCGCCTCCTCGTGCTCGACGACCAGGGCGCGCTCCGAATCGAGCGCGCGCTTGGCGGCGCGAGCGTGCCGTGGCATCCCACCGCGGTCGCCGTGAGCCGGTCGGACCGGGTGGCGATCCTCGATTCGGAGCGGGGCGAGATCCAGATCCTCGCGATCGAGCGGGAGCGCGTTCCATGAGCGTGACGCGGTTCGTCGGCATCGCGGTCCTCGCGTCGATGAGCGCGACGCTCTTCGTCGCGCTCGATCCGCGCCCCGCGAGCGCGCGCCCCATCGACTCCATCTGTCCGGGCGGCTGCGACGCGCCGCGCGACACGGTCGTCCTCGAGCTGCCCGTGGCGCGTGCGCCGTCGCTCCTCGCGCTCCGGGCGAGCGGACCGCTCGCGGCCGGCGCGGCGGACACCGCGCCGCCCGATTCCACGGCGAGCGTCCTTCGAAACGAGACCCACTCCTGGATCGCGGGCGCGCCCGCCGCGGGCGCCGCCGCGGGAACGATCGCCGACGGCGCCTCGAACGACGCCATCGTGTTCAGCGGGCTCAAGCTCGTGAGCGTGGAGGTCGGCGCGAATCGAGCCGCCACGATGAGCCAGTCGCTCGACCTCACCATCCGCGGCCGGATCGCGAGCGACGTGGAGGTGGCCGCCAGCCTGAGCGACCGGCGCCTCCCCTTCGAGCCCGACGGGTCGAGCCGCGAGCTCGAGGACCTCGACAACATCACCCTCTCCCTGAAAGCGCCTCACGGCGAAGCCACCATGGGGGACTTCCTCCTCGACGGCGCGCCGGGCGAGTTCGCGCGGCTCTCGCGCCACCTCCAGGGCGTGCAGGGATCGGCCAAGACCGGCGACGCGCACTGGAACGTGGCCGCCGCGAGCGAGAAGGGGGAGAAGCGGACGCTCGAGTTCCGCGGCGAGGAGGGCCGGCAGGGACCGTATCCGCTCCTGACCCTCGCGACCGGCGAGTCGAACGAGGGAATCGTGGCCGGCTCCGAGGCGATCTGGCTCGACGGCGCGCGCCTGAGGCGCGGGTCCGACGCCGACTACGTGATCGACTACGGCGCGTCCACCGTGACCTTCACCATCCACCGTCCCATCACCGCGCAGAGCCGGATCGCGGTCGACTTCGAGGCGGCTTCGAGCCGCTATCGGCGAAGCCTCTACGCCGCGAGCACGCAAGGGAACGTGCCCGGGCGGGGTGGCTGGTACGCGAATTACGTGAGCGAGGGGGACGACCCGTCGAGTCCGATCGGCGCGGAGCTGACGGCGGACGATCGCGCCGCGCTGAGCGCGCTCGGCGACTCGGCGGGCACGATCCTGCCGAGCGGGGTGCGCTACGCCGGGGCCGGACTCGGATCGTACGACTGGGACGAGTCCGATCCCGCCAACCCGCACTGGGTCTTCCTCGGCGCGTCGCGTGGGACGTACGACGTCGACTTCGCGAGCGTCGGCGCGGGCGAGGGGGCCTACGCCGACACGACGACGATCGAGGGCGTGCGCTTCTACCGCTACCGCGGCGTGAACCTGGGCTCCTACGCGCCCGGCCGCGCGCTCGCCGTGCCCAGCTCGCGCCGGCTCGTCGATGTCGGCGGCTCCGCGCGCCTCTTCGGTGCGCTGGGCGTGGACGGCGAGGTGGCCCGGTCGGGCTACGACAAGAACGAGTTCTCCTCGCGCGACGACGGCGACAACTCGGGCGTGGCCGGCCGGTTCGAGGCGCGCCTCGATCCCCGCTCGGTCGCGATCGGCGGACTCAAGCTCGGCTCCATCCAGATGCAAGGGCGCGTGCGCACGCGCGACGACCGCTTCCAGGCGTTCGACCGCACGGATCCCGCGTTCGAGTACGAGCGCTGGAATCAGGCGCCGTCGAACGCCGGTGAGGATCGCCAGGAAGTCTCGCTCCAGTACGCGCCGGTCCAGGCGCTCGCGCTTCGCGGCGACGTGGGCCGGCGGCGCGTGACCGGCGGCTCCGAGTCGGTGCGGCGGGGAGCCCAGGCGACCCTGAATTCGGCGCTGACCGGGACGCTGAGCTGGGAAGAGGCGCGGAACGCGACGAGCGGGACCTCGGGCCTTCGCTCGCTCCTCGGCGGGGATCTGGGTCGCGAGAAGGGATGGTTCCAGCCGCGCGTGACCGCGAAGGACGAGCGGATCGAGGGGCAGGACGGCGACAGCGTGGAGGCGCGGTGGAATCGCGATCTCGGCGTGATCCTGCGCCTCGTTCCGGGGAAGGCGCTCAAGCTTCGCGGCGGCTACGCGCGACACGACGGCTCCGTCACCGACGCCGGGACCATCGCGGAGGACCAGGCGTTCACCTGGGACGGAGGACTCTCGGCGCGCCTCGGCCAATCCTTCTCGGTCGACGGCGGGTTCACGCGGCGGCGCGCGGAGTCCTCGACGGGTCCGCAGTCGACCAACCTGGCGCAGCTCGCGGTGCAGGCGGGGCGCCCCGGCGCGCCGGTCAGCTCGGAGCTCCGCTACGACGTGAACCAGCTTCGCGAGGCCTCGCTCGTGCGCGAGCTCCGGCCGGTCGGCGACGGGAGCGGGTCGTACGACGCGTACGGCAATCCGCGACTCGGCGGCGGGTACGAGCTGGTGACCTCGACCGGAGATCCGAACACGCGGTCGCGCGCGGTCGTGCAGCTCCGCCTGGACGCGTTTCCGTCCCGCGCCGCGCGCGCGCCGGGGAAGACGCCGGCCTACTGGCGCGGGCTCGGCGGGAGCACGTTCCTCCGCGTGGAGGCGCTCTCGACGCTTCCGCTCGGCAGCCCCGACCAGGCGTTCCGCCCCGATGCCTACCTCGATCCCGAGACCACGATCCGGGGGGACGTCACGGCGCGGCAGACGCTCGAATTCGCACCGGCGGGGCGCAAGTACGACCTGCGCGGCGAAGTGGGCTACCACCGCGAGCAGAGCTCGGAGATCGAGGGTCTGACGACGGAGCGCCGCACGGGGGACGCGCGGATGACGCTCCGCCATCCGATTCCCGGCGGACTCCGCGGCACGTGGACGGTCACGTACGATCGCGCGCGGCAGTCGATCGCGCGGCAGGACTCCAGTGACTCGTACGCGTCCCAGATGCGCGGGCGCGGCGTCGAGGGGGAGATCGCGCGCGAGCTGCGCGGCTTCGGGCAGGTCTCGATCCTCGCGCGGCAGCGCCGCGACATCGATCTCACCCACGGCGGGTACTTCGATCTCTATTCGGCGGGCCCCACCGCGCGCTACGCCGCGAGCGCGAAGCTCCGGATCGATGCGCGCGCCCTCTACGGCTGGAGCGCGCAGCAGGGCACCTACGCGCCCCCGGGCCTCTACACCACGGCCCCCGTGGGCGGACGGCTCGACTACGACCTCCTCGGCGAGTACCGGATCCACGACCGCGTCTCGCTCTCGCTCAACTGGACCGGATTCCAGGCGCCGAACCGCCCCGCGTACTACACGGGGCGCTTCGAGCTGAAAGGAAGCTTCTGATGCGCGGGCGCGATCTGGCGCGCGTCGCCGCGCTCCTCCTCGGGCTCGCGGTGGCGTTCCTCTCGGTGACGCACGCGCGCGCGTCCGATGAGAGCGGTGACCCTTCGGCGCCGCGCTTCGCGCTCCACGTCGAAGGGCTGCCCGATTCCGTGACTGCCGCCGAGACCGGCGAGACGGCGCCGCTCGAGCGCCTCTGGCAGCGGGCGGAGATCGAGCGGCTCGCGGGGCGCGTGCGCGACCGGCTCGCGCTGCTCGGGCGCTACGACGCCGTCGTGCGCCTCACGCTCGAGGAGGGAAGCGGGACCACGCCGGGGACCGCGACGATCCGCGTGGAGACGCACGCGCCGCCGCCCCAGGCGCCGGCCCCCGCGCTCCGACTTGCTTCGCCAGGAGCGGTCGGGATTCACGACCCCGCGGGCGTGTTCGCGCGGGGAGCCAAGGGGGGCGTCTCGCCGCAGGCGATCGCGGGCGGGCTCGACGCGCTCCGCGACGCGGCGGTCGACCTCGGCCGCTACGCGGCGACCGTGAGCCTCGATTCGATCGTGCCCGCCGGCGACTCCGTCCTCGTGCACGTCAGGCTCGCGACAGGACCTCCGGTCGTGTTCGACAGCCTCGAGATCCCCGGAGCTTCCGTGACGAAGCCGCGCTCCGCCGCGACGATCGCCGGGCTCAAGGAAGGGCGCGTGCTCACGCCGGAGCTGGTGGCGGACGCGCGCGACCGGCTCCGAGCGAGCGATCTCTTCGCGTTCGTGGGCGAGCCGCGCGTCGTTCCGGGAGCGGAGCCGGGGCATGGCCACGTCGTCATTCCGGTCGAAGAATCGAGCGCGAGCCAGTTCGAAGGCGCGCTTGGCGTCGCGCCCGGCGAAGGACTCACGGGACGCGTCGACCTCGGCCTCGGGAACATCGCGGGCACCGGCCGCGCCGCAGGCGCGCGCTGGGTTGGATTCGGAAATGGCCGCTCGCTCTACGCGCTTCGCTACAAGGAGCCGTCCCTCTTCGGGCGTTCGCTCGACGCGAGCCTCGCCCTCGACGCGGATCTCGCGGACTCGCTCTTCAGCCACACCGGATGGTCGATCGCGCTGGGCGGCCGGCCGGCGGCCCGCACGCGGGTCGAGGCCGCGGTGGAGCGGAGCGGCACCGTCTACACCGGGCTCTCCCGTGGCTCGAGCTCGACCTGGTCCATCCGGGGCGGCGTCGGCTGGGATCGCCTCGCCCCCCTGTTCAACCCGACGCACGGTGTGAGCGTGTCGCTCGACGCCGAAGGCGGCCGGCGCACGGACGCGTTTCCCGGGTTCGAGGAGTCCCGACGCGGCGTCCTCCGCGGCAAAGCGGAGCTCGCGTCGGCCGCGTCGCTCGGCGGATCGCGCGTCCTCTTCGGGTCGGTGCGCGCGGAGGAGGCGAGGCTCGGCGACGGAGACTTCCCGATCGAGGAGCTTCGCTATCTCGGAGGGAGCGAGGGGCTCCGAGGCCATCGCGATCGCGCCTTCGCGGGCAACCGAATCCTCGCGATGACGCTCGAGCACCGGTGGATCACCGACCCGCGTGGCGGGCGCGCGTATCTGTTCCTCGACGGTGGCGCGCATTCGCTCGACGCGCCGCTCCAGGCCGGGGTGCCCGCGACCTCCGACGCGGCCCTGGTCACCCCGGGATCCGCGACCCTGTCGCGGACGGAGTTGAGCGATGGATGGGAGTTGGGGTACGGTGCCGGCCTTCAGACGCGCATGGCGTCGGGTTTGATGGGGGTCGAATTCGGCCTCCGCCCGGGCGCCGCGCTACGGGAGGCCACGATCCACATCCGATACGCGAGCCGCTGGTGAGCGCGCGCGCCGAGCAGAAGATCCGGTCTCTGAGGAACGAGATCGCGCGGCACGACCACCTCTACTACACGATCGGCGAGCCGGAGATCTCCGATCGCGAGTACGACGCGCTCATGAAGGAGCTGGAGGGGCTCGAGCGCGAGCATCCGGACCTCGCCGACCCCGACTCGCCCACGTCCCGCGTGGCGAAGGGGCTTCTCACCGGATTTCCCACCGTGCGCCACACGGCGCCGATGCTGAGCCTCGACAACACCTACTCGATGGACGAGGTGGCCGAGTTCGACGCCCGGGTCCGGAAAACGCTCGGGAAGGAGCGCATCGACTACTCGGTGGAGCCCAAGGTGGACGGCGTCGCGATCCATCTCCGCTACGAGCAGGGGCGCTTCGCGCTCGGCCTCACGCGCGGCGACGGCGAGCGAGGGGACGACATCACGACCAACCTCCGCACCATCCGCTCGATCCCGCTCCGGCTGACCGGCAAGAACGTCCCGGACCTCGTCGAGGTTCGGGGCGAGGTCTACATGGAGACGGCAGCCTTCTCGAAGATGAACGAGCGCCGCGCGGCCGACGGAAAGCCGACGTTCATGAACCCGCGCAACGCGACGACGGGCAGCCTCAAGATGCTCGACACGGCGGAAGTCAGCCGCCGCCCGCTCCAGATGTTCGTCTACCAGCTCCTTCACCCGGACCGGTACGGCATCGACGAGCACCTCGACGCGCTCGCGTTCGCGAAGAAGCTGGGCCTGCGGGTCAATCCGCGCAACTCGCTCGCGCGGGGCTACGACGATCTCCGGCAGCAGTGCGAGGCGTGGGGTGAAGCGTGGGGATCGCTCCCCTACGGCGCCGACGGGCTCGTGATCAAGGTCAACGATCTCGAGGCCGCGCGCCGTCTCGGCACCACCTCCAAGAGCCCGCGATGGGGGATCGCCTACAAGTTCGGCACGACGGAGGCGGAGACCACGCTCCGGAAGATCGACCTCCAGGTCGGACGCACCGGCGTCGTCACGCCGGTCGCGCTCCTCGAGCCCGTGATCCTGCTCGGCACCGAGGTTCGCCGCGCGACGCTTCACAACCAGGACGAGATCGACCGGAAGGACATCCGCGAAGGGGACCGCGTGGTCATCGAGAAGGGGGGCGAGGTCATCCCGAAAGTGGTGCGCGTGGTGTCGCACTCCGGCAGGCGCGGCCCCCGGTTCGTGATGCCGTCGACCTGTCCCGTCTGCGGCACCATGCTGACGAAGGATCCCGAGCAGGCTGCGGTGCGATGCGAGAATCTCTACTGCCCGGCCCAGGTGCGCCGGCGCATCCAGTACTACGCGAGCCGGGGAGCGCTCGACATCGAGGGGCTCGGCGAGCGCACCGTCGACCAGCTCGTGGACGCGAAGCTGGTCGAAGATCCGGCCGACCTCTACGACCTCACCGTCGACGAGCTGGCGGAGCTCGACGGCATGGCCGAGAAGTCGGCGGGCAATCTCGTGCGCGGCATCGCCGCGTCGAAGGACTCGCCGCTCGACCGGCTCCTGACCGCGCTCGGCATGCGCCACGTGGGCAACACGGTGGCGCGCCTTCTCGCGGAGCACTTCCGATCGCTCGCCGCCTTGTCCGAGGCGGACGAGGAGGCGCTCCTCGAGATCCCGGGCATCGGGCCCGAGATCGCGGCGAGCGTCGTCGCCTTCTTCAAGTCGCGCGAGGGGCGCTCGCTCGTGAAGCGGCTCACGGAGCGCGGCGTGAAGGGGAAGGCGCCGGAGCGGCGGGTGGCGGCCGCAGGGCCCTTCGCCGGGAAGACCTTCGTGCTCACGGGCACGCTCGCGATGCCGCGCGAGGAAGCGGAGGAGCTGATCCTGCGCGGCGGCGGCAAAGTGACCTCCTCGGTGAGCAAGAAAACCGACGCGGTCGTCGTGGGGGAGGACGCCGGCTCGAAGCTCGACAAGGCGAAGGCGCTCGGTGTTCCGACCTGGGACGAAGCCCGCTTTCGCGCGGCGCTTCGGGAGGCGGGACTCGCGGGCGCCGCTCGTTGACAGACCGGGCATCGTCCCGTAGGGTCGAAGGTTGAATCTCCGACCCATGAAAACTTCCGAACCTACAATGTCCGAAGCGCTTGCGAGCGCGTTCGAGCGCCTCGAGCGGCGCGTGCCGGCGTTCGAGCGCCGCGCCGGCCAGCTCACGATGGCAACCCTGTGGGAAACCGCTCTCGACCGCGGTGGCGTGCTCGCGATCGAGGCTCCGACCGGGATCGGGAAGTCGCTCGCGTACCTCGTCCCCGCGCTCCTCCGGCGCCGCGTCGGCTGCGGCCCCATCCTCGTGAGCACGCACACAAAGGCGCTTCAAGATCAGCTCCTCACGCGCGACGCTCCGCTCGCCGCCTCGGCGCTTGGATCGTCGTTCCGCGGCGCCGTGCTCAAGGGGCGCGCGGGCTATCTCTGCCGCCGACGCGCGGCCTCGCGCTTCGCGCAGCGCCGCCTCTTCGCGGGGGCCAACGTCGACGAATCGATGCTCGACGCGCTCGAAGCGTGGGTCGATCGCACGGCGACCGGAGATCTCGACGAGCTGCGCGACGAGGGGATCGAGGTCCCCGCCTCGCTCCTCGCCGAGATCGCGTCCGATCCCTTGTTCTGTTCCGGCTCCGGATGCGACCCGGGCAGCGGCTGCTTCGCCAAGGCCGCGCGTCGCGAGGCGAGGCGCTCCGATCTCGTGATCGTGAACCACGCCCTCCTCCTCTCCGACCCCGGGCTCCGCGCGACGCTCCTCGCCGAGTCGGGCGCGTTGATCCTCGACGAAGCGCACCAGCTCGAGCGCGTGGCGCGCGAGCAGCTCGGCGTGTCGCTCGGCGTGCGCGACCTGGCGCGGCTCGCGGCGCGGACCGACGCGCGGAGCGGAGCGCTCAAGCTGCTCGCGCGAACGATCCGTCGCGGCAAAGGGACGTCCGTCACGGAGCGGATCGTGGCCGCGGACCAGGCCATCCGGCCGGTCCTCGACCATGCCGCGGCGCTCTCGCGCGATCTCGAGGCGATCCTCCCGCCCGGCGCCTCATCCGCGCGGCTGACGCGCGATGACGATCTCGCCGCCATCAGCCCGGTCGCGCTCGATCTGCTCCTGACGTCCGCGGCGGCGCTCACGCGCGCGCTCGAGCGCGTCGTCGGGGCGGCCGAGTCGGAGACGGGGGGCGCGTTCCGCGCCGAGTCGCCCGATGCGATCGACGAGGTGCGCGCGCGCCACGCCGCATGGCTCGAGGTGGAGCAGGCGATCCGCGCGGTGACGAATCTCGAGGAGAAGGGGGCCGCGTTCTACGTGGACAAGGACGAGCGCGGCGCTCCGCGCTGGAACCGGAGGCCGCTCGAGGTGGGCGCACAGCTCAGGTCGCAGCTCTTCGAGGCGAGCGCGTGCACGCTCCTCACGTCGGCGACGCTCACGCCGGGGTCGGACTTCGCGCCGTTCCTCACGTCCATCGGGCTCGCCCCGGACGAGGTGGAGACGGCCGCGCTCCCGAGCCCGTTCCCGCTCGAGCGCCAGGTGCGCACGGCGGTCCTCGACGGTCCCGATCCCACGCGCCCCGGCTTCGTGGAACAGCTCGCGTCGCTCGTCGTGGATCTCGCGTCGACGACGCGGCGGAACGTCCTCGTGCTCCTCACGTCGTACCAGATGCTCGACCAGGTCGCGGCGCGCGTGCGCGCTCCGCTCGCCGAAGCCGGCGTTCCGCTCTTCAAGCAGACGCCCGGTGAGGCCGCGGCGTCCCTCGCGCGCGAGTTTCGCGAGACCGAAGGCGCCGTGCTCCTCGGAGCCGCGTCCTTCTGGGAGGGCGTCGATTTCCCCGGCGCCGCGCTCGAGGTGCTGGTCATCGCGCGGCTCCCGTTCCCCGTTCCCACCGATCCGCTCGTGATGGCCCGGTCGGAGTCGATCGAGGCGCGCGGCGGCGACGCGTTCCGCGAGCTCATGCTCCCCGAGGCGGTGCTCCGCTTCCGCCAGGGCGTGGGACGGCTCATCCGGACCGCGGAGGATCGCGGCGCCGTGGTCGTGGTCGATTCGCGCATCGCGCGCGCCGGGTACCGCGCGCGCTTTCTCTCCACGCTGCCCCATCCGCCGCTCATCGACCATTCGGCGGAAGGGGTGGCGGCGCACGTGCGGCAGTGGCTCGTTCGCGAGGAGACGCCGTGTCCCGCGTGACCTCGAGCGCGCCGGTGACGGTGGGGGGCGCGCCGCTCGACCTCGCCGAGCTCGGTCTCATCGCGTCGGGCGCGCCGGCCGTGCTCGCGAAGGAAGCAAGGCCGCGGATGGAGCCGTCGCGCGCGCTCATCCATCGCGCGGCGCACGGCTCGGCGCCGGTCTACGGCGTGAACACCGGTTTCGGCGCGCTCAAGTCCGTCCGGATCCCCGAAGAGGACGTGGAGCGCCTCCAGGCGAACCTCGTGCGGAGCCACGCGGCGGGCATGGGACCGGAGCTCGAGCCCAAGGCGGTACGGCTCATGCTCGCGCTTCGCGCCCATTCGCTTGCGCTCGGCGCGAGCGGCGTCCGGGTGGAGCTGGTCGAGCGGCTCCTCTCGATGCTCGAGAAGGATTGCCTTCCGGTCGTGCCGAGCCGCGGCTCGCTCGGCGCGAGCGGCGATCTCATTCCGCTCGCGCATCTGGCGCTCGGAGTCATCGGAGAAGGGGAGATCCGCCGCAACGGCGGGATCGAGCCGGCCGCGTCCGCACTCATGCAGGCGGGCCTTCACCCCATGGCGCTCCAGGCCAAGGAAGGACTCGCCCTCATCAACGGCACGCAGGCCGCGACCGCCCTCGGCGTGCTGGCACTCCTCGAGAGCACGCGCGTCATGCGCGCCGCGCATGCGGCCTGCGCGCTCTCGATCGAGGCTCTTTGCGGGTCGGTGAAGCCCTTCGACGCGCGCGTGCACGCGCTCCGTCCGCACCGCGGCCAGCGCGAGTCGGCGGACGCGATCCGCGCGCTTCTCGAGGGGAGCGGCATCCTCGAGTCGCATGCGGGCTGCGGCCGGGTGCAGGATCCGTATTCGTTCCGCTGCGCGCCGCAGGTGCTCGGCGCCTCGCTCGACGCCCTCCGCTTCGCTCGGGAGGCGCTGCGCGTCGAGGTGAACAGCGTGACCGACAACCCACTCTGCTTCACCGAACCGGACGAGGTGGTCTCGGCGGGGAACTTCCATGGACAGCCCGTGGCGCAGGCGCTCGATTTCCTGGCGATCGGAATGGCGGAGGTCGGCTCGATCGCCGAGCGGCGCTCGTTCCTGCTGCTCGACGCCGGCATGAGCGGACTGCCGCCGTTCCTCAGCCGGAGCGCCGGGCTCGGTTCGGGGCTCATGATCGTCCAGTACCTCCAGGCGTCGCTCGTGAGCGAGAATCGGATGCTCGCGCATCCCGCTTCCACCGACACCGTCACGACCTCGGCGGGACAGGAGGACCACGTCAGCATGGCGATGCACGCGGCCGTGAAGGGGCTGGCACTCGTGCGCAACGTGCGCCGGATCGTCGCGGCCGAGCTTCTCGTGGCGGCGCAAGGCATCGAGTTCCGCCGGCCGCTCCGCTCGAGCGACGCGCTCGAGGCCCTCCATCGCGGGATCCGCGATCGCGTGCCGGTGCTCGACGAGGATCGCCGGCAGGACCAGGATCTGGCCGCGCTCGATTCCTGGATCGAGGAAGACGGCCCCGCGCTCGCCGCGCGCATCCCGGAGCTCTAGCGTGGCGCGCCTCGAGAGGCCGCCGAAGGAGGACCGCATGAATCGCACCGTGACCGACGCGCCGCCCAGTCCACTGCGCGGCACGCCCCCGTCGGAGCCCATTCGCGCGCCGCGCGGACCGAACCGCTCCTGCAAGGGTTGGCCGCAGGAAGCCGCGCTCCGCATGCTCATGAACAATCTCGATCCCGAGGTGGCCGAGCGCCCCGAGGACCTCGTGGTCTACGGCGGGACGGGACGCGCCGCGCGCTCGTGGCCCGCGTTCCACGCGATCGTGCGGTCGCTCCGCGCGCTCGAGGCGGACGAGACCCTGCTCGTGCAATCGGGAAAGCCGGTCGGGATCGCGAAGACGCATCCCGACGCGCCGCGCGTCTTGATCGCGAACTCGCTCCTCGTTCCCGCGTGGGCCACGTGGGACGAGTTCCGCGCGCTCGAGGCGAAGGGGCTCACGATGTATGGCCAGATGACCGCCGGCTCGTGGATCTACATCGGCACGCAGGGAATCCTCCAGGGGACCTACGAGACGTTCGCGGCGGCGGCGCACCGCTTCGGCGCCGATTCGCTCCGCGGCCGCTGGTGCCTGACCGCCGGACTGGGTGGTATGGGAGGCGCGCAGCCCTTGGCGGTCACGATGAACGAGGGCGTGTGCCTCGCGGTCGAGGTGGATCCGCATCGCGTCGAGCGGCGCCTCGAGACGCGCTACCTCGACAAGGCGACCTCGTCCGTGGACGAGGCGCTCCGCTGGGTGGACGAGGCCGTGCGCGCGGGGGAGGCGCTTTCGATCGGACTGATCGGAAACGCCGCCGAGGTGCTGCCCGATCTCGCGCGTCGCGGCGTGCGCCCCGATCTCGTGACCGATCAGACATCCGCGCACGACGAGCTCTTCGGCTACGTGCCGGCGGGGCTGTCGCTCGAGGACGCGATCGCGCTGCGGGCGAAGGATCCGGCGGCGTACATCGAGCGCTCGGTGGCGTCGATGGGGACGCACGTGCGAGCCATGCGCGACTTCCAGAAGCAGGGCTCGCTCACGTTCGACTACGGGAACAACATCCGGGGGCAGGCGAAGAAGGCCGGCGTCGCGGACGCGTTCGAGATCCCGGGCTTCGTGCCGGAGTTCATCCGGCCCCTCTTCTGCGAGGGGAAGGGGCCCTTCCGCTGGGTGGCGCTCTCGGGCAATCCCAAGGATATCGCGGTGACCGACCGCGCCGTGGCGAAGCTCTTCCCGGAGAACGACGCACTCCAGCGCTGGATCCGGCTCGCCGGCGAGCGGGTCGCGTTCCAGGGGCTTCCGTCGCGCATCTGCTGGCTCGGCATGGGAGAGCGCGAGAAGTTCGGAGAAGTGCTCCATCGCCTCGTCGAGCGCGGCGAAGTCGAGGCGCCGATCGTGATCGGCCGCGACCATCTCGACACGGGCTCGGTCGCCTCGCCCTATCGCGAGACCGAGGCCATGAAGGACGGGAGCGACGCCATCGCGGACTGGCCGATCCTGAACGCGCTCCTGAACGCGGTGTCCGGAGCATCGTGGGTGTCGGTGCACCACGGCGGCGGCGTGGGGATCGGCAACTCGATCCACGCGGGGGTCGTCGTGGTGGCCGATGGGACGCCGGCGGGGCTCGCGCGCCTGAAGCGCGTGCTCACGAACGATCCCGCGATGGGCATCTGGCGCCACGCGGACGCGGGCTATCCGGAGTCGGTGGCGGTCGCGAAGAAGAACCGGCTCCCGATTCCGACCCAGGAATGACGCCGCCCGAGACCGGCCGGAGGGACGCCGCGTGAAGGTCGACCTCCTCGTCCATTCCGCGGCGCAGCTCATCACCGCCCCCGCGGGCGGGAAGCCGCTCCTGGGTCCCGATCTCGACCGTCCGGTTCTGATCCAGGACGCCGCGATCGCGGTGGTGGGGGAGCGGATCGAGGCGATCGGCACGTCGAAGGAGATCCTCGCCGCCTACCCGGAGCGCGACGTGGCGCGCGTCGTCGACGCGCGCGGACGCATGGTTGCGCCCGGTTTCGTGGACCCCCACACGCACCTTCCCTTCGCCGGCATGCGCGAGGGGGAGTTCGACGCGCGCGCCCGCGGAGAGTCGTACGAATCGATCGCCGCCAAGGGAGGCGGCATCCGCGCGAGCGTGCGCCACCTCGAGTCGATCGACGAGGCCGCGCTCGCGGACCGCGTGACCGCGCGCCTTGGGACGCTCCTCCGCCAGGGGATCACGACGGTCGAGGCGAAGAGCGGCTATGGTCTCTCGTCCGCGGGCGAGATGAAGCAGCTTCGGGCCCTTCGCGCCGCGCAGCCGCGATCGCCGGTCGAGATCGTGCCCACGTTTCTGGGAGCGCACGCCATCCCCGAGGACTATCAGGACCGGAGGACGGCGTACGTCGAGCTCCTCACTCGCGAGATGATCCCCGGGGTCGCGAAGGCGGGGCTGGCCCGCTTCTGCGACGTCTGGTGCGACCGTGGGATCTACACCGTCGAGGAGTCGCGGGCGATCCTCCTCGCGGGGAAGGCCCACGGGCTCCTGCCCAAGCTCCACGCCGACGAGCTGGGAGACTCGGGCGCCGCCGCGCTGGCCGCGGAGGTGGACGCGGTGTCCGCGGACCATCTCCTCTTCGCGTCCGACCCAGGGCTCGCGGCGATGGCCGAGAAGGGCGTGGTCGGAGTGCTTCTACCCGGTACCGCGTTCACGCTCGGGCTCCCGTACGCGCGGGCGCGGTGGATGGTGGAGCACGGGCTCGCGGTCGCGATCGCCACCGACTTCAATCCGGGCAGCACGATGTCGTCTTCGATGTCCCTCGCCCTCACCCTGGCCGTCACGCAGATGAAGCTGAGCCCGGCCGAGGCCTGGATGGCGGCCACGGCGAACGCGGCCTGCGCGATCGGGGAAGGATCGCGCCTTGGCCGGATCCAGCCAGGGTTCCAGGCCGACTTCTGCCTCTTCGACTGCTCCGACTACCGCCACATCCCTTACCACTACGGACAGGAGCACCTCCATGCCGTGGTCAAGCGAGGACACGTCGTGGTGGAGGGGGGCGAAGCTTGGACTTGCACATGAGGTTTCCTTCGTAAGACCCTGGTTTCAAGTCGCTTCTTAGGGGTGCGACCTCCCCCGAGCGCTTCCGCGCCAACCCATGAGGAGAGCCCATGAACGAGCTGGTGGAGTGCGTCCCCAACTTCAGTGAGGGCCGCAATAAGTCTTTAGTTCAGGCCCTGATTGCCGAAATTTCGCGTGATCGGTCGATCCGATTGCTCGATCAGGAGATGAACGCGGATCACCACCGTTCCGTGGTCACTTTTGTGGGCGAGCCGGAGGCCGTGCTGGAGGCTGCTCTGAGGGGTGTCCGGAAGGCGAGTGAGCTGATCGACCTGAGGCAGCATCGGGGCGAGCATCCGCGCATGGGAGCGACGGACGTTCTCCCGTTCGTGCCGGTCGGCTCGACCACGCTCGAGCGCTGCGTGGCTCTGGCGCGCCAGGCGGGAGAGCGCATCGGACAGGAGCTGGGCATTCCGGTCTATCTGTACGAGGCTGCCGCGACGCGCCCAGCGCGGCAGAACCTGGCCGACGTGCGCCGGGGCGAGTTCGAGGGCATCGCGGCGACCATCGGGACGGACCCGGAGCGGGCGCCCGACTTCGGGCCACGCGCCGTACATCCGTCGGCGGGCGCGATCGCGGTGGGTGCGCGACTCCCGCTGCTCGCGTTCAACGTGAACCTGGGCACGCGCGACGTGGAAGTGGCGAAGAAGATCGCGAAGGCCATCCGGTTCCAGTCGGGAGGCCTCCGTTACGTGAAGGCGCTCGGGTTCGAGCTGACGGAGCGCGGCATCGTGCAGGTGTCCATGAATCTCGTGAACACGTGGGGGACTCCGGTCCATCGCGTGTTCGCGCTCATCAAGGACGAAGCGGACCGCTACGGCGTTCCGATCGTGGGAAGCGAGGTGGTGGGGCTGGTGTGCCAGGACGCGCTGCTCGATGTCGCGGAGCACGCGCTTCGCCTCGAGAACTTCTCGCGGCAGCAGGTGCTGGAGAACCGGCTCGCCACGCCCATCGGCGCGGCGGAGCTGGGTCTGCCCGAGTTCCTGGGCTCGGTGTCGTCGTCCGAGCCGACGCCGGGCGGAGGCTCGGTCTCGGCGCTCGCCGGCTCGCTGGCCTCGGCGCTCGGGACGATGGTCGCCCGGCTCACGATCGGGAAGAAGCGGTACGCCGAGCACGAAGAGACGATGAAGCGCGTGGAGAACACGCTCGAGGGGCTCCAGGGAGAGCTCTTCGATCTCGTGTCCGAGGACGCGCGCGCGTATGACGCGTTCGTGGCGGCGAGGAAGATGTCGCAGCGGACGCCGGAAGAAGTCGAGTCGCGCGCGAAGGCCTCCGCGGAGGCGGCGCGGAACGCGGCGCTCGTGCCCATGCGCACGGCGGAGACGTGCGTGCGCGTGCTCGCGGAGCTCGTGACGGTCGCGACGAACGGCAACGAGAACGCCGCGAGCGACGCCGGCGTCGCGGCCTGGCTGGCGCGCTCGGGGGTCGAGGGCGGGGCGCTCAACGTGGCGATCAATCTCCCCGAGCTGGGGGAGGCGGACCGGGCCGACCTCGAGAAGCGGTCGGCGCGCGCCCGTCGAGAGGCGGCGGAGCTTCACCGGACGTGCGTGGAAGCGGTAGAGCGGCGCATCCAGGCCTCGATGGCGTCTTCGTGACGCCGTCGCGGCCGTAGTGTAGCTAGCTCCGGAGCGAAGGAGACGCGTGGACCGTAGCCTCGCCATCAAGAAGAAGGCTCAAGCGCTCGTGCAGAAGGGGCAGGTCGACGCCGCCCTCGCCGAGTTCGAGAAGCTCTTCGAGACCGGCGACCGGGATCCGTACGACTTCATCACGGTCGCGGACCTCCTGGCCAAGCGCGGCGCCATGCAGGAGGCCGTCCGCCGCTACCGTCAGGCCATCGAGGAATACGGCAAGGCGGAGCTCTACAAGAACGCGATCGCCGTCTGCAAGAAGATCCTCCGAATCTCGAAGGAGGACCTCCAGATCCACCGCTCGCTGGGTGAGCTCTACGCCAAGGAAGGGCTCTACGGCGACTCGCAGATCCACTACCTCGAGTTCGCCGAGGGGTCCATCCGCCGCCACGAGTTCGAGGCCGCCCTGAACGCGGTCGAGCAGGTCGTGCTCCTCTCGCCCGACAACGACGACCTCTCCGAGAAGCTCGTCTCGATCGCGATGAAAGCCGACCTCCCGGAGCGTGGAGGAAAAGAGCTCCTCCGGCGCGCCGACCGGATGGAGCAGCGGGGACTCATGTCGCAAGGCGCAGAGCTACGCGAGCGCGCCTCGACCCTCGCGCCGGGACTCGTGACGGAAGCGGCTCACGCCGCTCCGCAGCCGGCGGCCGAGATGCCTCCCGCACAGCAGCACGCCGGCCAGGTGGAGCTCGAGCGGAGCGCTCCGCCGCTGCCGTACAACACGTCAGCCCCCGCCGGATTCGGCGACGCACCCTCGGCCGAGGCCGCGCCGATGGAGCTCGAGAGCTCCAACGGCTCACGGTACGAGGGCGCACGGTTCACCCCGCCCGCGCCGGCCGCTCCCGCACCGGCCCCCGTGGCCCCCGCTCCGGCTGTCGAGGCTCCGGTGGCGTCCGCCCCCGCCGAGGCGCCGGCGGGGCCCGACCGCCACGAGGCGATGGCGGGCGAGCATCTCAAGGCAGGACAGATCGAGCCGGCCGCCGAGGAGTACTGGAAAGGGGCCGAGCTCGCGTTCTTCCGCTCGGATCTGGCTCGGGCCCGCTCGCTCCTCGAGTCGCTCCTCCACATCCGGCCGCATCACGAGCCGGCGCTGCGCCGGATGGTCGACATCACGTCGCAAGCGGACGATCCCCCGGCGGAAGCCAAGGCGCGCTTCGAGCTGGGCGAGCTGTATCTCGGGCAGCAGGAGTGGGGCCTCGCGCGCGCGGAGTACATGCGCGCCTTGGAGCTGGATTCGTCGAACGACCGCGCGCGGATGCGGGTGGCGCGCATCGACGCCATGAACGGAGAGGTCACCGGATCGCCGGTCGACCTCGACAACCTGCCGCACCAGAAGCCGGCGGCGTCCGTGCGCGTGCGCGACGACCAGCCCGCCGCGACGGACAGCCTGGTCGACCTCGAGGAGATCATCGACGAGTTCAAGGCGGGGGTGAGCAGCACCATCTCGGGCGAGGATCACGAGAGCCACTACGATCTCGGCATGGCGTACATGGAGATGGGCCTCTACGACGAGGCCGTCAGCGAGTTCCAGATCGCGTCCAAGGGGAGCGCCATCGAGCTCAAGTGCCTGGAGATGATCGCGCTCTGCTACCTGGAGAAGAACGAGCCCGCGACCGCGGCCAAGGAGCTGAAGCGCGCCCTCGAGCTGCCCGGACACGGCCCGGACGAGACGATCAGCATCCGGTACAATCTAGGCATGGCCCTCGAGCGGCTCGGGAACCTGGACAAGGCACTGCAATATTTCGAGGAGGTGTATCTCCTCAACGTCGACTTCTTCAAGGTCGCGACCAAGGTGCGCGAGCTGAAGCAGCGGATCTCGGCTGGGGGCGTGTAATGCCCGCTTCGATCGTCGACCTCCACCTGCATTCCACCGCCTCCGACGGCTCCCTCGCTCCCGCCGACGTCGTCGCCCTCGCCCAGCGGAACGGCGTCAAGATCATGGCGCTGACCGATCACGATTCGCTGGGCGGGCTCCCGGCCGCGCTCGAGCGGGCCGTCGAGGCCGGCATCCGGATCATTCCCGGGATCGAGCTCTCCGTGAGCGAGCAAAACATGGACGTCCATCTCCTCGCCTACGGGTTCGACCCGTCGGACGCCCGCCTGCTCGAGGCGATCGCCCGCTACCGGGAATCGCGCCACGATCGCGCGCGGAAGATCCTCCTCCGCCTGAAGGGGCTCGGCATCCGGATCCCGATGGAGGAGGTCGAGGAGATCGCGCGGGGCGGGGCGATCGGTCGGCCGCACGTGGCCGAGGCGCTCATGGTGAACGGCCATGTCGAGACGTTCCACGAGGCGTTCCAGCGCTACCTGGGGCACCACGCGCCGGCCTACGTCGCCAAGCACACGGTCTCGCTCGAGGAGGCGGTGGAGGTGGTTCGGGACGCGGGCGGTGTCACCGTTCTCGCGCATCCCGGCACGCTCAACCGCGACGCATGGATCGCCGGTCTCGCCCGGCGCGGCCTCGACGGCATCGAGGTGTGGCACTCGAAGCACGGCCCCGCGGAGATCAACCGCTACCGGGAGATCGCGCGGGCGCATGGGCTCATCATGACCGGAGGCTCCGACTTCCACGGGGAGCGCACCCCCGACGTCTCCATCGGGAGCGTCGCCGTCCCCGAGCAGGTGGTCGCCGATCTCGACGAGGCGCTCCGCGCTCGTCGAGCGCTCAAAGCCCACCCCTGAGCCGCTCTCCGCTCCGCGAGCGGACCGCCTTGCACATCCCGACCTTCATCTGGTAGCGTCTTCCTTCCTCCTCGGCCCATGCGAACCGTCGTCCGAAGCGCCGTTCTCATCGCTTTCTCGGTCGCGTGCGGCTACGCGAAGTTCCTCCTGTTTCCCTACTTGTTCTTCGTGGAGATCTTCATCGTGTCGGTGTTCCTCTCCGGCTCGCTGGTCGGAGTCGCATGGGGCGCGTGGGTGGGCGCCGTGGCAGGGACCGCCTTCAGCCTGGTGAATCCATATGGCGTCCCGCACCCGTGGGTGATGGGGGCGCAGGTGCTCTCGGATGCGCTCGTCGGCGCCGCCGGCGGATTGGCCGGGCGATGGCTCCTTCACGCGGAAGGCGAGGCGCCGCTCGGCGCGCGCTCCCGGACCGCGCTCCTCGTGGGGGCGGGGATCGCGCTGACCTCCCTCTACGACCTCCTCACGAACACCGCGCAGGGGATCGCGTACGGATCGATCCCAGCGGCCCTGGCCCTCGCGGTCGTGCCGAGCCTTCAGCACATCGCGTCCAACGCGGCGATCTTCGCGATCGTCGGGAATCTCGCGTTTCCGTGGCTCGCGCGGCATCCGGCGGTGGTCCGTCATGCGGCCTGAGGCGCGAGCGCTCCTTGGGGCCGCGGCGATCGGGCTGGTCTGGCTGTCGCTGATGGCGCCGGGCGCGAAGGCCCAGTCCCCAGCTCCGCGCGACTCGACCTCACGCGCGGCCGCATCGCGCGACTCGACGTCGCGCGCCGCCGCGGCGCCTGTCGATTCGACACAGCACACCGCGCCGTCCGCTCCGCGCGACTCGCTCGCCTTGCGCGCCGCCCGCCGCGATTCGCTCCGCGCGGTGGCCGCGGTGCGCGACTCTCTTCGCCTCGTGCGCGCGGTGCAGGACTCCGTTCGCTCCGTCCTGGCGCGCCGCGACTCCGTCTGGGCCGATCGCGCGGGACTCCAGTTCGAGGAGCAGCGAAAACGCGGCGAGATCTCGCTCGAGCAAGCGTGGCTCGGCCGACGCGGCGCGATCCTGCGCGGACTCCCGCTCGCCGGTCCCACCATCGGCACGCTGTCCCTGCCGGACGCCGGATCGCCGATCCGCACGGAGCCGCCGGGGTCGGAAGGGCTCGTCGCGACCGACCGTCCTCTGGTGTCGGCCATGCCCTTTGGCGAGGGGATCGTGGATCTCCCGGTCGCGCTCGATTCCCCTCGCGCGGAAGGCGAGGAGCCGCTCGATCTGTTACAGGTGGATGCGGCGCCCGCCCCCGGGCCGTACCGCCGGGCGGGGGAGATCCTCGACGATCCGCCGGCCGAGCGCGTGTTCGTGCACGCGATGCCGGGAGCGGACGCGCACTACCGCCGCGCGCGGAGCGCGCTCTATTACGGAAACGGCGACGAGGGCGAGCTCGACACCGCCGCGCGCTTCGCGTCGGCCACGTTCGGCTGGGGAGTCGCCGGGTCGTACGCGCGGCACGAAGCGGATGGGATCGCGCCGCTCCACTTCGCGAAGTCGACGCGCTACGCGGTGGCGTCCGGCCTTCCGCGTGCGCTCGGGCAGACCCTCTGGATCGAGGCGCGCGCCATGGAGTGGAATCTCGAGGACGAAGCGATCGGGGTCTCCGGCACCAGCAGCGTCCGGTTCACCGCGATCGGCCGCGCCGAGACCAGCCGCCGCGACGTCCTCCTCCATGGGCAGACCGGCGGCTCGAATCCGGCGAGCGTCTGGACCGCCCGCTTCGAAGAGCTCAAGCGCACGCGCGTCGAGTGGACCGGCGCGCGCCAGCGCTGGATCCTTCCGGGCGTGGTGGCCTCGTGGGACGGACATCTCGATTTCGATCCGGCGTGGAGCCTGCTGGCGCACGCGCAGGGTTCCTCGCGCCGGATCCGCTACGACGAGAACGCGGGGCCCATCGTCGATGGCCGCCGCGAGGAGGGAAGGCTCGGGCTTGGGCTCGCACGTTCCGACGCCAATGGCGGAGCGCGGCTCGACGTCGCGTACGACGCGCGCGAAACGGCCCGCTCCTTCGCGGACGCGCGTGCGTCGCTCTGGACCGAGCGGGGACGGATGCACGGGCGGGTCGATCTCGAGCGCTCGCACGAGCGACCGAGCTGGGTGGATCTCGCCACGCCGGCCTCCACGACCCTGGCCTTCGATTCCACGTTCCAGCAGCTCATCCTCACCCGATCCGGCGATCCTTCGCTCGAGCCGAGGAGGCTCACGGGCGGCCTCGCGCGCGGCGCGCTCGAGCTCAGCCCAAATCTCGCGGTCACGCTCGAGGGGAGCGCGCGCTACGTGGAGGACGACTTCGGCTGGACGCTGACGCGCGTCGCGACGCCGGAGACGCTGCTCGTGGACACGCGGGCGGCGGTGCGCGGAAGCGGCTGGGTTTCGTATCTAGGGGCGGGGCTTCGCGCCCAGACCGGTCCCGCGCGCTGGCGCGCGTTCGGCTGGGCGCGCGGCGGCCCGGATGATCTCGGGCCGCGATCGGGCGTCGTCCCGCGCGCCGGAGCCGACCTCGCTCTGGATCTGCGGGTCACGTTCTTCGAGGGCGATCTGCCGCTCGAGCTGGGGCTCCGAGGGCACGCGCTCGGCGCGAGCCACGGCACGATCGAAGCGCCAGGGTCGTTTACGACCGACCTGGCGATCCGCGCCGATTTCGGCGCGGCCGGCGGATTCCTCGAGTGGATGAACGTCTTCAATCGCAGCGTTCCGAGCTCGGTGATGGAGCTCTCGACCGGAGAGGCGGCCTCGCTTCCCGGACGCGCGTTCCACATCGGGCTGGTCTGGTACCTCTTCGACTAGGAGCGCGGCCATGTGGGGGCGGGAGATGAGGGCGGGGCTCGCGTTCGTTCTGGTCTCGCTCCTCGTCGGCACGCTCGTCCGTGACTGGCAACAAGAGCACCGCGTTCGCTTCGAGGACCTGGTCGCGGATCTCGAGAGCGGAGACGCCTCGAGCCTCGCCCCCGCGCCCCGGGCGGACTCGACGCAGACCACGGCACCCGCCCCGAGTCAACCGCCCCGAGTCCGCCGTGCGGCGGAGCCCTCGCTCCGTCCGGGCGGTCTCGAGATGGACCGGGCGACCGCGTCCGACTGGGAGCGTCTCCCGGGCATCGGCCCATCCCTCGCCGCCCGGATCGTGGCCGATCGCGCCGAGCGGGGACCCTTCCAGAAGCCGGAAGGACTGCTGCGCGTGCGCGGCATCGGACCCAAAACGCTGGAGCGGATCCGCCCGTACCTCGCCCCCGCGCCGGTCGATTCCGGCTCGCCGATCGCAAACTGAGCAGGGCAATCCGCACGATTCTGAGCCGCCATCGCGGCCGCGCGCGGCAAAACGCCGCACGCCCGTCGCGCTAATCGCCGTTCCCCGCGTTCGATCGCGCGTCATGCCGGGCGCTTTCGCGGACATGGCACCGCTCTTGCGAAACGACCTTCCGCCCATTCCCGTGCACTCGGCGGGAACCCGCCACAACTACGCTCGAATGACATTGAGGGGACCACCGTGCAGCAGGAGAACATCGGCCTCAAGCTGCTGGAAGCGCGCCTCATTACCCCCGACGCGCTGCAGAAGGCCCAGCTCCAGATCAAGACCGGCGGCGGAAACCTGACGGGCGCTCTCGTCAAGATCGGCGCCATCGCCGAAGACGATCTCGCCAAGTTCCTCTCCGAGTTCTATGGGGTTCCGTCGGTCGATCTCAGCAACTTCAATCCCGATTCCTCGTTGATCCGAATCCTCCCAGCGGACGTGGCGAACAAGTTCCAGGCGGTTCCAGTGTCACGCTCGGGACGCCGCCTCACGGTGGCCATGGCGAATCCCTCCAACATCTTCGCCATCGACGACATCAAGTTCATCACCGGCTGCGAGGTGCAGCCGTGCGTCGCTCCGGAGTCTGCCATCAAGAGGGCGATCGACAAGGCCTACGATTCCGCGGCGAGCTTCGAGAGCGTCATGCGCGGCCTCGACGACGAGATCGAGGTGCTCGAGGACGCGTCCGACGACGTTCCGGACGTCGCTCTCCTCGGCGAGGCGGAGCAGGCGCCAGTCGTGAAGCTGGTCAACTCGCTCATCACCGACGCGGTCCGCAAGGGATCGAGCGACATCCACATCGAGCCCTACGAGAAGTCGCTCCGCGTCCGCTTCCGCATCGACGGAACCCTCTACGAGATGATGTCGCCCCCGTTCCGCATGAAGGCGGCGGTCACCTCGCGCCTCAAGATCATGGCCGACCTCGACATCGCGGAACGCCGCGTGCCGCAGGACGGGCGCATCAAGCTCCGTCTCCTGGGTCGCGCCATCGACCTCCGCGTCTCGACCCTTCCGACCATCTTCGGCGAGAAGGTCGTGATGCGAATCCTGGACAAGGGCAACCTCAACATCGACTTGAACAAGCTCGGCTTCCAGCAGCAGGCCTTCAACGACTTCTCGAAGGCGATCGCGATGCCGTACGGGATGGTGCTCGTGACGGGGCCGACTGGAAGCGGCAAGACGACTTCGCTCTACTCCGCCCTCTCCAAGATCAACGTGCCGGACGTCAACATCATGACGGCCGAGGACCCGGTCGAGTACAACCTCGAGGGGATCAACCAGGTCCTCGTGAACGAGGGGGTCGGGCTCACGTTCGCCGCCGCCCTCCGCGCGTTCCTTCGCCAGGATCCCAACGTCGTGATGGTGGGTGAGATCCGCGATCTGGAAACCGCGTCGATCGCGGTCAAGGCGGCGCTCACCGGCCACCTGGTCCTCTCCACGCTCCACACCAACGACGCCCCGAGCACCATCAACCGTATGGTCGACATGGGGATCGAGCCCTTCCTCGTCGCCTCGTCCACGAATCTGATCATGGCCCAACGCCTCATCCGCCGGGTCTGCACCCAGTGCAAGGGGGACGTGCAGCTCCACGTCGAGGTGCTCCGGGAGCTCGGGATCAGCGACGAAGAGGCGAAGAAGTGCAACTTCAAGGAAGGCAAGGGCTGCGTGGATTGCAACAACACCGGATATCGAGGCCGCCTCGGCGTCTACGAGGTCATGCCGATCAGCCCCAAGGTTCGCGATCTGATCCTGGACCGCGCGCCCACGAGCCAGATCAAGAAGGTGGCCGTCGATGAAGGAATGCTCACGCTGCGGATGGACGGCTTGGCGAAACTCAAGAACGGAGTTACGACCGCCGAAGAGGTTCTGAAGGAGACGGCCGCCGACCGGTTCTAGGCACGGGGGAACCATGATCTCGCTTCGCCAGCTGCTGGACGAGATGATCAAGATGCGCGCGTCCGATCTTCACATCTCGGCCGGCGTGCCGCCGCAAGCCCGTATCGACGGGTCCATTACGCCCATGGGACATCCGCCGCTCACGCCGCAGATGACCCAGCAGCTCGCGTATAGCGTGCTGACCGAGGAGCAGCGGAAGCGGTTCGAAACGACCAAGGAGCTCGATCTCTCCTTCGGCGTCCCGGGACTCTCGCGCTTCCGCGCCAACGTCTTCCTGCAGCGCGGCGTCACGTCCATGGCGATTCGGCAGATCCCCTACGAGATCTTCAGCTGCGAGCAGCTCGGGCTTCCGAAGACGATCCGGGATCTCACCCAGAAGCAGAAGGGGATGATCCTCATCACGGGTCCGACCGGCAGCGGCAAGTCGACCACGCTCGCCGCCATGATCGACCTCATCAACACCTCGCGCGCCGGGCACATCATCACGATCGAGGATCCGATCGAGTACGTGCACCACCACAAGAAATGCATCGTGCACCAGCGCGAGATCAATTCCGACACCACCACGTTCGCGACGGCGCTCAAGTACGTGCTGCGCCAGGACCCGGACGTGATCCTCATCGGTGAAATGCGGGATCTCGAGACGATCGGGGCCGCCTTGACCATCGCGGAGACCGGGCACCTGGTCCTCGCGACGCTCCACACGAACTCGGCCTACGAGTCGATCAACCGCATCGTGGACGCGTTCCCGGCGAGCCAGCAGCCCCAGGTCCTCGCGCAGCTCGCCTTCGTGCTCGAAGCGGTGGTCACCCAGCAGCTCATTCCGCGGCAGCGCGGTCCGGGCCGCGTGATGGTGGCGGAGACGCTTCTCTGCACGGCGGCCGTGCGGGCCGTCATCCGGGAGCGAAAGACGCACCAGATCTACAGCTTGATGCAGGCCGGCTCCAAGTTCGGCATGCAGACGATGAACCAGGGGCTGTTCCAGGCGTTCGTCAACAAGCACATCTCCCTCGATGAAGCGATGGGCCGGAGCTCGGACGTCAAGGAGCTCGAGGGGATGCTCGAGAAGGTCGGCGTTCACATCAACGCCGCCTACTAAGCAGGGGGTCGCACCGTGCCCGTGTATCTCTGGAAAGGCCGCACCACCGCCGGGGACATTCAGACCGGGGAGTTGACGTTCGAGACCCAGGACGAGGTCCTGGCTGCGCTCCGGAAGAAGCGGATCATCATCACGTCCGTCCGGGAAAAGCCTCGCGACATCAAGTTCACGCTCCCCAAGATCGGGAGCGGCGTGAGCACGCGCGACCTGGCCATCTTCACGCGCCAGTTCGCGACGATGATCAACGCCGGTCTTCCGCTCGTGCAGTGCCTGGACATCCTCTCCAAGCAGACGGAGAAGGAGGACTTCCGCGCCGTCATCGCGCAGACGATGCGCGACGTCGAGGCCGGCACCACGCTGGCCGAGGCCCTCGCGAAGAAAGAGAACAACAAGGTCTTCGACGAGCTGTTCGTGAACATGGTCGAGGCGGGCGAGGCGGGCGGTATCCTGGACGACATCCTCCAGCGTCTCGCGACATTCATCGAGAAGGCCGAGGCGCTGAAGCGGAAGATCCAGGGCGCCATGGTCTACCCGGCCGTGGTCATGACGGTCGCGTGTCTCGCGACCGCCTTCATGCTCATCTTCATCATTCCGACCTTCGCGCGCATGTTCACCGCCTTCGGCGGCGACCTGCCCCTTCCGACCAAGATCGTCATGGGGCTCTCGTCCTTCCTGCGCTCCTACTGGTGGGTGATGCTCGGCGGGATCATCGCAAGCATCGTCATGCTCCGCCGCTACTACTCCACCGAGAACGGGCACATGCAGATCGACAAGCTCCTGCTCCGCGTGCCGGTCCTCGGGGACGTCATCCGGAAGGGCGCCGTCGCGCGCTTCACGCGCACGCTCGGAACCCTGATCTCCTCGGGCGTCCCGATCTTGACGGGGCTCGAGATCACGGCCCGCACCGCCGGAAACCGCGTGGTCCAGGAGGCGATCATGGCCGCGCGTGCCTCCATTCGCGAGGGCGAGACGATCTCCGCGCCCCTCAAGCAGTCCAACGTGTTCCCGCCGATGGTCGTCCAGATGATCTCCGTCGGCGAGGAGACGGGCGCGCTCGACGACATGCTCACGCGCATCGCCGACTTCTACGACTCGGAAGTGGATACCGCGGTCGACGCGCTGACCTCTCTCATCGAGCCAGTCATGATCGTGTTCATGGGCGCCGTGGTCGGCGGCATGGTCATCGCCATGTACCTGCCGATGTTCAAGCTGATCAATGTGGTCGCCGGCGGGCACTAAGCAGCGCCGGACGCCGCCCGCCCCGACGCTGCCCGAGCGCGAGCGGAGGCAGCGGGAAGCGGTGAACGCGGTCATTCTCGGCCGCGTCGCGCTGATCACGCTGGTCGCGACCATGGCGGTCGCGTTCTCGGACACGGGGCTCAGCCTCACACGGCACTATCCGTTCGGGTTCCTGATCCTCCTGAGCGGCGGGCTCGGCTTCGCGTACACGCGGGCGGTCCGGAGCGGCGCGGACGTGAACGCGCTCCTGACGACGCAGTTCCTGGTGGACGTCGCGATGATCTCGTACCTGCTCCTCTTCACCGGGGGCACGTCGAGCCAGTTCGCGCCGCTCTTCCTGCTGGCGCCTCTGATGGGGGGAATCTTCCTGCACGTGCGGGGAGGGCTCCTCTTCGCGAGCGCCGCGGCGCTCGCGTACACGGCGTTCTACGCATCGGAGCGGGCGGGAATGGTCCCGCCGATGGCGTATGGGCTGACGGAGCGCCTGAGCGATGTGGCGCTGAAGCTCCGGCTGATCCTGTACGTGCCGCTCTTCTTCATCGTGGGAGCGATCGGAGGAGCGATCGGCCGGTCGCTTCGCGAGGGGGACCAGGCGCTGAACGAGGCGCGGGCGCAGCTCAACCGGGCGCTGTTCGACACGGAGACGATCTTGGAGAACCTCTCGAGCGGACTCGCCACCATCGACGCGGGCGGACAGGTGCGTCACTGGAACCGGGCGGCGAGCGAGATCCTCGGGATCCCGGCGGGTGCGGTGCGGGGGCGGCACTACGTCGATGTGTTCCGGGAGGGATTCGAGGCGTTCGCGTCGCGGCTCAGGGAGACGCTCGAACAGGGGGTGGAGGGGACGCGCTACGAAGTGACGGTCCGGACGCCCGATGGCCGCGCGGTCTCGCTCGGGATGTCGACGAGCCTCCTCCTCGGTAGCTCGGGCGAGCGGCGGGGAATGATCGCGCTCTTCCAGGACCTCTCCGAGGTGAAGGCGCTCGAGGAGAAGATCCGTCGCGGCGAGACCCTCGCTGCGATCGGACAGCTCTCGGCCGGCATCGCGCACGAGATCCGGAACTGCCTGAACCCGATCGCGGGATCGGTCGAGGTGCTTCAGCGGGAGCTGGCGGTGGAGGGGGAGAACGCGCGGCTCCTCGATCTCATCGTTCGCGAGTCGGAGCGGCTCGACCGGTTCATCAAGGAGCTCCTCGACTACGCGCGCGAGCGTCCGCTTCGCACCGAGGCGGTGGACGTGGCGGCCCTCGCCGGCGAGTCGGTGGAGCTGGCGCGCCGGCACCCGAGCGCGACGTCGACGAAGCGCGTCGCGTTCGAGCCGTCGGGAGCCCAGCTCTGGATCCAGGCGGATCTGGACCAGATGAAGCAGGTGCTGACGAATCTGCTGATCAACGCCCTCGAAGCGATCGAGGGAGAGGGAACGGTGTCGGTGGCGGTGCGCCAGGACCGGAGGGCCGCACATGGATGGGGACGGCCCCAGGGCGCGCCACGCGCGGTGCTCGAGATCGTCGACACGGGCGCGGGAATCCCGGACCAGGACCTCGAGCACGTGTTCGATCCGTTCTTTTCAACGAAGCAGGGCGGTACCGGTCTCGGCCTGGCCATCGCCAGCCGGATCGTGGAACGCCATGGCGGACACCTGGAAGTCGAGAGTCGGGTCGGAGTGGGCACCACGATGCGCTTGTGGCTGCCCCAGGCCGAGCGCCCGGCACGCACCGTCGCGCACGCGGCGTAACCCCATCGGTGAGGATGGTCAAGTGGCCGGCGAGAAAATCCTGATCGTCGATGACGAAGAGAGCATGATCCAGTTCCTCTCGATCCTCCTGACGAAGGAGGGTTACGAGGTGCAGGTCGCGCGCTCGGGCCGCGAGGCTCTCCAGCGGGCGGAAGAGGACGGATTCGACGTGGTGGTCACCGACATCAAGATGCCGGGGGACATCGACGGGCTGGGCGTCCTCTCGGGCGTGAAGAAGATCGATCCGAGCGTGCCGGTTGTCATCCGGACCGCCTTCGCGTCGCAGAAGTCGGCGATCGAGGCGCTGAACCGCGGCGCGTACCAGTACCTCGAGAAGACCGCGAAGAACGACGAGATCCGTCTGGTCATCAAGAACGCGCTGGCCATGCGGCGGGTGCAGTCGGAGAACGTCCTCCTCAAGCGCCAGCTGAAGAAGACCGACGACTCCAAGGAGATCATCGGGCACTCCGAGCAGATCCAGCGGGTCCTCAAGCTGGTCGAGCGTGTGGCCGACTCCGATTCCACGATCCTGATCGTGGGAGAGAGCGGCACGGGCAAGGAGCTGATCGCGAAGCGCGTCCACTACCTCAGCCGGCGCGCCGAGGGGCCGTTCGTCTCCATCAACTGCGGCGCCCTGCCGAAGGACCTCCTCGAGTCCAACCTGTTCGGCCACGTGAAGGGTTCGTTCACCGGCGCGGTGCGGGACCAGGAAGGTCTCCTCGCCGTGGCGGGAGGGGGCTCGTTCTTCCTCGACGAGGTCGGGGAGACCCTACCGGCCACGCAGGTGAAGCTCCTCCGCGCGCTCCAGGAGCGGGAAATCATCCCGGTCGGCGGCACCAAGCCGCGGAAGATCGACGTGCGGCTGATCGCGGCCACGAACGCGGATCTCGAGAAGGCGGTTGCCGAGAACCGGTTCCGCCCCGATCTCTTCTATCGACTCAACGTGATCCAGATCCGCCTTCCGGCGCTGCGCGAGCGGAAGGAGGACATCGAGGAGATGGTCGAGCACTTCCTCCGGAAGCTAACCGCCGGCAAGGAGCCGAAGACGCTGAGCGGCGCCGCCAAGGACTCGCTCCTCGCCTACGACTGGCCGGGGAACGTCCGGGAGCTCGAGAACGTGATCGAGCGTGCGGTGATTCTCACGGACGATGGCGTGATCGAGCCAAAGGACCTGCCGGAGCGGGTGCTCCAGGGCGGGAAGGGGCGCGGGAGCCTGGTCATCGACAATCCCACGCTCACCCTCGACGAGCTGGAGAAGGAATACATCATGAAGGTGCTCCACCACACGGCCGGGCAGAAGAAGCGCGCGTCGGAGATCCTGGGGATCAACCCGTCGACGCTGTATCGCAAGCTCCTGTCATACGGTCTGGAGCACGAGACCGAGCACGAGCACGAGCGGGAGCCGATCGAGCTCGAAGATTGACGCGAGAAGCGCGGCGTGCGCGCAGCCCGCGGCGCGTCGTGCAGGTTGCTGGGAACCCGGTACGCATCGTGCGAACTGCGCGATGCAGCGGGCGCGTAGCGCGTGCGGCGGCACGCCGCGTACGACGTAATCACACCAGTTGCGGTTGCGGGCAGGCTCTACCGTGCAGGGGAAGTCATGGCACGGACGTTGCTGTTTACCTGGGAATCGAGGGACGGTTCCGCCAAGGAAGGCAGTCACCCCAAACGAGGAGACACGCAATGATCCGCAACGAAAAGGGCTTCACCCTCATCGAGCTCATGATCGTGGTTGTCATCATCGGTATTCTCGCCGCGATCGCGATCCCGAACTTCGTCGCCATGCAGGACCGTGCGCGTGAGGCCAGCGTGAAGGCCAACATGCACAGCTTCCAGCTCGCGGTCGAAGATTTCGCTGTGAAGAACACGGGCGTGTATCCGGTGGCTGCCAACGCGGCGGCGGTGCATGCGAACTTCCCGTCGGGCGTGTATCCGACGAATCCGTTCACGGGCGTGACGGACGAGGCCCCGCAGTCGTGGGCGGCCGCGGCGAGCGCGCAGGGTCGCTGGGCGACGAACTCCACCACGACCAGCTACTCGATCTCCGGTTACGGCAAGGCGGCTGCGCTGACCCTGGTTCTCACCAACGGTTAAGCAGCGACGGTTGTTCGCGGGCGGCGGTCTCCGGACCGCCGCCCGTTTTTGTTTGCGTGATCTCCGCGATCCGGTCTGGCACACCGCATCGTGCATGATTCAGCACCGCCTCGAATACGTTGCGTCTTGCGGTGTGGACGGCGCCGCGAATCGCGCTCCTCGTCACGCCGTGCCGCTGTAAGTGTTCCATCCGCTTCGCATTGGGGTGACGGGCTCGCCCTTCACCGCACCTCGGCACGGACGTTGCTCTTCCTCTCCGGCGAAGGAACTGCAGGTCTCCAAGGTCAAGGACGACCGAGTAGGTTCCGAGAGGAGGTGTTGACCATCATCCAGGATCAGAAGGGCTTCACCTTGATCGAGCTGATGATCGTCGTCGTGATCATCGGGATCCTCGCCGCGATCGCACTGCCGAACTTCGTGGCGATGGAGCACCGCGCACGCGAAGCCAGCGTGAAGGCGAACATGCACAGCCTCCAGCTCGCCATCGAGGACTTCGCGACCAAGAACAACGGACTCTATCCGCTGGCCGCCAATATCGCGGCGGTGAAAGCGAATATGCCGAACGGCACCTGGCCGACGAATCCTTTCACGAACGTTGCGGACGAGGCCCCGACCTGGGGCGTGGACCCGGCCGGCGTGGGACGCTACGGCGTCAATCCGACCACGATCTTGCAGTACACGATCAAGGGCCACGGCAGCACCGGTCTCGTGATGCTGGTGCTAACGAACGGGTGATGGTTGTTCGATGATGCTGGTACTGGAGACGTCGGTCTAGGGACCGCTCCGCCACGGAAGGCAGTTACCCCAAACGAGGAGATGCACATGATTCGCAATGACAAGGGCTTCACCCTCATCGAGCTCATGATCGTAGTCGTCATCATCGGTATTCTCGCTGCGATCGCCATTCCGAACTTCGTCGCCATGCAGGACCGTGCGCGTGAGGCCAGCGTGAAGGCCAACATGCACAGCTTCCAGCTCGCGGTCGAAGACTTCGCCGTGAAGAACACGGGCGTGTATCCGGTGGCGGCGGACGCGGCGGCGGTGCATGCGAACTTCCCGTCGGGCGTGTATCCGACGAATCCGTTCACGGGCGTGACGGACGAGGCCCCGCAGTCGTGGGCGGCCGCGGCGAGCGCGCAGGGTCGCTGGGCGACGAACTCGACCACGACCAGCTACTCGATCACGGGCTATGGCAAGGCGGCTGCGCTGAGCCTGGTTCTGACCAACGGTTAAGCACCGGTCGTTTCGCGGGCGGCAGTTCCCGGTCCACCGGGGCTGCCGCCCGTCCTTGTTTCAGAGGGTTACGGCCACGGACCGCACGCCGGTCCGTGGCATGTCTCTTGCCGTTTCGCAGGACGGACCCCTTCGCCTGACCAGGAGATGGAGAACGTCATGACCCCGACTTCGGGGCCCGCGCGTCCTGCGCCGGCCCGTCCCGCTGCCGACAGCGCCATGCGCGCGGTCGAGCCGCTGTCGCTCCTCACTCTCGAGGGCGTCACCAAGTCCTATCGCGATCCGATGACGCTGCGTTCCTTCACCGCCGTGGAGGACGTCGGCTTCACGCTCGAGCGCGGGGAGATCTTCGGACTCCTGGGCCCGAACGGCGCGGGCAAGACCACCACGATCAAGATGATCCTCGGCCTGGTCCGCCCCACGCGCGGCACGATCCGTCTGGACGGCCGCGATCCGCACGATCCGAGGGCGCGGAAGAAGCTCGGCTATCTCCCGGAAAGCCCCTGCTTCTACGACCATCTGACCGCGGCCGAGTACCTCGGACTCGTGGGGGACCTCTTCCAGATCGACCCGGCGGTGGTGAAGCGCCGCTCGGGCGCGCTGCTCGAGCGCCTCGGGCTCGCGGGGCACGCGCGCAAGCCACTCCGGAAGTACTCCAAGGGAATGACGCAGCGGCTTGGGCTCGCGCAGGCGCTCCTCAACGAGCCCACGCTCCTGATTCTCGACGAGCCGATGTCGGGCCTCGATCCCATCGGTCGCGCCGAGGTGAAGCAGATCCTGCGCGATGAGCGCTCGCGGGGCGCCACCGTGCTCCTCTCGAGCCACGTGCTCGCGGAGACGGAGGCGATCTGCGACCGGGTCGGAATCCTGAGCGGAGGCCGCCTCCTCGAGTCGGGGTCGGTCACGGGCCTTCTCGCGGGAGGCGTGCGCGAGTGGGAGGTCGTGGTGGATGGGATCAAGCCCGGCGGCCTCGCGGACCTCGAAGCGCTGGGCTTCCGTCCCGTCGGCGTCGGCGCCCACCAGGTGATCCGCGTCGCGGAAGGGAATGCGCTTCAGGAGTTGCTCGGGCATCTCGTGCGGTCGGGCGCGTTCGTGCACGCGGTCGAGCCGCGCCGCGAAACGCTCGAGGAGCACTTCCTGAAGGCGCTCGAAGGGACCGCGCGGTCCCCGAAGGGGGACGCATGACTCCGATCGTCGCCATCGCGCGGAACACGGTCCGCGAGGCCGTGCGGGAGCGCATCGCGCTCGTCGCCGTCGCATTCGGCGCCGCACTCGTCGCGGCGTCGCAGGTTCTCTCGCCGCTTGCGCTCGGCGTGGGCCCGAAGATCGTCACCGACTTCGGCCTCGCGGGATCGTCGCTTCTCGCCACGCTCCTCGCGATCACGCTCGGCTCGACGCTCCTCCACAAGGAGCTGGAGCGACGGACCGTATACGCGATCATGGCGAAGCCGATCCGCCGCGCCGAGTTCCTGCTCGGCAAGTTCGGCGGACTCTGGGCGACCAGCGCCGGGCTCCTCCTTCTCATGAGCCTGATGGTGATGGCGCTCGTCGGCCTCGGCTATCGCGAGGCCCCCTGGATCCTGACCGGGTCGATCCTCCTCACGCTGATCGAGCTGGGCATTGTCACGGCGTTCGTCGTCTTCTACTCCTCGTTCACGACCCCGGGGCTGACCGCGTTCTTCGCGGCGGCGTCCGTGCTCGCGGGGCACTTCGCCGACGACCTCCTCTACTTCGGAAAGCAGGGAGGCTCCCGTGCGCTCGAGATCGCGACCACCGTCGTGTACTGGGTGCTGCCGCACCTGACCCTGTTCAACGCGCGCGGTCTCGTCAGTCACGGCGAGCCCGTGCCGCCCGAGCGGATCCTGTTCGCCGCCTCCTACGGCATCCTCTACCTCGGTGCGCTCCTCGTCGCGGCGTGCGCGATCTGGGATCGGCGGGAGCTCCGTTGAGGCTCTGGATCTCGCTCGCGGCCGCGGCCGCGCTCGTCGCCGCCGCGGGGTGGGTGGATGCCTCGTCGCGGCCTCCGCGCGCCGGAGAGCTGGACGAGCTCCTCTACTATCCGTCCGGAACGTTCGTGCGGCAGGCGGCGCTCGGCTACGAGACCGCAGCGGCCGACCTGGCCTGGCTCCGCGGTGTCCAGTACTACGGCGAGCACCGCCTCACCGACCAGCGCTTCGACCGCATCGACCACGTCATGCGGATCGTCGGGGAGCTCGATCCGAAGTTCGAGGAGCCGTACGTCTTCGGATCGTTCGTGCTCGCGCAGGAGATGAAGCAGCCCGACCGCGGTGTCGCCCTGATCCGCTCCGGACTCGAGAAGAATCCGCAGAGCTGGCGGCTCGCGTTCGAGACCGGATTCCTCCACTACGTGTGCCGCCACGACTACGTCGCCGCCGCGCACTATTTCATGCTCGCCGCGCACGCCCCCGGCCATCCGGAGTACGTGGATCGCTTCGCGGCGTTCGCGAGCCAGAAGGCGGGCCAGGACGAGCTCGCGGTCCTCCTCTGGCGCCGCGTGCTCGCCACCGGGAACAAGTACATGCAGGACGTCGCGCGCCGAGAGATCGAGCGGCTGGGAGAGACCCTGTGATCTCCAATCAGACGTTCGTCACGATCGCGGCCTTCCTGATCGGTCTCGTGCTCGGCAGTTTTCTCAATGTCGTGATCGCGCGGCTACCCAGGCGCCAGTCGATCGTCTCGCCGCCGTCCCGCTGCCCGAAGTGCAAGGCGCGGATCCGTCCGTGGGACAACATTCCCGTGCTCTCCTGGGTGCTGCTCGGAGGGCGGTGCCGCGACTGCCGGACGCGGATCTCCTGGCGCTATCCGCTCGTCGAGCTCCTGGCGGGACTCCTTCTCGCGGCGCTCGTGCAGCGCGTCGAGCACCCGGCGCTGCTCGTGCCGCACGCGGCGTTCCTGCTCGCACTGCTCGCGGTGACCTGGATCGACTTCGACACGCAGACCATCCCCGACGCCCTCACCATCCCGGGCCTGGGCGTGGGCCTCGCGGCGAGTCTCTTCGGTCCGCCGGGATTGAGCGCCGCGCTCCTCGGCGCGTTCGTCGGCGGCGCGAGCCTCTGGCTGGTGGGCTATGCGTACGAGCGCGCGACCGGCGTCCCCGGCATGGGAGGAGGGGATGTGAAGCTCGCGGCGATGATGGGAGCGTTCCTGGGCATGGGAGGAGTGTTCGGGACGATCTTCCTCGCGTCTCTCTTCGGCACGCTCTTCGGCGTGGTCCTGATCGCGCGAGGCAAGGGATCGAGGCGCACCGCGATTCCGTTCGGCACCTTCCTCGCGCCGGCGGCCATCGCGCTCCTCCTCTACGGAGACTCGCTCTACGGGTGGTACCGGTCTCTCGTGCCGTGACGCGTGCACGATGCACGACCGGCGCGCGACGCGCCGCGTACGCACATGGCCCGATCGCGCCACGCACTGCGGGAAGTCCCTTGATTCCGGCCCCGCCGCGGCGCGCAGCCGCCACTCCCTGCACGGGTTCGACCGTGGCATGTCCCTTGCGTTCCTACGTCCCGATGCTCGAACCACATGGAAGGAGAACGAGGATGGCGCGTGTGGAAACTCCGGTGCGTCGCGGCTGTCAGGCGTGGGACGCCGGGTTCAGCTTGATGGAGCTCATGGTCGTGCTCGTGCTGTTCGGAATCGTCAGCGCGATCGCGCTTCCGGGCTTCAACAAGTTCA
>DATJGP010000086.1:0-4904 GCA_035494915.1 Candidatus Eiseniibacteriota bacterium | reverse complement strand
CCGTCCGCGTTCCGGACGATCCTCGTGTCGATGACGGAGGATTGCGTGAGAACGCTCCTGCTGTGGAGACTGTCGGGACGGCGCTCGATCCAGTTCACTCCCACGATCGTCCCCGACTCGAGGGTGACGAGCGCGTAGCGGTCGGCCGTGGCCGGGGATGTGGCCAGGGCCGCTGCCAGGAGCATGGGCGCGATCACGACGGCCTCCGCTTGGGCGGGCGCGCCGCGCGCTGGCGCTTGCGGGCTCGATGGTCCAGGGGGGTGATCAGGATCGTGAGGGCGTAGAGCTTTCCGCCCGTGCGCCGCCGTGTCACGGCGTCCCGCAAGCCCCGGATCCGGCGATTCACGATCTCCAGGTCCCCTTCGACCAGCCTGCCGGCTACCCGGAGCGCCCAGAGGTCTCGCCGCGGTCCCTCGGTCCGTACGGCGCCGGACGCGGCGGCCTTGCGAAAGTCGCGCACCCCGAGCCGGAGCATCGAGGCCACGATCGCGGTCACGGCCGTCGAGTTGCCGCCGGGGGACACGTCGTGCCGGAGCGCGGGCTCCCGATAGGCGGACCGGTAGACCGTCTCGCTCCGGCCGGCCCGCGTCCGGGACCCCGCGCGCACCAGACCCGCGCGCTCGAGAGCACGGAGGTGGTAGTAGAGGCCGTCGGCGGGGCGCTGGAGGAGCCGGCCCAGCTCGGCCGCGGAGGCGGGGCCGGTGCGGGCGAGGATGTCGAGGATCTCCTGGCGCGCGGGGGAGGCGAGCGCGCGGAGCTGGGCGCTGGACGTGATGGAGCGGCGCGGTTCGGCCATGTCTCCATTGTGATCCGTGGTTCTTGAAAATCAATATCAATTTTCAACGACCGCTCGAAGGGAACCCCGGCGGAGTCACCCCCGCCGGGGCTATCCTACTCATCGTCGCCGAGCGACACGGCCTTGTCGGGGTCGCCGGTCAGGAGCAGCCGGCAGACCTGGCACAGCACGGCCGGCTCCGACGCCAGCAGGTAATGGTCCGGAACGACCGGCGCGCCACAGTCGTAGCAGGGACGAACCGGGTTGAACCGGCTCTTCCGATAGGTCCGCCGCATCTGCTTTCGGTCCTGGATTCGCTCGAGCGTCCGCGGGTCCAGCTCGGTGCTCGTCTTGCGGCGGAGTCGCGTCCAGACGCGCGTCCACCTCGACGTCCATTTCTTGAACGGGGTCTCTACGGGGAACTCCTTTCGTGCCGGGACGCGCGTCCCGGCCGATCGGCGGATTCCCGCGAGCGGCTTAGAGGGCGAGCGTGGCCCGGATGGTCTGCGTGATGCAGGGTGTTGCGATCAAGGCACGCATGCGCTCCTCCGGGTTGGTGGATGGTGAACGGCAGTGACTGCGAGGCCGAAATGGTAGCACACGCCTAAAGCACAGCTACCGCTTTGCGGGCTGGGGCACCACCGTGGCTTGGGCGGCCACGAGCTGCCATCGTGTCTCTCGCTTCACGTAGACGTGCAGATACCGCGACTCCGCCGTCACCTCTCCGGTCGCGGCCAGGGTTCGCAGGCGTCCCGTGACGGTGGCCGCGCCGCCATAGGATCGAATGGCCAGCTCATCGATGAGGAAGCGGCTGACAGGGTCATCGCGGCCGAAGACTCGAAAGAGATCCTGGCGCTCGATCCGGATGCCGTTCCCGGCCACGCCTCGGAAATCCGGGGCATAGAGGGTCGAGAGCCACGCTGTGTCCTGTCGAGCGATGGCTGCGCTCCGGCCGCGCTCCAGAGCCAGGATCGCGCGCTCGTCGGGCGAGAGCGCCGTCGTGTCCGGAATCGAGATGAGCGTTCGACCCTCGGTGACTTGATCCGGGGCGTGCGGCGCCGGCTGGTCGGCGCGTGCCGACGGAGCCGAGCCGGCGAGGGCGAGCGCGGTCACGAGCGCGAGCAGCTCTGGGTTCCTGGTGGCTCGATCGAGCCATCGACCTGGGTGCCTTGCCACGTCCGAAGTGTGCACCGTCGGACACCGTGGGCACAACCCCGTTGCCAGTAATGGACCTCGGATGCTCCAGCGTAGAGGCACGGGTGATGCGAATTGTCGTGGGCGAGACATCACCGCCACCGACTGGAGGCCGTTCATGAACACCGTCACCAAACCTCTGGGCATCCTGGTCCTGGCCCTACTCTTGGCGGCCGCCATGACGGGGTGCGGCACGACCCCGCTGGGCCCCGCCACACCGGCCACGAGCGCCCCTCAGGTGGGCGCGCTTTCGCCCCCGATCGTGCACGTGAACGCGGATGGCAGCGGCACCTTCGTGCAGATGTCGTCGCTGCCGCGCCTGAGCGGCACCGATGGCTCCGTCAAGACGACGTCGGCGAAGATCGACGGAAACAAGGGCGGCAGCGTCTGCGCGGGTCGGTTCACGGTGACCGTTCCTCCGGGGGCCTTCATTGGACCGGCCACGATCACGATCTCGGTTCCGAGCCAGAGCACGCTCTTCTGCGATCTCTCCATCGCGCCGCTTGCGGCCAACAACTTCAAGGTTCCGGTCACGCTGACGACCGACATCAAGGACCTCGGCCTCGACGCCTCCACGCTCACGACCTACTGGTACGATCCGGTCCAGGCGAATTGGGTGGCGATGCCGACCTCGACCGATGCCAAGGGCGAGAAGCTCTTCACCTCCCTCAGCCACTTCTCGATCTACGCGACGGGCAAGGCGGGCTGGTAGGACGAGCCAACCCTGATGACGAAGGCGGCGAGGGAATATCCCTCGCCTCCCTTTGGCTTCACGCGGGGTGTGCTATCGAATCAAGTCGCGCAGCTGAACCATCGACCGGTCCATGTGCTTCAAGGTGATGAACCCCACGCGCGGATACTCCAGGTCGATCACCACGTAGACCGTGGCCGCGATGGCCAGGGCGAAGAGCGCCATGTGGAGCGGATAGCGCCGGCCCTTGAGCGCCAGTGTGTCTCCAGCGAGGAGCGCTCCCAGGAAGGAGAGCACGACCAGGAGGGCCAGAATGAGGGACGGCGCGTGTGTCGTCGTGGCCAGGTCGCGCGTGGTGGTGATGTCGATCATCTTGTTGAGCGCGTCCAGAAGCAGGATGGGGGTCGCCGGGTTGGGCGATGCCTGGCTCGCAGCGGCGCTGCGCTTCCAGATCTCCTCTTGCAGTCGTGCGCCACGAGCCAGCAGGACCTTGTACGCCGCGCGGTCGCTGATGCGATCGAAGGTAGCGATCCTCGTCTCGAGGTACTCCCGGAACAGTGGGCGAAGGACCCTCTGCTCCTCCGGGGCGAGCAGATCGAGGCGCAGGTAGGCGGTTCCGATCGCGTTGGCCTCCTCCACGATCTGCGCCCGTCGTGCGGTGAATCGCTCCTGGGCGTTGCCGAACGCGAATGCCAGGACGAGCCCGAGCAGTCCGAGCACGGCCGCGACCACCGCGGTGATCTCGTCGTTGGTCTCGCCCGTACGAGAGGCGCGTCGCTTGCGGCCGACCCGGAATCCGATCTCGAGGCAGGCCCACATTCCGGCCATCATGAGGATCGGAATGAAAATGGTCAGGATGGCGGGATTGCGGTCCATGTCGTGTGGGAGTCCCGGGACCAGAGCGATGGGGCGAGCGGGCGCGAACGTACGAAAGGTTCGCGAGCGGAGTCAACGACGATCGAGGCAGGAACGGCTCAGCGTCGCGAGGCTCTCCGTGCGGGGTCGTGCTGGGCGGTGGCGAAGCGGGTCTCCTCCGGGATCGGCACCCCCTCGATGAGGGCGAGCGCGTGGTCCCGGTCCTTCTGGAACGCGTCCATCTGGGACGACGCCAGCGGCGCCTGACCCGGCATCTCGACGGTGAGCGGATTCTGATGGTGCCCGTCCTTCAAGAACTCGTAGTGGAGATGCGGTCCGGTCGCGAGCCCCGAGGATCCGACGCGACCGATCACGTCCCCCTGATCCACCTTGGCTCCGGGACGGATCCCAGGCGCGATCGCGCTCAGGTGTGCGTACCGCGTGCGGATGCCCTGGGCGTGGCGAACCTCGACGAGCCGTCCGTAGCCGCCAGCCCATCCCGCGCGCGTCACGATGCCCGACGCGGTCACGTCGACCGGCGTGCCGGTGGGAGCTCCGTAGTCGATTCCCTCGTGCGCACGGTAGCGCTTCAAGATCGGATGGTAGCGCCGGCTCGTGAAGCGACTCGTGATTCGGTAGGGGACGGGATAGCGAAGGAACGCGCCGTGGAGCGAGTGTCCGTCCTCGTCGTAATACGCATAGCGGCCGCCGGCGCGCGGGCGCGGGATCGCGCGGAGCACGCGATCTCCGTTGGTCAGCTCGATCGCGAGGAAGTGGCGGCTCCGGATCGACCCGTCGCCGCGAATCTTCCGCTCGAGCGCGAGCCGGAATGAATCCCCCTTCCTGAGGTCGCGCGTGAAGTCCACCTTCCACGCGAACACGTCGGCCATGTCGTAGACGAGGTCTTCGAAGCCGCGCTTGCCGAGGCGATCGACGTCGCCTCCCAGATGCGCGGCCCAGAGGCTCGTCTCGATGAGACCCGTGACCACGACGGTGTCCATCGTGAAGGGTTTGAGCTCCACGTGCGCGGTCCACGCGGAAGCCACGCGGGTGAAACGAAGCGTGGAGTCCAGGGTGATATCGAGCCGGATCTTGTTCGGAACGCCGCCGCCGCGCGGATAGAACCGGACCGAGGTGCCGGGGCGGATCGAGCGCGGGCTCTTGTAGGTGCGCAGGAGCCGCGTGATCTCGCGCACCTGCGCGTCGTCGAGCCCCTTGGTGGCGAGGACCTGCGCGAGGATCGCGCCTCGGCTCAGCGTGTCGGCCGGGTCTCCCGTCGCCCAGAGCTCGGGGACGCGGCGCGGCTCGGGAGGCTGGGGCGCCTTGGGGAAGGTGACCGCAAGGCACACGCCGAACAGGGTCAGCGTGACTAGAGCGATGGCCGAGGAG
>DATJGP010000085.1:0-4970 GCA_035494915.1 Candidatus Eiseniibacteriota bacterium | reverse complement strand
GGTGTCATCGAATCGAAGGACGCGATCGGTGGGCAGCTCTGTCTCGAGCGATGAATTCCAGGGAGAAGTAGCCGTGCGGCGCTCCACGGTGATCGGCGTGCCGGGCGACTCGGGTACGTACCAGGCGAGATGATTGACGCCACGCTCGGTACGGGACTCAACCAGGTAGGATTCTACGGCGGTCGCGGGTTCGAATACGAGGTTCGCGACCGCGGCGATGGTTCGCAGTGCTTGAACCGACGCGAGACGATCGGCTCCTTGTCCCACCTCGATTGCAACGATCACGACTTGCGTGTCTCCCGGCTGCATCGTGAACGGTCCGGTGGAGACGGACAGTCTGCGATCATTTCCCCCTGAGTCCAGACAGCCCGTGGACGTCACGGGATCGCCCGAGACTTCGAACGTGGTCACCGGCTGGAGCGGATCGCCGCACACGTGCATCGGTGAGCCATCCCTCTGCCTGCCAGCCATGACGTTGTACGCCTCGACCGGATCGGTCGCATCCTCCCCGTTGATGTACTTGCGGAACGACGTCATGCTCAACAAGACGCCATTCTCACGGACACCTTGGAGCATGTGGAATCCAACGGCGGGCGGCGACGAGCCATAGACACCGTCCACGCTCGACTCGTTGTACGCGTACCCGAGACTCAGGGTCGTGTCGCAACCGACCAGATCGTCACTGGGGTCTCCCAGGTCGGGATCGGCCCACAGCGACACATACGCGCTGTCCAGCCGGTTGTTCCCCTTGTTCTCGATTCTCCATTTCACGAAGACGATATTGCCGAGCGCACCCGCACGCTGGTAAGCGAACACGGACTGCTGCACCTCCACCCCGAGCGGCTTCGTACTGCCCGCGGCATTGACGTGGAAGGCAGGGTTGGCGTCGTTGAAGACGCTCCAGATCAGTGCGTCCCCGAGAAGGAGCGGGTTTCCCAAGCTGTCGAGCGGCGCGCCCTGAGGCACCGCATCCGCGAGATAGGCCGGGTACCCTTGCCCCCCCTGCGCGATCCGAAAGTTCTGAAACTGGATCTGGTCCGGTAGGTACGTACCTCCAGCCATCGGCCCGGGCGCGTACTCCGTCAGGTAATCCCCCATTGCGACCCGCACCGTGTCATTGACCTGAGCACCGATCCAGAGTCCGGCGGCGAACACTGCCGTCTTGCCGGTCCCCCTTGGGAACTCGAGACCAGGACCGTCCGTCAACAGGTCGAAGCAGATCGAGCCGTGATTGGTCACGGCCATGCCGAGATTGTTCACGTCCATTCGATCGTCGTTGTCGATGATGGACGGTGACGGGTGCAGCCCGATCCGGGCGGGGGACGCTGCCCCGGTACAGGCCAGAAGCAGGAACGCGAAGAGCGAGGACTTCCCTGCGGGGATCGAGCGGACCATGGCGCCTCCGGGGGTGCGGAATCGCGATCGATGCACGATTGGGTCTCGGATGCAGGGGAGGGCAGCAGTCTACGGCTTGGTGTGCCGGCCGTCTACGGACGTGAAGAGCAGCGATGGAGCGGGAAGCGGCTGCTCAGATCTCCATCGTGCGCGCGTGCTCCTGGCCAACGCGGCCGGCGCGGCATTCCTTCGACGTCATGAAGTCGCCCGAGATCTTGGCCTGCAGCTCCAGGGCATCCGCCAGCGTGGCACCGCACGAACGCTGAATGCAGTCCGCGATCGCGGCGCGGGCCGCAATGGCCGGGCCCTCGGCCGGGGGGAGTCCCGCGACCTCGCGAGGCACGCCGCTGAGTGCGCTCTTCTCGACCGCGCGGCGCTTCGGCCCGCTGCCGCCTGAAGCGAGAGCCCACGCGCTTGCGAGCGCCGCGTCCAGCGGCTCTGCCACATCGACGAGCCATCCAACAGCGCTCTTCGCCCTCACCGGCACGCCGCTCAAGAGCAGCGCGGCAACCTTCGGCCACCCGTCGCGCGGCGACTTGCGGAACGTCCAGTGGCAGCCTTCCATGCCAGGCACGACGGGCAAAGTCACTTCCGGGAATCCGAGCGAGGCATCCTCGACAGCCACGAGAGAGTGGCAGTGGACCATCAGCTCGAGCATTCCTCCGAGGCATCGTTTCCCGTTCACGAATCCCACGGAAACCTCGAAGTCGTCCTCCAGCCTGCGCGCCGTGCGCGACCACGCCGTGGCCAACCGTGCGCCGGCGGCCGCGTCCTCAAGCGCGGGATAGAACTCCGCCGTGTCCGCGCCGACCATCTGGGTCGCGAGATGGAAGTCGCCGGTCAGGATCACGCGCGACACGCCCTCCGTCTTGAGCCAGTCGAACGCGCGGTTCAGCTCGTCGATGACGTCCGCGTTCAGGCTCTCGCGCCCCATCGTCACCACGCCGATCGTGCCATCGTGCTCGGCGTTCACGTAGAGCTGGCGCCACTCCGGCGTGTCCATCGCGCCGAGCGCGTGGGGATGCCACGCGCGCTTCGCAGCTTCGGGATGGAGCCGGTGGTAGGCCTCGACCCGCGCGATCACAGCGTCCGGACCAAGGCGCCGCATCATCGCGAGCGCGCCCTCGCGGAACTGCGCGCACAGCTCTCCGATCGCGTTCAAGTGCGACAGGTGCCCGCGCTTCTCGTGGAGCATGAGGCTCGTCATCTGGAACACGGGACCCAGGATCCAGGAGCGGAACTCTTCCTCGTCCGTGTCGGTCATCTTCCAGTCGACCAGCGGCCGGAAGTGATTGGGCGGATACCACGCGGTGCCCGTGCGGCGGTGCTCTTCGAGATCCGCCGTGGGGCGGAAGAGATCGCCATAGTGCTCGCCCAGGTGATGCAGGCACGACCACGTGAGGAAGTTCGCGCCCGCGGCGCCGATCGCGTCGTGGGCCCGGAATGGATTGGGGCCGACGAGGCGCCGCACGTACTTGTCGACCTTCCAGTAGGGCATGTTCGACGCGCGGTGGTAGAGGAGCGCGGCGTGGGTCAGCCCGCAGAAGAGCACGTCGAGCACGAAGGACCAGTCGTCGCTCACCTCGACCGGAATCAGGCCCAGCGACCACAGGAGCTGCGTCACCGGTGAAGGCGCCGGCTCCACGACCTCCCACACCTTGTTGATCTCGTGGGGAAACGCGGGGTGGGCGATGCCGACGCCCAGCTCGCGGCTCGGGAAGCCCGACGTCACCGAGCGGATCTCGATGTCGGGGAACTCGCGACGGAAGAGCTCGTAGTGCGCGCGCTTCACCTCGAGGATCTCGGGGATGGCTTCGAGGAGGAATCGCGGCTTCATGCGCCGGAGCTCCGCGGGGAGCGTCTTCCCGTCGTACGCCAGGCGAACGATGTTCTGCATCACCGCGGCGGCGCCGGCGGGGCCGAAGGCATTCACGAGACCCGCGTACTGCCGCGCGATTCCATCCGGCGCGCCGGGGAAGTCGAGTGCAGCGATTCGAACATCGAATGGCTGGAGCCGCGAGCCGAGCTGCATCGCCTTGCCTGCGCCCACGATTCCGCTCGCCCCCGAAATCACGAGCGCGCCGCGATCGCTGGCGGGCCCGAAGACCTGATCCACGAGGGCGGAGGTATCCACCGGAAGCCGTCCGCGGCGGAAGATGTCGAGGACTCCGCCGAGGCCCATCGTGTCCAGCGTCGGCTGCCGCATGGCGCCCTTCGTCCGCACGTCGTTCATCGTCGTGGCCATGGCGATCTCCTAGGAAACGCGGAAGAGCGAGGCGATGCCGACGTCGCCGGCCGCGCACCCGAAGACGAGAACGTAACCGCCGCCCAGATCGACCGCTTCTTCGAGCGCTTCGATCAGCACGCGCGTGAGCGTGGGTCCCTGCGGATGGCCCCAGACGAGCGGACAGCCGTTGTTGTTGATGCCGGCCCAGTCGTAGCCCGTCACCTTGGTGAAGACGACGTCGTTCACCGCGAAGGGATTGTGGTTCTTCAACACGGCGATGTCGCCGAGCGTGAGCCCCGTGCGGTCGAGCAGCTTCTGAACGGCGAGCGCGGGCGCTTCGGGCATGAGGCTGGGGTCGGTGCGCACCTCGGTCTTCGCGACGAACTCGATCGCGATCTCGGGGCGCTGGCTCAGCTCCTTCGCGCGCTCGGGTGTGGTGACTAGGAGCGTGGCCATGCCGTCCGAAGCGTGCGTCTGGCCGCCGCTCGTGACGCAGGAGTCGAGCTCGCGCATACCGCGCAGGCTCTCGCGCGTCACGCGGCGGACGCCGAGATCGTCGTCGATCCGCCCGAGTGGACGACCGCTCACGGTCAGGACGTCCAGAGGCACGAGCACGCGGTCGAGGAAGCCGGACTCCTTACCCTGGAAGTACTGCTCATACCGCCGGTAGGAGCAGTCATCGACTTCCTTGCGATCGAGCTTGTACTTGCGCGCGGTCTTGCCCGCGGCAGCGATCATCGAGTTGCCGGTCGCGGGGTCGAAGCCGAAGTTGTCCCACACGTCCGCGAGCGCCTGCGTGCGCTCGTGCGCGCGGCGCTCCGGGAATACGCCCACCGGCGAATCGCTCGTGCGGTCGAACGTCACGACACCCACCACGTCGCGCCCCGCCTGCACTTCCGCTCCCGCGAGAAGCACCGCTTGGAGTCCCGTCGCGCACGCCTGCTCCACGTGATAGCCGGGAATGCGATGTCCCATGCACGAGGCGACGAGGGGCGCGGTCCAGAACTTCCAGTGCCACGGAATGGTGGAGCCGATGACGAGGAACTCGATCCGCTCCGCCGGGACCTTGCGGAGTCCGAAGATGCGGTTGGCGGCCTCGCCGGCGAACTGGCCGATGTTCACCTCGGCCAGCGCGGACGTCTGCCAGGCCGGGAAATAGCTGCTACCCCAGGTGCCGTAGGGAATCCGGGCCTTGGGAAGGGCGCTCTCGGGGGTTTTCATCCAGGTCTCCTTGGGTCAGGGGCCCGCCGAAGGCAGGCACAAGCAGGCATTGTGACAAGGCCAAGTCCTCCGGTCCAGAGGCCTCAATCAGCCTGTGCGAAACCCCCTCGACCGTACGTTCATCATG
>DATJGP010000084.1:0-10203 GCA_035494915.1 Candidatus Eiseniibacteriota bacterium | reverse complement strand
TGTGACCTTCGAGGTAGTACGCCGGACTGCGAGGTGACGAGACCTCACCGCCCCCGAGCCCGGCCCAGACCCCTCTACTCCCGCCCCATCACCGCGACCGCAGCCCGCGATACGTCCGTGGCTTCGATGGAGCGAAGACAGCCGTAGCCGATCGGGCACGTGCGTCGAAAGCACGGGGAGCACGGATAGGCCGCGTAGAGATTGCGGACCCAAGGTGCGTCGGCGGAGGTCCACACAGGGCTCGTGGAGCCGAAGATGCCGACCGTCGGACGCTCCAGGGCTGCGGCCAGGTGCATCACCCCGGAGTCGTTGGAGAGGACGACGTCGGCTCCCGCGAGGATGCCGACGAGGGCCGAGAGATCCGTCGCGCCGGTGAGATCGTGGGTGTGTGCGGCGACGAGGGGCCGGATCGTGGCCTTCGCCACACCGGCGTCCTCGCGCGATCCTACGAGGACGATCGTGAGACCGTGGGCCGTCAGGTCCTGCGCCGCGCTCGCGAATCGCTCCGGGCCCCACTGCTTGGCGGGACCGTAGCTCGCGCCGGGGGCCACGACGGCGTACCTCGTGGCTCGCCCGAGGAGTGCCTTCCCTGCTTCCAGCTCGCGCTCGAGGGGCGCCAAGCGCGGGATCGCGGGACCCACGTCGAGCCCGGCCGCCTCCGCGAGCACCGCGTACTCGCGGGTCCGCGGCATGCTGCGCGCGGGGCCCGTTCGGCGGACGGCACGGGTGAGGAGGAGGTTGCGCCCCTCCGCCGCATATCCAATTCGCTCCGGCACGCCGCTGAGCCACGCGAGAATCGCGGACGACAGGGACTCCGTGAGGAGGAGCGCCGCGCGCGGCTTGAGACGGCGGATCGATGGTGCCGCCGCGAACCGGCTCGAGCGCGAGATGCCGACGTAGGGTGATCCTGGATAACGCGGCTCGACGAGGGCCCGGAAGGGCTCGGGGCCGGCGAAGACGGCGCCACGGCGAGCCGCGGCGTCCACCACGGGCCACGCCAGCACGAGGTCGCCGAGCCAGTTGGGAAGGCGGACGAGAAGCGGTGCTTCGGACGCGCGGCTCATCGAGCGCGCCTTTGAACCTGGGGAATCAGCGGATGATGCCGAGCTTCCGTCCGACGTCCTCGAGGATCGCGAGCGCTCGGTCCAGCTCCGCCTCGGTGTGCGTGGCGGTGACGATCGTCCGGAGCCGCGCGCGTCCCTTCGCGACGGTCGGGAAGCCGATCCCCTGCGCGAACAGGCCTCGCGCGAAGAGCTGGTCCGAGAAACGCATGGCGAGATCCGCCTCGCCGACGATGATGGGCGTGATCGGAGTCTCGCTGATCCCGGTGTCGAAGCCGAGCCGCGCGAGGCCTTCCTTGAAGCGCTTCGTGTTGGACCAGAGCCGCTCGATCCGTTCCGGCTCCTGCTCCAGCACGTCGAACGCGGCGAGGCAGGCCGCGGCCACGGCCGGCGGGTGCGAGGTGCTGAAGAGGAACGGCCGCGCGCGGTGGTACAGGTATTCGATCAAGGTCTTCGAGCCCGCGACATAGCCGCCCAGGACGCCGATCGCCTTCGAGAGCGTACCCACCTGGATGTCCACCTGGCCGTGGAGATCGAAGTGGTCGACGGTCCCCCGCCCCGCCTTGCCGAGCACTCCCGACGCGTGGGCGTCGTCCACCATCATGATCGCGCCGTGCGCGCGAGCGAGCGTGGCGATCTCGCGCATCGGGGCCACGTCTCCGTCCATGCTGAAGACGCCGTCCGTGATCACGAGCCGCCGCGGGAACGCGGTCGTCTCCTCGAGGAGCTTCTCGAGCGCCTTCACGTCGCGATGCGGGAACACCTTGATGGTCGCGCGGGAGAGCCGCGCACCGTCGATAATGCTCGCGTGGTTCAGCTCGTCGGAGATGATGAGATCGTCCTTGCCGAGAACGGCCGAGACCGTACCCGCGTTCGCCGCAAAGCCGCTCTGGAAGACCACCGCGGCCTCGGTCTTCTTGAAGACCGCGATCCGGCGCTCGAGCTCCATGTGGAGATCCATGGTGCCGGCTATGGTGCGCACCGAGCCCGAGCCCACACCGAGCTTCCGAACCGCGTCGAGCGCGGCTTCGCGAAGCTTGGGATGCGTCGTCAGTCCGAGGTAGTTGTTCGACGAGAGATTGATGACGTCCTTGTGATCGAAGCGGGCTTCGGCCTTCTGCTCGCCCTCGAGGATGCGGAGCGACCGGTAGAGGCCGTCGGCGCGGAGCTGCGCCATCGCGTCGTCGAGGAAGCCGAGCGGGTTCTTGGTCTCCGTGGCGCGGCTCACGGATGGTCCCTCTGGAGCACGATCTTCCCCGCCTTGCCGGAGCGCTGGAGCTCCACGGCGCGGTCGAACTCGCTCCATCCCAGGGTGTGCGTGATCACGGGCCGGATGTCGAGCTTGCCCGAGAGGAGGAGCGCCTCCATCCGGAACCACGTGTCGTAGATCCAGCGGCCGTTGATTCCCTGCACCGTCGCGCCGCGGAAGATGATCTCCCGCGCCACGTCGATCTCGAGCGGCTTCGACGGAATGCCGAGCAGCGAGATGCGCCCGCCGTTCGCGAGCGCCTCGAACCCGTCGCGGAACGCGCCGGGGCTGCCGGACATCTCGAGCATCGCGTCCACGCCGCGACCGTCCGTCGCGTCGCGGATGGATGGAACCACGGCATCCTTTTCCACATTGAGGAGGAGGTCGGCTCCCATCCGCTCCGCGAGTCCGAGCCGCATCGGATTCTTGTCCACCGCGGCCACCCACGATGCGCCCGACGCCTTGAGCACGCCCACCGAGAAGCAGCCGATGGGGCCGCATCCGAACACGGCGAACCGAAGCCCCGCGACGGGACCCGCCAGCGCGCAGTGCACCGCGTTCCCGAGCGGATCGTGCACCGCCGCGATCTCCTCGGGAATGCTGGGGTGGAGCTTCCACACGTTCTGCTCGGGGATCACGACCAGGTCGGCGAACGCGCCCTGGCGATCCACGCCGAGGATCTGCACGTTCTCGCAGAGATGAGGGAGCCCGCGACGGCAGGCGTAGCAGAGTCCGCAGTAGATGTGCGTCTCCGCGGTGACGCGGTCGCCGGGCCGCACCAGCGTGACCTCGGATCCCACCGATTCCACGACCCCGGTGAACTCGTGTCCTGGAATGAGTGGGGGCTTGATGCGCGAGGCGGCCCAGTCGTCCCATTCGACGATGTGGAGATCGGTGCCGCAGATGGCGAACGCGGTGACGCGGACGCGGACGTCCTTCGGTCCGACCTTGGGAATGGGCGCCACGATCCGTGCGAGGCCCGGGGCGGGTCCCGGCTTCTGGATGGCCCACATCGTGTCCTGGCTCACGAGCGGTTCCTTGGTCTGGACGGCCATGCGGCTCCTCGTCGAGGGTGGGAGGGGGTGCTTCTCAATGGCCGATTATGGGTTACGGGACCGCGGAATCAAGGGATTTCCCGGCGGCGGTAGCCCCACGCCCGCTAGTAGCCCCGCTCGCGATCCACCACGTGGAGCAGTGAGCGCCGCCTCTGATACCGAGCCCAGTTCGCGGCGAAGTCCCGCGCCAGCTCGACCACGGTGCCGGTGCCCGCCACGTGCGGCGTGATCCAGATCTCGTCGTGGCCGCGGAGCGGATGGTCCGGCGGGAGGGGCTCCTCGCGGAAGACATCGAGGATCGCGCGCCCGGGTCGACCCGCGCGGATCGCGTCGAGGAGCGCTGCTTCGTCGACGGTGGCGCCTCGCGAGATGCTCACGAACACGGCGCCCTGTTTCATCGATTCGAAGCGCTCCCGATTCCAGAACGATTCCGTGTCGCGCGTGTGCGGGAGAACGTTGACGACGACGTCGGTTTCGCCGATCAGCTCCGGCAGCCGCGACAGCTCGTGCACGTCCTGGCTCTCCTCGCTCGAGGTCACGGGGCCGCGCCGGATCCCCTGCACGCTGAGTCCGAACGCGCGACCGCGCGACGCGATCGCGCTTCCGATGGCCCCATACCCCACCACGAGCATCGTGCGGCCGTGAATCGACCCCGGCACCCAGTGGCGCCAGGCGCGGTCCTGCATCTGGCGGATGGCGCGCGCCACCCCGAGCTCCTGCGCCAGCAGGTACGCGAAGACGTATTCGGCCATGCGCTCGGGGAAGTCGGCGACCGTGCGCGTGAGCCGGACATCGCCGCGCCACTCGGGACGGCGGAACCATCCCTCCACCCCGGCCCATCCGCTATGGATCCATTCGAGGCCGGGGAGCGTGAGGACCCGGCCCGGCGGGGGCCCGGCACAGAACCAGACGTCCACGTCGTCGAGTTGGGAGTCTTCGGGATCCACCCACGGGAGCTCGTGGCCGACCGCCTCTTCCACCGCGGACCGAAGCGCCTCCGGACGCACGTCCGTGAGCAGGATGCGGCTCACGACGCGGCCACCGTCGCGAGGATCGGGCGAAGCACGTCGAGCGCGATCTCGGGCGTGAGCTGATTCATGCACGCGTGATGGCCGAGCGGACAGCGGTCCCGCCCATGAACGCCGCACGGGCGGCACGGGAGCGGGATCTCCGCGACCGCGTCGCGCGGTCCCTGGAGCGCGAAGCCGAAGGCGGGGACGGTGCTCCCGAAGAGTCCGACCGCCGGGACGCCGAGCGCCGGGCCGAGGTGGAGGATGCCGGAGTCGTTCGACACGATCGCCGCCGCATCGGCGGCGAGCGCGGCGAGCGCCCGGATGTCGAGCGTGACGGCCAGGTTCGCGTCGGATCCCAGCAGCCGCAGAAGCTCCTGGTCCGGGTCGCCCGGCGACAGCGCGAATCGAGGCTCGAGCCCCCATTCCTCGCGGACCGCGGCCGCGAGCGAGACGAAGTGCTCGAGCGGCCAGCGTTTGGTCGCCCACCGGGCGCCCACGCCGTACACAACGAATGTCCCGGGCTGAAGAGTCTCACGCGCGTCGGAGGCCCGGGCGCGGTCCCGCGCGGAGATCGCGTTCCGCAGCCACGGCGTGAGCGGCGCGTCGGCCGGAAGTCCCGCGAGCGACCGGTACGTGCGAAGGAGCGGCGGAAGCGGCCGCGTGGGGATCCACTTCGCGTGCACCATGAGCCGCCGCTTCAAGCCGTGCTTGGGCGCGCGCGCGACGTTCGGCGGCCGAACCCCATTCCGGAGAGCCGCGGAACGGAGATTGCCGTGGAGATCGATCATCGAATCGACGCGGGCGTCGCGCAGCGCCGCCGCCAGATCCGGAAGAGCGCCCCGCGCGATCACCGGCGTGGACGAGGGCGCGTCCCCGGCGGCGTCACCGGCGGTTTCGAGGAGCAGGAGTCCATCGACGTCGTGGTGCCCGTCGAGCACGGACGCGTAGCGCGCCTTCGTGATGAAGAGGACGCGCTCCCCCGGGTTCGCGCGCTTCAGGAACGACGGCACGTGCGCGGCGAGGAGCACGTCGCCCAGCGAGGAGAACCGGACGACCGCGGTGGTACGCGGCGTCATCGGCGGGTCAGCCCGCCCGGTTCTGCGCGACCAGCTGGTCGGCGAGGCGGAACTGGAGGCGGTGGAGCTTCTGGTAGAGGCCCGGCGTCGCGACCAGCTCCCGGTGCGTTCCCGTCTGGACGATGTGCCCCTTGTCGAGGACGAAAATGCGATCGGCGCGCTGGATGGTGGAGAGCCGGTGCGCGATCACGAAAACCGTGCGGCCCGCGAAGAGCGCGTCGAGCGCTTCCTGCACCAGGAGCTCCGACTGCGAGTCGAGGCTCGACGTGGCCTCGTCGAGGAGCAGGAGCGGCGGGTTCTTGAAGATCGCCCGCGCGATCGCGATGCGCTGGCGTTCGCCCCCCGAGAGGAGCACGCCGCGGTCTCCGATCGCCGTCTGGTAGCCCTCCGTCATGTCGAGGATGAAGCGTTCCGCGTTGGCGGCCCGCGCGGCCCGGCGGACCGCCTCCTCGTCCGCGTCGGTGACGCCGTACGCGATGTTGTTCCAGACGGTGTCGTTGAAGAGGATCGACTCCTGCGTCACGACCCCCATCATGCGGCGGTGGGACGCGAGGTCGTAATCGCGAAGATCCTTCCCGTCGAGCCGGATCGCTCCCTCCGTCGGATCGTAGAAGCGCGCGACCAGATCCGCGAGGGTCGACTTCCCCGCTCCGCTCGGGCCGACGAGCGCCACGACCTCCCCGGCGCGCACCGTGAAGTTCACGTCGGAGAGGACGTCCCCGCCCTGGCCGTAACGGAACGAGACGTGGTCGAAGTCGATCCCTTCGTGGATGCCCTGCGCCATGCGCGCCCCCGGACGGCTCACCACGGTCGGCTTGGTGTCGAGGAGGCGGAAGATGCGCACCGCGGCCGCGAGCCCTTCCTGGATGGTCGCGTTCACGTTGCTGAGCGACTTGAGCGGGCTCATGAGCTGGAGCATCGCGAAGAGGAAGATGAAGAACTGCTGCGGCTCCATGGAGCGCTGGAGCAGGATCTCGTTGCCTCCGTACCAGAGGACGAGCGTCGCGGCGAACACCCCGAGCGTCTCCGACAGAGGGCCCGCCAGGGCGCCGAGTCGGCGCTGCTTCACGAACGAGCGGAAGTACGCCTGCGCCACGCGCGCGAACTTCTGCTTCTCGAACTCCTCCATCGAGAACGCCTTCACCACGCGGATACCGGTGAGGGTCTCCTGGAGGATGGAGTTGAGATCGGCCATGCGCTCCTGCGTGATCGTGCTCCGGCGCCGGAGCTTCTTCCCCAGCCACACGATGAGGAAGACGGACGGCGGTACGACGAGGAACGACACGAGCGCGAGCCGCCAGGAGGTCCAGAAGATCCAGAACAGACAGACCGTGAGGAGCAGGATGCTCTTCACGAAGTTGCTGAACCCGGCCGCGAGCGCCCCGCGCACGAGCGCGATGTCGTTGGTGAGACGCGAGAGGAGCGCTCCCGTCCGCCGCGAGTGGAAGAACGAGAGCGAGAGCTCGTGCAGATGGCCGTAGACCTCGTTCCGAAGGTCCCGCACCACAGCCTGCTCCACGTACACCGTGAGCACGCTTTGCAAATAGTCGAACACGTTCTTCAGGAAGAAGACGATGAGGAGGGTGAGACAGATCCGCGTGAGCGACCGGATGGGATTGCCCGTCAGGAAGAAGTGCTCGAACCAGGTCCGGAGGTCCTTCTTCCAGGCGCTCACGCGCGCGGGGATCCCGCTCTTTGCCTCCTCGTGCGGCGCCGGCGTCGCGTTCACGGCGGTCGAGTCCAGCCCGGCCATGGTGGCGAGCGGGGCCGGAATCATGGCCGGAGCCTGCGCGGCATGGCGTGGCGTGAAGAGGATCTTCACGAACGGGGAGATCATCCCGATCGAGATTCCGCTCGTGAGCGCAAAGCCCACCATGAGCGCCGCGGTGAGGAGGAGCTGGCCCCGGTACGGCTTCAGGTACTGCAGGAGGCGGAGCGAGGCGCTCCGCTGCTTGGATCGTCCCCGGCCCACGCGGGCTACTCGAGCTCCGAGCGCTTGCGGAAGCCGATCCGGTCGAGCCAGTCGAAGTCACGCACGAAAGCCTCCTCGAAGTCGTACCCGCGGGCGAAGTCGCCCGGCTTGTCCTCGGGCGTCTTCCCGAGGAGGCCCTGCTCCACCATCTGAAAGACGATGGCTCCAAAGTCCTCGGTCTTGCCGATGCCCCACTGCTCGAGCACCGTCTTGGCGAGCGGGCCGAACCGCGCGATGGCGAGCTCCCGTGCCCCCTCGAGGACCTCCGTTCCGCTCACGTGGCGGATCTCACGCGCGCAACGCACCGCGTGATTCACCGCGTCGAGCGTGAACCGGTAGGCATTCGGGTGGTATTGCCCATGCTTCAGGGCGAGATCGAGAATGGCGCTGTCTTGGTCGGTCATCATGTCAGCGGACGTCCTGACGGGTGAGCACCGTGTCGCGACGAAACTGGCGGTCGTTCGTGCGCGGATGGTCGACGTTGTAGTGGAGTCCGCGCGATTCGGTGCGCCGCCGGGCGCAGGCCACGATCAGGTCGGCCACGAGCCCGATGTTGCGAAGCTCGATCAGGTCCGCATCGAGCCGGTACCGCCAGTAATCACGTTCGGTTTGTTCCCGGAGCACGGCCACCATAGCGGCCGCCCGGGCCAGGCGCTCGTCGCTTCGGACGATGCCCATATAATCCCACATGACCCGCCGAAGCGCATCCCAATTGTGGTCGAAGATGACCTGTTCCTTCGGCTCCACCGCACCGTTCGTGCGCCACGCGGGAAGGCGCGGCAGCTCCGCGCGCGGATCGGCCGACACCTGGCGCAAGATCGCGCGCCCCGCCCGCCGCGAGAACACCATCGCCTCGAGGAGCGAGTTCGACGCGAGTCGATTCGCCCCGTGCACGCCGGTGCAGGCCACCTCGCCGCACGCGTAGAGCCCGTTCAGCTCCACCCGTCCGTCGAGATCGGTGACGATACCGCCGCACATGTAGTGGGCCGCGGGCACCACGGGGATCGGGTCCTTGAAGACGTCGTAGCCCAGCTCCTGCACGCGGCGCGTGATGTGCGGGAAGCGGCGCTCGAGGAGCCTCCGCCCGAGCCGCGCCATGTCGAGGAGCACGAACTTATCGCCGCGGCGCTTCATCTCGAAGTCGATCGCGCGCGCCACGATGTCGCGCGGCGCGAGCTCGCGCAGGCGATGGTAGCGCTGCATGAACGGCTTCCCGTCCGACGTGAGGAGCTTCGCCCCTTCCCCGCGCACCGCCTCGGAGATCAGGAAGGACTTCGCCTCGGGGTGATAGAGGCACGTGGGATGGAACTGCATGAACTCGAGATTCGCGACCGGCGCGCCGGCGCGGAAGCCTGCGGCGAGGCCGTCCCCCGTCGCGATGTCCGGGTTCGTGGTGTACGTGTAGACCTTGCCGCAGCCGCCGGTCGCGATCACGGTCGCGTGTGCGGCGACCACGTCGATCGATCCCGTCCTCCGGTCGAGCAGGTACGCCCCCCAGACCCGCTCCTTCGAGGGAGCGAGGCGGCGGCCGGCGACGTGCTTCGACTGGAGCACCAGATCGATCGCGATCGCGTTCTCGAGGATCGTGATCTTGGGGTGCGCGCGGGCCTGGGCGAGGAGCACGCGCTCGATCGCGTGGCCGGTGCGGTCCTTGGCGTGGACGATCCTCCGGCGCGAGTGCCCTCCCTCGCGGCCGAGCGCGAGCCGGTCGGGATCCGCCGCGTCCTTGTCGAAGCGGACGCCGAGCGAGACGAGGCGCATGACCTCGGTCGGCCCTTCCTCGACGAGCACGTGGACCGCCTCGGGATCGCAGAGTCCCGCGCCGCAGACGAGCGTGTCCCGCTCGTGCTTGGCGAACGCGTCGTCGTCCCCCAGCGCCGCCGCGACGCCCCCCTGGGCGTAGTTCGTGTTCGACTCGAGCGCGTCCACTTTGGTCGCGACGATGACCCGCGCGAACTGGGCGGCGTGGAGCGCCACGGTCAGACCGGCGATGCCGCTCCCCAGGACGAGGACGTCGGTCTCCGTCTGGCCGCGACTGGCTCGTTTGCGAGTGGTGGGTGTCATGTGGATCGGGTGGCCCCCGAGAGCCTGAAGCCTAGGGCATCTTCGCGAGTGGCGCCACCGGCCGGAACGATCCCCTCCAGGTGAGGCTCGACGGGATCGAGAGGCGTGAGGCGGGTCCGGAGCACGCGCACGGGAAGCGACGGGTGGAAGGAGCGCGGCCATCGGGCCTCGTCCTTCTCGGTGATGAGCGCCTCGGCCGCGCCGGCCGACGCCCCCCGCTCGAGCGCGCGCGCAAGATCGCCCTCGTGAAATCGCGCGTGATCGGGGAACGACGCGTGATGGACGATCCGGGCCCCCGAGGCCGCGACCAGCCGCTCGACGCGCTCCGGGGCCCCCACGCCGGTCACGAGCGCGACGGGGGCGCCGGGTGTCAGCGTCGCCGCGGGCGCGCTCCGGTCTCCGAGCGCCGTCGTACGATCGAGCGAACGACGAAAGCGGAGGATCGAGGCCTGCGGGGCGCGCGCGCGGATCGCGCGGAACACCGCCTCATCGATCTCGTCGCCGGGCTCGAGCACGAACGCGACCACGTCGGCCTCTCGCAGCGTCCCCGGAGGTCGCCGCAAGGGACCCGCTGGAAGCGCCCAGCCGTTGCCAAACGGGTGCGTCGGATCGACGGCAACCCACAGGCGGTCCCACGCGAGCGACCGCTGCTCCCATCCGTCGTCGAGGAGCACGGAGGTCGCGCCGTACCCTTCCACCGCGCGCAGCGCGGC
>DATJGP010000083.1:0-11618 GCA_035494915.1 Candidatus Eiseniibacteriota bacterium | reverse complement strand
AACACGGCCGCCGCCGGCTCGGGCGACGTGCGGCTGGATCACCTCACGCTGCGGGCGGCGGATCGCGACGTCGTCCCGATCGGGATCGGAAGCGTCGCGACCCGCGTCGCGGCCTACGTCGGCGGCGTTCTCTGGGCCGAGAGCGCCACGCTCACACCGGATTCCACGGCGGCGTGGCTTCCGGCAGACAGCCTGCTCCTCGTCCCGCCGGGTGGCACGGTCGAGGTGGAGCTTCGCGTGGCGCTGACCGGGGCGCCGGCCGGACGCGCGCTGAGGCTCGGTGTGGACGAGAGCGGCATCGGCGTCGTGCAGCCGGGGAGCGCGCTCCTCGCCGTGCAGGTGCGCCCCGAGCCAGGCCACTCCTTCCCGCTCTGGACCGAAGCGGGAACGGTGGGCGCGGCCACGCTCGTGGCGAGCTACTCGAATTTCCCGAATCCGTTCGCGGCGGGTCGCGAGGCGACGTCGTTCGTCTATTACCTACGCGCCGACGGTCGGGTCAGTCTCCGCATCCTCACGCCATCGGGCGAGCGCGTGGCCGAGGTGGTGCGCGATGAAGCGCGTGCGGCGGGGCTGCACCAATCCGACGCGTGGACGGGACGGAACGGCGCTGGCGATCTCGTGCGAAACGGCGTGTACTTGGCGGAGATCCTCGCACGGTATGCGGACGGCGCGACCGAGCGCGTGGTTCGCAAAGTGGCGGTGGTGCGATGATGCGGCCGCGCCTCCTCCACGGGCTCGCCCTCGCCGCGGCGCTCGGCGTTCTCATCCCACGTCCCGCCAGCGGGAGGGACGACGGCGGCACGGAGTCGATCTTCGCCAACGGCACCGGCGTGCGGGCGGTGGCGCTCGGAGGGGCTTATGCCGCGCTCGCGTCCGACGCGAGCGCCATGGCCTGGAACCCGGGCGGTCTCGGGCTCGTGTCCCGGCGCGAGTTCCAGGCGGGACGTTTCCAGTACGGCTACGACGCGCACGAGGAGTACCTCGCGTTCGCGCTGCCGAGCTGGCGATGGGGCGGCTTGGGTGTGTCGTATCGCTCGTTCGGGGTGGGCGGGATCGAGCAGCGCGACGACCGGAACACGCTTCTCGCGTCCGACCTCACCTCGACGGAATCGGAGCTTGCGATTGGATTCGGCCGATCCTTGGGCGGCGCGTGGTCGGTCGGCGGAGCCGCGAAGATCCAGAGCCAGAACGTAGCCGGAGCTTCGGGGAGCGGCCTCGGTCTGGATGCCGGCATGACGGTCCAGCCGCTCCTCGCCGCCGGTGTCGCCGTGCCCTGGGCGGATCGCGTGTCGTTCGGGCTCGCCGTGCGAAATTTGATCGAGCCGTCGATCCGGCTCGACGAGGCGAGCGTGCCCGATCCCTCCGTCGTGCGGACCGGGCTCGCCTACCGCTCCCGATGGACCGCGACCGCCCTGGAGATCGAGCATCCCCACGGGGTCGGGACGCGCGTCCGGTTCGGAACGGAGTTCACGCCGCACCCCATGCTTTCCCTGCGCGGCGGGTGGAATGGTCGGGGCTCGGTCTTCGGGGCGGGCGTGCGCTGGCAATCGCTCTCGCTCGACTACGCCTTCGAGGACGCGGGCATTGCCACGATCCATCGCATCGGCGTCACCCTCGTGGCGGGACGCACGGTGGCTGAGAATCGTGCGGCCGCGCTTCGCGCCGACGAGGAGCGCATTCAGACACGGCTCACCGAGGCCTTCGATCAGATCGAGCGAGAGCGCGTCGATTCCCTCCTCGCGCGGGCGGAGGCGGCGCGGGCCGCGGAGCGCTACGACGACGCCTTCGATATCCTCGGAGCGGTGGGGACGCTCGCACCCGGCGAGCCTCGCGCGGCCGATCTCGAGCGTCGATGCCTGCGTGAGAGCGCGGCGCGCCTCGAGGGCTCCGGGGACTACACCGCCGCAGCCCTCGCCTACGGGCGCGTCCTCGCGAAGGACCCGGCCGATTCTCTCGCCGCCGCGGCCCGCGCGCGCTGCCGCGCGGAGAGCGACCGCCGGTCCGCCCGTTCGAGCGCGATTCGCGACCGCTTCGCGCAGGCGCTCGACGCCTTCGCGGCGAACGATCTCCCCGCCGCGCGAACCGGATTCCTCGCCATCCTCGCGACACAGCCGACGGATCAGGAGGCGTCCGCGATGCTCCGTCGCACCGAGCAGGCGATCGCGCGCCAGACGGACGTTCTCATCCGCGAGGCCCGCCGTGCGATCGATGCGGGGCGGCTCGCGGAAGCGGACCAGAAGCTGGACCAGGCCCGGGTGCTCGACCCGCGCGCGGACGGGCTCTCGGTCGCGGCGCTCGCGCTCACCCAGGCGCGGCAGCTCGCGGCGGCACAGCCGAAGACGGCGCCCCCCGCCCCGGAGACGTCGTCGACACACGCGTCACCGTCGGCCCCGGGGCACTCGCGCCCCACGCTCTCCCGCCGCGAGCTGGAGGCGCTCTACCGTCGCGGACTCGTGGCCATGGAGCAGCGCCGGCCCGACGACGCGCTCCGGTACTGGGAGATCGTCTGGTCGGCGGACCCGACCTACGCGCGGGTCGGCGACTACTTGAAGCGCGAGTACCTGATGCGGGGCATGAACTCCTTCGCGGCCGGAAAGCTCGAAGAGGCGGTCGCGCTCTGGGAGAGGGTGCTCGCCGTGGATCCGGACGACGCGCGGGCCAAGGGCTACATCGCGCGCGCCGAGAAGCAGCTGGCACGCACGCGCGAGCTGCTCGGGGAGGGACCGTGACGCAGCCGAAAGGGAAGGTTGTCTGGAGTATTCGGTGGATCGTCACGGTGGCGGCGGTCCTCCTCACGGCAGGCGCCGTGGCCAGCGTCGGCGCGGTCGCGGAGCGAAACACGCGGCGAGCGCTCACTGCGGAGATCGAAACGCGTCTCCTCCTCGATGCGCGCACGCTCGCGCTCGCGAGCACCGGAGCCATGCTCGGCGACTACCCCGAGCTCACGCTGCATCCGCTCGCGAAGGAGCTCCTGGCGCGGCAGCCCGAGCTCAGCGTGATCGTGGTGACGGACATTCGAGGCGTCGTGCAGGGGCATCCCGATGTCCGGAGCCTCGGACAGAGCTACGCGCCGCCTTCCAAGCTCCGCCCTATCGAGGACGCGCGCCTGGCCCAAGGAGAGACCCTCGGTGAGGACGGAGGAACGCTTCTCGCGTCGGTTCCCGTCACCCACCCGGACGGAAGGCGGCTCGGCCTCGCCGTCGTTGGCATGCCGCGGAGCTATCTGGATCGGGTCATCACCGACGCGAGACGCCAGCAGATCGCCGTGCTCGCGCTCTTCCTCGGCGCTGCCGTGCTCGTTCCTCTCGTCCTCGTGTCACAGCTCTTGCGACCGATCGCGACACTGCGCCACGGCATCGAACGGATCGGGCGCGGCGAGCTCGACCGCCCCCTCGTGCTCCGGGATCGGACGGAGCTCGGACTCCTGGCCACCGCGATCAATCAGATGGCGGGCGAGCTGCAGCAGGCTCAAGCGGACCTGGTCGAGCGCGAACGCCTGGCCCACGAGATGGAGCTGGCCCAGCGGATCCAGCGATCCCTCCTGCCGAAAGGCACTGCGCGCGCCGGCGCCTTCCTGATCCAGGGCTACCATCGACCCGCAGCGGAGGTCGGCGGCGACTACTACGACGTGTTCGACCTGGCAGACGGAAGGATAGGAGTGGTCGTCGCGGACGTCGCGGGCAAAGGGCTCGCTGGATGCCTCGTCATGTCGATGGTGTTCTCCCTGATGCGCGCGTATCGCGACGGCATCGCGTCCCCGGCATCGCTCCTGACGCAGGTCGACCGGAGGCTCGCGGAGACCCTGGAGCCGGGCTCCTTCGTGACGCTGTTCTACGGGGTGCTCGATCCGAACATGGGGCGGATGACCTACGCGTCCGCGGGGCACAATCCGCTCGTCCAGTACCGCGCCCGCGATCGCTCCGTGTCGCGCCTCTCGACGCGCGGCATACCGATTGGAGCCATTCGAGGGGGCGCCATCGCAACCACGCTCGAAGACCGCACGCTCCAGCTCGAGCCCGGCGACATCCTCGTCCAGTACACGGATGGCGTGAACGAGACGACGAACGCGCGAGGGGAACAGTTCGGGCTCGAGCGCCTGGGTAACACGGTCGCCGCCGCGGCGGCAGGCGGGACGTCCTCGGTGATCGACGCCATCGTTGCCGCGATCGCCACGTGGACCGACCACGCGCCCCCCGCCGACGACGAGACGATCCTCGTGATCGCGCACCAAGGAACGTCAAAGGGGGACGGCGCCTCCGAAGCTCTGTTCTCGGGAGACGCCGAGAAGCTTCTTCATCAGGCACGGGCTCGCGGGCTCGCGATGACCCTTCCCGCCCGCATGGACGCTCTCGAGCGAATCGGCGCCTGGCTGCGCCGCTGCCCGCCGGCACGGATGCTTCCGGAGCGAGACTTCGGACTCCTGACGACGACCCTGTACGAGGTGTGCGCCAACATCGTGGAGCACGGATACCGGGAGGATTCGTCGCGGTCCCTCGACCTCTGGTGGGTGCCGGACGACCTGGGGGCGACCTTGTTCCTCGTGCGCGACGATGGAACGCCCTTTACCCCGGACGCCGCGCCCGACCTCGATTTCGGCGACCCCAACGTCCGTTCGAAGGGGCGCGGGATTGGTCTTCAAATCATCCGCCGGGCCACGCGTCAGGCAACGTATGTCCCGGGAACCCGTGAGGGCAACCTCACGGTGCTTCGCTTTCCGCATCAACGAGAGGAGGCATGACGTGCCCGAACCCCTTGAAGTCGTCTCCGGAGCGCACGCAGTGATCGTGCGAGTCATCGGCCGTTTGGACGCGAAGAGCGTCCCCGCCCTCCTGGCGCGCTGTGCGGAGGTGCGCGCGAACGGCCGGAATCTCATCGTCAATCTGAGCCGGGTCGAGTTCATCGCCTCGAGCGGAGTCGGGACTCTTTTGAGCGTCGCGGAGGAGTTTCGGAAGGCGGGCCGCACGGTTCGATTCGCGTCGCCGTCGACTCCGGTCCTCACAGTGATCCAGCTCCTCAACCTGGAGCCGTTCCTACCGATCGACGCGAACGAGCAGGATGCCGAGCGTGCCATCCCGGCCTGACCTCGACCCAGCCGAGGCGCTCCGACTCGCGGCACGGCGGGAGCACGAGCTCCTCGCCATCTCGGAGCTGAGCCGTGAGCTGACGGTGGGCCTCGACCTCTACGCGCTCGCCGATCTCGTCCTGCTCAACCTCATGGGGCAGCTCGGCGCGTCCCGCGCGGCTCTCTGGCTCCTCCCTGAAGGGACCGAGCGGCGCCCCGTTCTCCTTCGTGCCCACGGCGTGAGCCGGCGCATGGCGGACGCCCTGGGAGCCACCGTCGCTCCCGACGCGCTTCAGGCGCTGGGCGAGGAACGGCGGGTCCTGGGAGCCCGCGAATTTCCGGAGCGGCTCCATCCCGCGACGGTGGCGCTCGCACGTCGTGAGGGAATCGAGCTCCTGGCACCTCTTTCGTCCCGAGGGGAGACGCTCGGCCTGGTCGCGCTCGGCCCGGGAGCGAGCGGCTCGTCCTACGGCCCCGTGGAGCTGGACGCGTTCCAGGCGTCGCTCGGGATGATCGGAGTCGCGCTCCAGAACGCGACCCTCTACAACCGCCTTCTCGAGAACAACCGCCAGCTCCGCGTGGCCAACGAGGAATTGACCGACCTCGACCGTCTCAAGTCGGAATTCCTTCGCAACCTGAATCATGAGCTCCGAACGCCTCTGACCGTGATCATCGCCTATCTGACATCGGTCGAAGATCAGGGAGGGCTCCCGGACACGGTTCGCGAGTTCACGGGCGTCTGTATCGAGGAGTCGAAGAAGCTCAAGGCCATGCTCGAGAACCTGCTCGACTTCGGGTCCGCGACCCGGGGCTCCCTTCCGCTCGACGTGCGGCGCGGCGACGTGGTCGTGCCTCTCCGAGCATACTTCGAGGAACGGCTGCCCGGTGTCACCGAGGGATTGCGCGAGTTCGTCTTCGAAGCTCCTGACGCGCCGCTCGAGGCGATCTTCGATCGGCACCGAGTGCTCCAGATCGTGGAAGCGCTCGTGGATAACGCCACGAAGTTCACCCCATGCGGCACACGCATCACGCTCCGGCTGCGGCTCGAGGGGGACATGGTGGGCGTTGAGGTGGAGGACGACGGGCCGGGCATTCCACCCGAACGGATGACGCAGATCTTCGCCTCGTTCCGGCAGGGAGACGGATCTCCCACGCGGGAAGTGGGAGGCCTGGGCCTGGGCCTGGCCTTCGCTCTCGAGCTGGCGCACCGCATGAAGGGACGACTGACGGCATCGAGCGACCTGGGGCGAGGCTCCCTCTTCCGCCTATCCCTCCCCCGCGCGGCCCAGGTCTGACGCGGGACTACTTCGGGATGCGCTCCGGAGTCTCTTCCGGGACGAGGTGCTTGAGGAAGAACCCGCGTAGAGGCTCCGGGATGGAGATCGGCCGCATGGTGGCGCGGTCGACGAAGGCGTGCACGGTCTCGACTTCGGCGCGCAAATCCTCCGCCGAGTGTCCCGTCACGCGATACCGAAGACGAATGGACGCCCGCCCTACCCGCGTCACGTCGATCGCGATGTCGACCCGCTCGCCGACCTTGATCGGGCTCCGGTAGTCCGCTTCGGCGTGAGCAATGGGCACGAGGTAGTCCGCCCCCGCGAAGTAGTGAGCCCGGTCCACCCCCGAGCTGTGGATGAGATCCTCATAGGCGTGATGGCAGTAGTCGAAGATCCGTCCGAAGAAGAGGACCCCCGCCGAGTCGACGTCTTGAAAGCGGACGGGAATCGTCGTGCGAAAGCTCACGCCACCTCTCCCACGTAGACGTAGGCCACGCCCCCGGTGAGCGCGTGCGCGCGCACGTCGCGGAAGGCGCCCGTGTCGCGCATCATCGCGAGGAACCGCTCCCCTGACGGAAAGCGTGAGGACGTCCGGTCGAGGTACTCGTAGGCGGAGCGCTGCCCGCTGATGACGCCGCCGAGGAGCGGCAGGACGGAGTGCGAGTAGAACCGGTACAGGGGGCCGAACAGGGCGCCGCCCGGCTGCCCGAACTCCAGCACGACGACGCGCCCTCCCTCGCGCGTCACGCGCGCCATCTCCGCGAGTCCGCGCGCGGGCTCCTCGACGTTCCGGATGCCGAACGCGATCGAGGCGACGTCGAACGAGCGACCGGGGTACGGCAAGTGGAGCACGTCCGCGATCTCGAACCGCACCGGCAGGCCGGCGCGTTCCGCTTTCGCGGGAGCGAGCGCGAGCATTTCCGCACAGAAGTCGGTGCCCACGACGTCGCCCTCAGGACCCACCGCGCGGCGGAACTCGAGGGCGAGATCGCCCGTACCGGTGGCGCAGTCGAGCACGCGCATGCCGGGGCGCGCGCCGCTCAGCCGCACCGTGCGCTGCCGCCACCGATGATGGAGTCCGAGGGAGAGGATCTGGTTCGCGCGATCGTAGGAGCCCGCGATGGACGCGAACATGGTCCGGACTCGCGGTGCGGCCGGCGATGGCGGCTCCGCGACGCCGGTCGCGGCAGCCATGGGAGGCGTGGTCATGGCGGCGAGTCTAGCACGCCGTCCCGCGCCCGCCGTGCTAGACTCGCGTCGATGCCGACCATCACCATTCCGCTCGATTCCCAAGGCAGCACGTCCGTTCCCCGCCGGCGCTCGGTCCCGGTCCGGATCGGTTCGGTCACGATCGGCGGGAGCCATCCGGTCGCCGTGCAGTCGATGACCAACACCGATACCGCGGACGCGGCCGGAACCGCCGGGCAGGTGATCGCGCTCGCCGAAGCCGGCTCCGAGCTGGTCCGGGTCACGGTGAACACGCCCGACGCGGCCCGCGCCGTGCCGGAGATCGTCGCCCGCACGCGGGACGCCGGTATCGCGGCCCCCATCGTCGGCGACTTCCACTTCAGCGGCCATCTCCTTCTCACGCAATTCCCCGACTGCGCGCGCTCCCTCGACAAGTACCGGATCAATCCGGGCAACGTGGGAAGCGGCGAGCGCCACGACGAGCACTTCAGCCAGATCATCAAGATCGCGGTGGCGAACGGAAAGCCGGTGCGCATCGGCGTGAACTGGGGATCGCTCGACCGCGAGCTCCTGACGTCGCTGATGGACGCGAACGCCCGGAGCGCCACCCCGCGCGAGGACCGGGAGGTCACGCTCGACGCCATGTTCGAGAGCGCCATTCGCTCGGCGGCGCTCGCCGAGCAATGCGGCCAGCCGCACGACGCCATCGTCCTCTCGGCCAAGGTGTCTGGGGTTCGCGATCTGATCGCGATCTACCGGCGGCTCGCGGCCGAGACCGACTATGCGCTCCACCTCGGATTGACCGAAGCGGGGATGGGTGCGAAGGGAGTCGTCGCGTCGACCGCGGGACTCTCCACGCTCCTCCTCGAGGGAATCGGCGACACGATTCGCGTGAGCCTAACCCCGCAGCCTGGGGGCGATCGCCGCGAGGAGGTCCGGATCTGCCAGCAGATCCTCCAATCCCTCGAGCTCCGCCACTTCGAGCCTCAGGTCACGTCGTGCCCGGGATGCGGGCGCACGACGAGCAGCTTCTTCCAGGAGCTGGCGGAGCGGGTGAATCTCAGGCTTCGCGAGAAGATGCCGGTGTGGCGGACGGCCTACCCCGGCGTCGAAGGACTGCGCGTCGCGGTGATGGGGTGCGTGGTCAATGGACCTGGGGAGTCGCGCCACGCGGACATCGGGATCTCACTTCCCGGCACCGCGGAAGATCCGAAGGCGCCCGTCTTCGTCGATGGAGAGCTCAAGACCACGCTGCAAGGACCGCGCATCGCCGAGGAATTCCTGACCCTCGTCGAGGAGTACGTCGCCCGCCGATTCGGTTCCTAGCGGGAGCCTCCGGCCCGCTCCGCGTCCCACTCGTCGTCGTCCTCCCGCTCGTCGCGCGCCGTCGCCTCCTTCGTGATGCGCCGCGGAGCGGGATGCGGAGCCGCGAACGGCCCCACGCGAAGCGCCGCTCGCGTCGCCGCGTCCCACAGGATCGCGCGCGGCCTCTTCCGCCGGTCGGTGACGCGCGCGAGCCCGGACGTGTAGGACGCGTACCGGTGGAGGAACCACCACACCATCGCCATCTGGAATCCCACGACGGTGAGAAAACCCGTGTGGATGCGCGCGAGCACGACGGTCGACGTCGAGAACGCGAGACAGAGCATGGACTCCATGATCGCGGGCTTCTGGAAGGCGCCCCAGTGCGGCGTGTGCTCCGGCCCGTGCTCCAGGCGGATCTCGAGACTCTTCAAGATGAGGAGCGCGGTGAGGGCGGAGGCTCCGATCGCCATCTCCAGCGTCGCGCGGGCGGCCGGTTTGTAGATCACCTCCGTGCCCTGGGGCGAAAGGCGGAACCAGACCGCGAAGCCGGCGAACACCAGGACCATCGACGCGAGGCGGAACGCGGTGCGGTACGCGCGATCGCCGCGGATGAGTCCCGAGAGAAGAACCGCGAAGGCGATGATCCCCACCAGCGCGGCGGGCGGTAGGAGGAACATGCCGGCCAGGAAGAAGGCCGGTCCGATCGAGTAGACGTTCATCGTCCGGTCGCGTGAGGGCACGACGAGCGGCCAGACGAGCGCCGACCCGGCGGCGACCGCGAGGATGGACGAGAGCAGCCACACGGAAGCGCCCGTGCCCCGCTCGTGCATCGCCAGGGCAGCCGTCAGGATGGCGAGAACCACCACCGCCACCCGGTAGCCGACCAGCTGAACGTACCGTCCCTTCCGCATCCGACCTCCGAAGGACGCACACTCCCCCGTCCCTCCGGAGTTATCGGCAGAACCGCCCCCGGACTTGAAGCCTTCCCCCCGCTCGAGGACCCGAATCCGCTCAAGCCAACTCTCGATTTTGCCGATAGATGGGAGTTGTTTCGTCGCCCGATTCGGGCGTGCTCATGAAGGGGGGGTGCATGACGCGAGATATAAGGGAATCGGTGTCTCTGGAGCAGCGCCTCGAGAACCTGGAGCGGGAAAACAGGCGCTTCAAGGTTTTCGGGTCTCTGGTGCTGCTCGGCATGGCCGGCGTGCTCTGCATGGGTCTGACCAGCGCTCCGTCGAAGAAGCTGGAGGCGGAGGTGCTGGTGCTGAAGAACGCGCAAGGCAAGTCGCAGATGATCCTGGGCGCGGGCGACGACGGCCCCGCCCTCACGATACTCGACAAGAACGGCAAGCTGAGAGTGAACCTCGGCGTCGGCCAGGATGGACCGGCTCTCGATCTGCTGGACGCGGCGGAGAACCCGCGCGCGCAGCTCATGATCACGGAAGATCAGGGGCCGCTCCTCAACTTCTATGACGCCAAGGGATCGCAGGTATCGTTGAAGCCGTAGCCGCGAAGGGAGCATAGCCGCCGCGAGGCGGAGTCAAAGGAAGGGGCGCCCGACGGGGCGCCCCTTTCGCTTGGGCCTTCGCGCGGCGCGCGAGGCGACCAGGCGCCGCCCGCGTCCGGCTCAGGCGCGCGAGGCGGGGGCCCCCTGCCCGAGGTAGCGCTCGCGCAGGATGGCGCGGTGATGGATCTCGTGTCCCGCGGTGATGTATCCCAGCGCGCGCACGCTCACCGGATTGTCGGCCGCCGTGCCGCGGAGCGAGAGCTGGCTCTCGTCGAAGTGGCGGAAGAGCTCGATCGTGGCGTGTCGCACCGCTTCGTATTCATCCGTGAGGTCGCGCAGCGTGCGCGCTCCGAAGTTCCCCGCCGGAATGTAGTCGTCCTGCTCGAAGCTCGCGAGCGGAGTCGTGTCCTTTCGCCCGAAGCGAAGCGCCCGGTAGGAGAAGACCCGCTCCGCGTCGATGACGTGTCCCACCACTTCCTTGATGCTCCACTTCCCATCGGCATAGCGGTGATCCGCGCGCGCTTCGGGGATGGAGCGGAGGAGGCTCAGCGTCTCCTCCATCCCGGAGGTGAGCACGTCGACGATGGGACCGTCCGGCACCTTCTCGATGTACCGCCCGTAGTACGGATGGAACTCAGTCGCGTCGGGTCGTGGCACGTCGCTCCTTCCAGGCCTGCTCCGCTTCGGCCATGCCGTCGCGATACGAGCGGGCGGGAGCAAAGCCCAGCTCGCGACGGATTCGCTGCGTGGACACGGTCCCGACCCAGTACGTGGCGGGCGTGACCTCGGCCTCGGGAACCTGCTCGAGCTCCGGCAAGTCGAACCAGCGGCGGATCTCGTCCGTGTACTCGCGCCAGGTGTGGTGCTCGTCGGCGACGTCGTACACGCGGCCGACCGCGCGGTCCGAGTGGAGCGCGAGCATCACCGCGTCGACGAGGTCTTCCACGTGGATGAATGGAATGGTATCGGTGCCGTTCTTCCGCAGCTTCACCTTGCCCTCGAGCACCATCTGCGGAATCCGCGTGGCCCACGTCGATGTGGGGGCGTCGCCGAGGATGGCGCCCGGGCGCAGGATCACCCCGTCGAGGCCTCGCTCCATCGCGTCGAGCACGGCGCGGTCCCCTTCGGCCTTGGTCCAGCCGTAGGGATCGCCCGACGTCTTGAGCGGCGAGTCCTCGTCGATGGCGCTTCGCCCGGCGCGGTCGTAGACCGATATCGTCGAGATCTGGACGAAGCGATGGACCCGCTGCTCGAGAGCCGCTTCGACGAGCGCCCGCGT
>DATJGP010000082.1:0-14619 GCA_035494915.1 Candidatus Eiseniibacteriota bacterium | reverse complement strand
TCGAAGAGTCGCGCCGGGTTTCCCCTCCGGCGCTGCCCTTCACGCAGGACGTAAAAAGCATCGGACGTGCCGTGCCGGGAACGCATTTGTCGGAAGGCGGGAGTTTCCGAGAAGCGGTTGTGCGGGAAGGGCTTGAAGCAGGGGCATCGATCGGTGTTCGGACGATTCGTAGACTGACGGATGGCGGGACTGAGACATCGATGTCACAGGCCGCGCGGCCATGCGGGCCTCTAATCGCTTCCCTGCGGTGATCTTGGGAGCGATGTCACGTCCCGACAGGGCGAGGGGACGTGGATGTCACAGACCTCGAGGCGCGTGGGGTCCGGGCTGTTGGGTTCATGTATGAAAACTGTTCGGGGTGGGGAATGGTTCCAGGGGCGAATTGGAGAAAGAACAGGAGTTCCGCGGCGCTGCGGCGCCGCGCTTAAGGCTTAATAGATCTGCTTGAGGAGCCGGATCAAATGGCGGCGGGTGATGCCCAGCTCGAGTGCGGCGCGGCTTCGGTTGCCGCCGTTGCGGGAGAGCGCCGCGAGGATCTCCTCGCGCTTCATGAGGTCGACCTTGCCGCGGAGTCCGCGCACCGGGCCGGGTTCGGCCGCGGGCGTGCCGCCCGGGTAGAGCAGCCGGACGAGCGTGGCGCGATCCACCAGCTCCTGGCGTCCCGCGCAGAGGTAGATCGACTCGATCTTGTGCTTGAGCTCGCGGATGTTGCCCATCCATGGGAGCGACACGAGATACTCCATCGCGTCCTCCGCGAGGACCACGTGGCGTCCCTCGCGCGTGCAGAGCTCGTCGAGGAAATTCCGGATCAAGAGCGCGATGTCCTCGCGCCGCTCGCGCAGCGGCGGGAGCGAAAGGACGACCTGCCCGAGCCGGTAGAAGAGATCCGCGCGGAACCAGCCCGCCTTGACCGCGGAGTCGAGATCCTTGTTGGTTGCGGAGATGATGCGCACGTTGAGACGGCGCGAACGGACCTCGCCCAGTCGGCGGTAGGTCCCATCGTCCAGTACCTGTAAGAGCTTCACCTGGGTCCGCTCGCCCAGCTCGCCGATCTCGTTCAGGAAGATGGTCCCGCCGTCCGCCTCCTCGAAGATGCCGCGCTTGGTGATGGCGGCGCCCGTGAAGGCCCCCCGCACGTAGCCGAAGAGCTCGCTCTCGACGAGGTCGCCCGGGAGGCTGGTGCAGTTCACCTCGACGAAGGGCCGTCCGCGCTCGATTTCGTAGGAGCGGAACAGGTAGGCGAGGAGGTTCTTGCCCGTGCCGGTCTCGCCCTGGATGAGGACCCGGGCCGGAGTCGTGACGAGCTCCGACGCCTTCCGCACCAGCTCGAGCGTGCGCGGGTTCTGGCTCAGGACGCCGTGCGCCCGCGCGATGTCCTGCGCCTGCGACGACGTGGGCACCACGACGCGAGGCGCGCGCTGGGCGGTGAGCCAGACCGGAGCGTTCAGATCGCGCAGCGCGTGCTCGCAGGAGCGCGTGCCCTCCTCGACCCCGAGCTGCTCGAACAGGTACATCGCCTTGAACGCGAGGTTCTGCGCATCGCGCGTGCGCTCGACGTCGCCCCCGGGCATCCGGCGGGCCTGCTCCAGGTAGGCGCGCGCGAGCTCGAACCGCTCGTGAATGCCCTCGAGGAGCCGGATCGCCTCGCGTCCCTGCGTGTTCGCGTCGGACATGCGCCCTTCGAGCGTATGGATCGCGGCGAGCGTGCGGCGCGCGGCGCCTTCTTCGAGCTGATCCTTGAGCCGACACGAGCGATGGAGCGCATCCTCTGCGGCCTTGAGGGCGGCGGGGATGTCGCCCCGGAGCGCGAACGCTTCCGCGCGACGGCGCTGGATCTCGTGGACCATGTCGCCTTCGGGGGCGATCTGCCGGGCCATCGCGAGCGCCTCGTCGTAGAGCCCGAGGCCCTCCTCGACGCGGCTCATCTCCACCATCAGCTCGCCGCGGCTGAAGAGGCAGAGCACCTGCTCGCGCGAGCAGCCGAGCCGCGAGGTGATCTGCACGGCGGCGGCGAGGTGTCCTTCCGCGGCGGTGAAGTCGTGCCGCAGCGTGGCCACCGTGGCCAGGCCGATCCGCATGCGCGCGACTCCCGCCTCCTTGCCGATCTGGACGTAGGAGTTCATGGCGCGGTCGAAGTGCTCGACCGCTTCGTCCCAGGATCCGGCTTTGAGGAAGACGATACCGAGGTTGGCGCAGGAGACGGCGATGTAGGCAAAGTTACCGAGGCGGGTCGACAGCTCCATCGAGCGGAGCAGATGCCAGGTCGACTGCCGCCAATCGGAGAGATGACGATAGAGGACGCCCAGGTTGTTGTGGGCGCGAATGACCCCTTCCTCGTCGTTCAGATCCCAGCGGAAGAGGTGGAGCGCGGCCTCGTAGAACTCCTTCGCCTTGTCCAGATCGCCGAGGCGGAAATGGATCCGGCCGAAGCAGTTGTACGCGTGAGCGAGCGGCGCCATGAGGTTCTTCTCTTTGAAGTAGATATGGGCGCGCTCGCAGCTGCCCAGAGCCTCTTCGTACTGCGACAGCTCGATCAGAGCCCGCGCGCTCTGGAGCTGGAGCCGCGCGATCAGCTCGGGCTGGGTGTCCGGAACCGCGCGAGCCCGTGCACGCGCCAGATGTTTGAGCGCGCCGGGCGCGTCCCCCTTCTCGATGAGGGTCTGCGCCGCTTTCAGCTCGAGCGTGGCGATGCGATGGGGGTCGAGGCCGAGCCGCTCCGCCGCCTGGATGCACTCCTCGAGATTCTGGAGGGCAGGGAGATAGCTATCGGCTCTGAGGAAGATCTCGGCGAGATCTTCGAGGGATTGTAGGTGTCGCTCCGGATCTTGCGTGAGGCGGGCGGTGGATACCGCCTCCTCACGCTCCCGGATCAATTCTGCCGTGGTCTTGTCCACGCACCGTCTTCCGATGAGATGGGGCCGCAGCCAGCCCCTCTGTTCAGAATCGCGAAACGGCCAGGTACTTCCACGCCATCAACAGGTAGCTCTTCCAGGTGATCTTCGACGTGGTCATCGGTCCCGTCGCGCTCTTCGTGGAGGCGACGTACGTCGTGGTCGGGACCGACGCGCTCTTCGGAGGATCCTTGGGGTTCAACGTTTCGTCCGGCGAGCCACTCGCCCAAGCGGGCGCGACTCCAGCCGAGAACGAAGGCACCGGTGCCCAGGTCGCGAGCAGAAGGGACAGTGCGATGAGCGCGAGCAGTGTCGAAGATAGCTTCTTGGTTCCGCGGGTTCCGGAGAGAAGGCCCATGGCGGCGTCACCTTCTTTGTGGTTGATCCCGGAGTCCCCCTGAGGGATCTCCGCAGGTAGCCGACCGGAGGGACGGCCGGGCGATCTATTAACAAAGATAATACCCCCGCGCTGAAACGGTCGGCAATTCTTTTCCGATGGGACACGCACGTCTCACCGAAAATCGGGGTAGGGGGGCGCCGATTCAGGGGTCGGCCCGCCCGTTCGGGGCCGGCCGCCGCTTTCCTAGGTCCTGGAGCGCGGGCCCGGCACCCTGAAATCCCCTTCCCGCCTGGTAATCCCCAGGCGGTCCAGGTGTTCCAGCAAGGGAACGGCATATTTGCGGGAAACCTGAATGAGATCCTTGAATTCCCCCATGGTCAGGGCCGGTTTGTGGCTGAAATGGCCCCGAACCCGGGCCTCGACCTCGGCCCAGCGGGCGGCCGGGTAGTAGAGATCCGAGGTCACCCGGACGGCCCGCCCCGACTCGACCAGGTACCGGGCCAGCTCGGGGGGCTTGGCCGAGGCGGGCACCTCCCTGAGGAGCTGGGCCATGTCGGGCACCTGAAAGCCCGCCGAGTCCAGGCGGCGCTCCAGGGTCTCGAGCGCGCGAACCTGTTCGGGCGCGAAGGTGGGACCGCTGTCCGGGAGCGCGATCTTGTCCTGCTCGGCGCGCAGGACGCGGTCGGCGAGGAGGCGGTCCAGCGCCTCGTCGAAGACGGCCCCCTCGATCTCGCGCGCGAGGAGACTCTTCAACTCGCCTTTCGGGATTCCGTGCCGGAGCTTGTGCACCTCGCCGTAGCGGCGCACCGCATCGGTGACGCGCCCGAGCAGCGCCGTCCAGGCAGCCCGGTCGATCCAGCGGGCGTCCTTCAGCCGAAGGAGCGATGAGGCAGCGGTCTCGACGGCCCCCGGCTCCGCCCCCAGACGGAGCGCCACCGCCTCGACGCGCGCGCCGGCGAATCCCGCCTGCTTCACGAGGAGTGCGACGCGCTCCGCGAGACCGCCCGCCTCGAGCGTCTCGAGGGCTTCCTTCACTCCCTCGGCCAGCCGCGCGCGGCGCGGCGGATTCGCGTCGACCACCCGCGCGCCGGCGATCGTGACCGAGGGGGAGTAGGCGCGAAGCACGAGCCGGTCGCCCGGCACCGCGACGACGGGTCCCTCGAGTCGTAGCTGCGCGAGCGCGGAGGCGCCGGGGGGGAGCTCCTCGCCTTCGAAGAGCACGACGCGGGCGAGCGTTTCGCTGGCTCCGAGATGGACCCGCACCCGCGCGCGGTTCGCGAGGGCGCGCGCCGACGGCAGAAGCGTCACGCGTGCGTCCAGGATCTCCGTCGCGTGAAAGCGCCCGGGCGCCACCAGCCAATCGCCCCGCGCGACGTCCTCTCGCGAGACTCCGTGGAGCGCGATCGCGGTGCGGTTCCCCGCGGTGGCCGCGGCGGTCGCCTGATCGTGCACTTCGACCTGGCGCGCGCGAACGGCCTGTCCGCCCGGAAGGAGGAGGAGCGAGTCACCCGGATGGACCGTGCCGCTCCACAGGGTCCCGGTCACCACGGTGCCGATGCCTTCCACGGAGAAAACGCGATCGATGGGGAGCCGCGCCGGGCCGGACGCGTCCCGCCCCTCGACGCGCGAGACCGCGCGTTCCAGCTCCGCGAGGAGCGCGGGCACTCCGTCACCCGTGGTCGAAGAGACGGCGATGATGGGGGCCTTGCGAAGCGCGGTCGGCGCGACCAGCGCGCGCGCCTCGTCTTCGACGAGCCGCAGCATCTCAGGCGCCACGAGGTCCTTCTTCGTGAGGGCGATCACGCCGTCCTCCACGCCGAGGAGGTCCACGATGGCGAGGTGCTCGCGGGTCTGCGGCATCACGCCTTCGTCCGCCGCGATCACGAGGAGGACGAGATCGATCCCGGTCGCGCCGGCGAGCATGTTCTTCACGAACCGCTCGTGCCCCGGCACGTCGACGAGCGCGACCCTGCGTCCCGAGGGGAGCGTCAGATGCGCGAAGCCGAGATCGATGGAAATGCCGCGCTCCTTCTCCTCCTTCAGGCGATCGGTGTCGATGCCCGAAAGACGGCGAACGAGCGCGGTCTTGCCGTGGTCGATGTGCCCCGCGGTACCGATGACGACGGGGCGCATTCGTTCGCTAGCGAGCGGCCGTCAGGCCTTGACGCGGCGGATCGAAGCTCCGAGCGCCTGGAGCTTCTGCTCGAGCCGCTCGTAGCCGCGGTCGAGGTGGTACACGCGCGACACCCTCGTCTCACCGCTCGCGACGAGCCCGGCCAGGATCAGAGCCGCGGACGCGCGGAGATCGGTGGCCATGACCTGCGCGCCGCTCAACGAGGGCACGCCGTGCACGTGGGCCGTGTTGCCGTCGAGGCGGATGTCGGCCCCGAGGCGCTGGAGCTCGGCCACGTGCGTGAAGCGGTCGTGATAGATGGTGTCGACGATCGTGCTGGCGCCGTTGCCCACCGAGAGGAGCGCCATGAACTGGGCCTGCATGTCCGTCGGGAAACCCGGGAACGGACGGGTGGTGACGGAGATCGGTTCGGGACGCTCGGGCGCACGAAGGCGTACGGAATCGGGCGCGACCTCGATGGACGAGCCCGCGGCTTCGAGCTTGGAGAGCGTCGCGCCGAGATGGGTCGGATCGACCCCGGTGACCTCGACGTCGCCCCCCGTGATCGCGGCGGCGACGAGAAGCGTTCCGATCTCGATGCGATCCGGGATCATCGGCGCGTCCGCGGGATGGAGCTCCGGCACGCCGTGGATGATGAGCTGCGGCTTGCAAATGCCTTCGATCTTCGCGCCCATGGCGACCAGGAATTCGCAGAGCGCCTGGATCTCGGGCTCGCACGCCGCGTTCTCGACGACGGTGCGTCCCGCGGCCGTGGCGGCGGCGAGGAGGAGATTGCCCGTCGCGCCGACGCTCGAGACGTCGAACGAGATGTTGCCCCCGCGAAGCCCATCCTTCGCGGTCGCGACGATGTACCCGTGATCGATCTCGACCTTGGCGCCCAGCTCTTCCATCGCGCGGATGTGGAGATCGACGGGACGCGGCCCCCACGCGCAGCCCCCCGGGAGCGACACGCGCGCTTCGCCGTAGCGGGCGAGGAGCGGACCGAGAACGTAGATCGAGGCGCGCATGGTCTTCACCAGCTCGTACGGCGCCTCGGCATTGTGGGAGCTCGTCGAGTCGATCGTGAGCGCGTGGTCGCCCGAGCGGCGGCTCTTGATGCCGAACCGGGAGAGCATCTCCAGCATGGTGGAGACGTCCTTGAGCTCGGGCACGTTGGTGAATTGGTACGTGCCGGGTGCAAGGAGCGTCGCCGCCAGGAGCGGCAGGGTCGCGTTCTTCGATCCTCCCGCGGCGACCTTGCCCTTCAGCTTGTAGCCGCCCAGGACTCGGATTTCATCCATGCCGGTAGTGGTGACCTCGTTGTCGTCCGTGCTGCGCGCGCGTGCCTGCTCGATCTTCATGCTCCCCCGCCTCGCATGGTGCCGATCACGTATCGCGGATGCCCTGCCCGATCGGGCAGGACCCGCGCGTCGTCGATGGGAACCGAAAGGATCCCCAGGACGTTATCGGCCTGATCGGCGCCGATCTCCAGCGCTAGGAGCCCACCGGTACGGAGCCACGCATGCATGCCCCGGGCCAGTGAACGAAAAGCATCGAGTCCGTCCGGTCCGCCGTCAAGCGCCTCGAGCGGATCGTGGTCGCGCACCTCGGGCATGAGCCCGGAAATGTCCCCGCGCCGGACGTAGGGAGGGTTGGATACGACCACGTCGAACAAGGCGCGGCCGCTCGTGACCGGCCCGGGCGCGCCGAAATCGCCCGCCACCACCTCGACCCGCGCCTCGACGCCGTTCCGCTCGGCATTCCGGGCGGCGAGGCATCGGGCGATCGGCGACCAATCGGCGGCCACCACGGTCCAGCCGGGGAGCGCCTTCGCCAGCGCGACCGCGATGGCCCCGGAGCCCGTGCCCCAGTCGAGGAGCCGTCCCCGCGACGCGCCGGTCGCGGCGATCCGCAGGAGGACGAGTTCGACCAGTTCCTCGGTCTCGGGGCGCGGCAGGAACACGCCGGACTCGACCGCGAGGGCCACGCCGTGGAACGGGACCTCGCCCAGGATGAGCTGGAGCGGCTCCCGCCCTTCGCGCCGCCGAATGAGGGATTCGAGGACCGCCTCGCGATCGGGAGCGATCGGGGCGTGCGGCTCCGACCAGAGGGCGACCGGCGGAATGCCGAGGGCGTGGAGCAGGATCCACTCCGCCTCGCGCTCCGGAACGTCCACCCGCGCGCGGATCAGCCGCTCGCGCGCGCGGGTGAGCGCCTCGCTGCGTGTGAGGCCGGGTGCGGGGGCGTCGCCGCGCGTGAGGCCGTCGCCGGGCGTGGGGGCGCCCCCGTGGATGGCGTCGCGCGCCACCCTCACCCCGCGGCTCCCGAGGCGGCCAGCCGCTCCGCCTGCTCGGCGTTGAAGAGCCCGTCCACGAGCTCGTCGATGTCCCCTTCGAGCACGTCCGAGAGCCGGTAGAGCGTGAGCCCGATCCTGTGGTCGGTGACGCGTCCCTGCGGGAAGTTGTACGTGCGGATCTTCGCGCTCCGGTCGCCGCTCGACACCTGCGACTTCCGGGTGGCCGCGAGCTTTCGCTCCTGCTCCTGGATCTCGATGTCGAGGAGCCGGGAGCGAAGCACCTTGAGCGCTTTCGCCTTGTTCTTGAGCTGCGAGCGCTCGTCCTGGCACTGGACCACGATCCCGGTGGGGATGTGCCGGATGCGCACGGCGGAGTCGGCGGTGTTGACGCTCTGGCCGCCTGGACCCGACGAGCGGAAGACGTCGATCTGGAGATCGCCCGGCTTGATCTCCACGTCGATCTCCTCCGCCTCGGGAAGCACCGCGACCGTCACCGCGGAGGTGTGGATGCGCCCGCTCGCCTCGGTCTCCGGCACGCGCTGCACGCGGTGGACGCCGCTCTCGTACTTGAGCTTGCTGTAGGCGCCGTCGCCGTTGATCTGGACCACGGCCTCCTTCAACCCGCCCGCCCCCGCTTCGCTGGTCGAGAGGAGCTCGGGACGCCATCCGTGGCGCTCGGCGTACTTGGTGTAGAGACGCAGCATCTCACCCGCGAAGAGCGCCGCCTCTTCCCCGCCCGTGCCGGCCCGGATTTCCACGATCACGTTCTTGTGATCGAGCGGATCGGGCGGAAGGAGAAGTCGCGGCAGGTCCTGCTCGAGCTTCGCGCGCTCCTGTTCCAGATCCTCGACTTCGGCCTTCGCCATCGCCACGAGCTCGGCGTCCTTCTCGGTCCGGTAGAGCGCCGTGTTCTCGGCGATCTGCTTCAGCACGTCGTCATAGCGACGCGCGGCGGTGACGAGATCCTCCAGCGAGCTCCGCTCCTTGCTGACGCGCTTGAGCTCGGCCGGATTCCCGACCACGGCGGGATCGGCGAGCTGATTCGTCAGCTCGTCGAAACGGGTCTTGGCCTTGTCGAGGGCTTCACGCATGGACTGCGGAGACTAGAGGACCGCGCGGAGCGCGGCAATCGCGACCTCGAGCATGTCGCGGCTCGGCTCGCGCGTGGTGAGGCGCTGGAGGAGGAGTCCCGGCTCGCTCAGCCAGCGCACCCAGGGGCGGTCGTAGTGCGCGCCCGCGAAGCGGATGATCTCGAAGGAAATCCCCGCGATCACGGGGATGAGCGCGAAGCGGAGCGCCCGCGCGCCGATGGTGTCGGGGCGGCCGAGGAACGCGAACACGATGAAGCTCACGATGACCACGAGGAAGAGGAAGCTCGTGCCGCAGCGCGGATGGAAGCGGCTCATCCGGTCGGCGGTTTCGGGGGTCAGGTCCTCCCCCGCTTCCAGGTTGTGGATCGTCTTGTGCTCGGCGCCGTGGTACTGGAAGACCCGCTGCATCTCCTTCCAGAAACCGATCGCCACGATGTAGATCATGAAGAAGACGAGGCGGATCCCGCCGTCGATGAGGTTGTAGGCGAGCGGGTTCTTGACGCCGGTGAGGTCCGTCAGCTTGAGCGGGAGATAGAAGAAGATGCCGAACGCCATGACGAAGGAGAAGAGGACCGTGAATCCCATGCCCAGACCGAGCGTGCCGAAGCGGCGCTCCGCTTTGGGCTTCTCCTTGTCCTCGTCGACCGCCACCTCCGCCGAGAAGGCGAGCGCCTCGACCCCGATCCGCAGGGATTCCACGAGGACGACGGCGCCGCGGAGAATGGGCAGGCCGAGAAAAGGAAAACGGCGCGAGAGGGACACGTACTCGCGCGTCTTCACCTGAATGCTGCCGTCCGGGAGGCGCACGGCGGTCGCCACGCGCTTCGGCGACCGCATCATGACCCCTTCGATGACAGCCTGGCCCCCGACGGGGGCGTAGCGGTCCGACATCCGTATCGGGCTGGCTCGATCCGGGTGCGGCGGCTACGCCGAGGGCGCCTGGGCCGGCGGGTTCTGCTCCTTCATCCCGTACTTCCGGCGGAACCGCTCGATGCGGCCGGCCGTGTCCACGAGCTTCTGCTTGCCCGTGAAGAACGGGTGGCAAGCCGAGCAGATTTCGACGTGCAGGGCTTCCTTGACCGTCGCGCGCGTCTCGATGACGTTGCCGCACGCGCAGATGATCTTGGTGTTGAAGTAGCCGGGGTGGATTCCCTTCTTCATTGGATCGCTCCGTTCTCCTCTTAAGTGTTCATCATCGCGAGGAACTTCTTGTTCGTCTTCGTTTGACTCATTTTTCCGATGAGGAATTCCATCGCCTCCATCGGGTTCAGCTCGTTCAAGAACTTGCGGAGGATCCAGACCTTGTTCAGCTCCTCGCCGGTCATGAGCAGCTCTTCCTTGCGGGTGCCCGACCGGTTGATGTCGATGGCCGGGAACACGCGCTTGTCGGCGAGCTTGCGGTCGAGGATGACCTCCATGTTGCCCGTGCCCTTGAACTCCTCGAAGATGACGTCGTCCATGCGGCTGCCGGTCTCGATCAGGGCCGTGGCCATGATCGTGAGGCTCCCGCCGTTTTCGATGTTGCGAGCGGCCCCGAAGAATCGCTTCGGCTTCTGCAGCGCGTTCGCGTCCACGCCGCCCGACAGGATCTTGCCCGAGTGGGGCACGACCGTGTTGTGCGCGCGCGCGAGACGCGTGATGGAGTCGAGGAGGATGACGACGTCGCGGTTGTGCTCCACGAGGCGCTTCGCCTTCTCGATGACCATGTCCGCCACCTGCACGTGGCGCTCCGCCGGCTCGTCGAAGGTGGAGGAGACGACCTCACCCTTCACGGACCGCTCCATGTCGGTGACCTCCTCGGGACGCTCGTCGATCAAGAGCACGATGAGCATCACCTCGGGGTGATTCTCCGTGATCGCGTTCGCGATCTTCTGGAGGAGCACCGTCTTTCCGGCGCGCGGCGGCGACACGATGAGACCGCGCTGTCCCTTCCCGATGGGCGTGAGGAGATCCATGATCCGGGTCGACATGTCCTCCGCCTTGAACTCCATCCGCAGCTTTTCTTGCGGATAGAGCGGCGTGAGGTTGTCGAAGAGGATCTTGTCCTTCGCCACCTCCGGGCTCTCGAAATTGACCGCCTCGACCCGGAGGAGGGCGAAATACCGCTCCCCGTCCTTCGGTGGGCGCACCTGGCCGGAGACCGTGTCCCCGGTGCGCAGGTCGAATCGCTTGATCTGCGAGGGCGAGACGTAGATGTCGTCCGGCCCCGGCAGGTAGTTGTAGTCCGGGGAACGAAGGAATCCGTACCCCTCGGAAAGGATCTCCAGGACTCCCTCGGCGAAGATCAGTCCGTTCTTCTCGGTCTGGCCTTCGAGAATCTTGAAGATCAGCTCCTGCTTCCTGAGTCCGCTCGTACCTTGGATGCCGAGCGAGTGCGCCAGCTCCATCAGCTCCGCGATCGTGCGGCCCTTCAGCTGGAGAATGTCGAGCCCCTTGGGCGATACGGGCGTGCCAGTCGCCACGGCAGGCGGGCTTTCGGTCTGCTGCTCCATTTCTCTTTGTGACTCCTCAATGGTGGTCGGCGCGGACGACGCATCCGCGGCGCGGCGCCTGACTTGGGTTGGTGGGCGGGACATAACGTGACCTGGAACGAAGGCCCTCAAGATCTTGGGGGATCGGTTCTTCGAAGGAATGAGAGCCTGGCGGCGGCCGGGCTCGGGATCGCGCTGCCCCTTGCGATCGGTACTGGATGCGGGGAGAGCGTCGGGGCGCTCTCGTGCCCCCGGGGTGGTCCTGCCGAGTAATTTATCGGCCGTCAGGACCTTATGTCAAGGTCAATCTCGGACGCGCCGGAGCGCGCCCGAGATGACCGGAAATCATTGGGTTAGTGAGCGGGCGGGAACGTGGCCTGGGAGACGACCTGACCTTCGAGGAACGTGATCGACTTTCCCTTCGACCAGTAGAACCAGCTCTCGAGATTCTTCTCTCCGTCCATGAAGGTTCGGACCTCTTCCGGGTACCCCTCAGCGGTCTTGGTCTTCGTCAGCTGCTCGTTGGCCCCGAGCCGGTTCTTGGCGGAATCGACCCAGACCTTGAGCGGGTTTCCGACTCGCTGCTTCCCGTCGCTCAGGGCTTTGTAGAGGGTGTACTCGGCCACCGATTGATCCCGCTTGCCCATCTTGTTGTAGGCCGAGAAGAGAACCTGATGCGCGTCGGCCGACTTGGGGTCGAGCGTGACCACCTTCTGCATGGACTCGACCGCCCCCGGCATATCCCCGGTCTGGAACTTGGTCTGACCCTGGAGGGTGAGCAGGTCCTTGTTGTTCGGGAAGGCCGCGACGCCCTGGTTCAGGATGTCGAGCCCCTTCTTCGTGTTCTCGAGGTTCAGCTGGATGATGGCCGAGTTGTAGATCGCGTTCTCCTTGAGCGAAGCGCCCGTCGAGTCGTTCGGAGCCTTGTTGTAGACCTCCAAATACGCCGCCGACGCGCTGTCGAGGAGGGCCGCACGCGTGGGCCCTTCGGCCGGCGCGCCCTTCTGGTAGCACTCCGCGATCAAGGACAGGTACTGGACGGTACCGGCCTGGTCGAACGCCATCGCCGCGCGATACGCCGGGATGGCTTCCATGAAGCGGCCGCTGCCGTAGAGCCGATTGCCGCGCCCCATGGCCGCGACGCGGAGGTTGCGCGTGAGCTGCTCGTCCCCGGGCTTCAGCTCGAGGCCCTTCTGCGCCGCGCGGATCGAATCGTCCGGGCGCCCCAGGAGGTCGTACGTGTAGCTCAGGTTCTTGTAGGTATCCGGCGAGGACGGATCGATCAGCATCGCGAGGCCGAAGTCGTACGAGGCCTCCGCGACGGCCGAGCCGCCCGTGTACGCCGGGAACACCGTCGTGTCCTGCACCGCGACGAGGGGATCGGCCGAAGCCGCGAACGGCTTCATCGGGAGCTGGATCGGATCCGCCCCGGCCGGGAAGTAATAGACGGTGGCCTGATCCGGGTAGTACCAGAACTCCTGCACCTTCCCGTTCTCGGTGAAGCGGCTGAAGTCCTTCGGCTCGCCCCGCTCCTTCTCGACGGCCGCCTGCGGCGTGCCGGCGTCGGTGGTGCGGGAGTCGTCCTGCGTGATCTTGCCCGCGCGGCTCAGCGCCTTGATCCCCTGGTTGAAGAGGTCGGCGTAGAGCGCCTTCCGGTTCTGCTCGATCTCGTCCGCGCGCTTCTTGTCCTTCTTGTCCGTGCAGACCTTGATGCCGATCTGGAACGCGCCGCCGGCGGACGCGTACTGGCGCATCTGCGACCTCGCGAAGCCGAGGAGCGAATAGACCTGCGTGTTGTCCGGCTCTTCCTTCCGCGCGAGCTCGAGGTAGTGGGCCGCCTTGTCGTAGACCTTCTGCTGAACGTAGACCTTGCCGCTCGTGAAGTTGACGCCGGCGGCAGCCGGCTGAGCCATGAGCGTGGCGACGGCGGTGGCGACGAGCGCGCCTGCGAGACGCCCGCGAGCGGGCACGAAAACCTTCATGAATGCCTCCATGGACCTAGATACACGGTGAGGGGGCGGAACGTTCCAGCCACCCATCGTCTCGTGCGATTCAATCACAGGGGGACAGCGTGTCAAGGGGTTGCGATTACAGAAGCTGCCTCGGGTCCACGTCCACGGCCACGTGCACGCCCGGGAGCTTGAGCCCCCGGACCGCCGGGATTCCCCGCTTCAGATGCTCCCGCAAGGACTTTCGGGAGGGGCTTCTAAGGAGGAGGTGCCATCGTTCCTTGCCTTGGATGCGGGAAATGGGCTTCGGTGCCGGCCCCAGGATCTCGACCGCGGGCTGGATCCGGGCCAGGACCTTCCGGACGCGCTGCGCCCCGTCGACCACCCGCTCCAGCGTGGCGCCCCGGATCTCGACCTCCACCAGGTGGCCGTAGGGTGGATAGCCGAGCTCCCTCCGCTCCGCCGATTCGAGGGCGAAGAAGGCCTCGAAGTCCTGATCCGCGGCGCAGCGGAGCGCGGGATGGTCCGGGTTGTAGGACTGCATGATCACTTCACCCGGGCTCTTGCCTCGCCCGGCGCGACCGGCCACCTGCGTGAGGAGCTGGAACGTGCGCTCCGCGGCGCGGAAGTCGGGCAGGAAGAGCTGCAGATCCGCGATGATGATTCCCACCAGCGTCACCCCGGGGAAATCGAACCCCTTCGTCACCATCTGCGTGCCGAGCAGGAAGTCCGTATCCCCCTGACGGAACGAGCGGAGGATCGCGCCGGCCGCGCCCCGCTTCCGCACGGCGTCGAAGTCGAGGCGGGCGAGTCGGGCGTGCGGGAAGAGGCGCGCCACCTCGCGCTCGATCTTCTGGATCCCCACGCCTCCGAGCCAGAGATCGGACGCGCCGCACTCGCGGCACGAGGGGAGGAGCTTCCGTACCGCGCCGCAGTAGTGGCACCGGAGCGTTTGCTCCTCGGCATGGACCGTGAGCGAGACGTCGCACCGCGCGCACGACGCGACGGAGCCGCAGCCCCGGCACTGGAGCACGGTCGAGTGGCCGCGCCGGTTGAGAAAGAGGATCCCCTGCTCCCCTTTGACGAGCGTCCGCTCCATCGCCGTGAGGAGCGCGGGTGTGAGATAGGCCGACGAGGGTTGCGCGGGCGGGGCCTCGGCGGCCCAGCTCTGGGTGGCCTCGCGCCGCGTGTCGCTCGGCGCGGCCGGGGTCCTGCGCGCGCGGATCCGGAGATCCGCGACCCGCACGGTCGCGAGCGGGCGTCCGTCCACGCGGCGCGGGAGACGGAGCAGCGTGGTCGCCCCCGAGGCCGCCTTCGCGTAGCTCTCGAGGCTCGGGGTCGCCGACGCGAGCACGAGCGTGGCGCCAAGCCGCTTCGCGCGCACGAGCGCGACGTCCCGCGCGTGATAGCGGGGCGAGTCCTCCTGCTTGTAGGCGCCGTCCTGCTCCTCGTCGACCGCGATCAGACG
>DATJGP010000081.1:0-3587 GCA_035494915.1 Candidatus Eiseniibacteriota bacterium | reverse complement strand
CAGCGCACGGGCGAGGAGCGCGACCGCTTCGAGATCGGGGTGGCGGTGCCGCAGGGGTACTTCGACTGGCTGGGCACGTTTGGCTACCGGCGCTTCATGCGTGAGGCCGGGCCGCTCGAGCAGTCGATCCAGGCCGAGATCAGCGGGACCGCGAAGGACTATCTCGGCGAGGGGGCGCTCAGCGTCTATTACTTCTTCCGGCCGACCAAGTCGTACAAGGAAGGGTGGAAGCTGCGCCCCTTGATCGAGGCGGGGCCGGGCTTACACCTGGTCGCGCAGATGGCGGACATCGAGGGCTTCAACGATTCCGCGTTCCACACGCAGGCCTACTTGAAGACGCATCTCTACGGCGGGTTCGAGTACCTGTTCGGCCGGAAGATGGGACTCGTCGTGCGCGGCCGGCTGACCCTGCCCGAGGATCATCCCTTCGACTACGCGCAGGCCGCGATTCTCCTCAGGTAGCTCGCGGTCGGGGAGCCCTCGACCCTGGACAGCTCTGCCGGCGTCCCCTCCGCGATGAGTTTCCCTCCCCCGTCTCCCCCTTCCGGTCCCAATTCCACGAGATAGTCGCAGGTCGAGAGGAAGTCGAGGTTGTGCTCCACCGCGATGACCGTCGCGCCGCGGCGTGTCAGCTCGCGGAGCACCTTGAGGAGCGTGGCCACGTCCTTGCGGTGGAGACCGACGGTAGGCTCGTCGAGGATATAGAGGGACTCCGGCGCGTTCCCGCCCGATAGCTCGCGCGCGAGCTTGAGCCGCTGCGTCTCGCCGCCGGAGAGGGTGGAGAGCGACTGGCCGAGCTTGAGGTAACCCAGGCCCACGCGCTCGAGGATCCAGAGCGGCTCCTGGATCTCCGGCTCGCCCGGGAAGAGCGCGAGCGTCTCCTCGACGGTCTTGCCCAGCAGCTCGTCGATCGCGAGGCCGTGCACCTTCACCTGGAGGATCTCGGGGCGATAGCGGCGGCTGTTGCAGGTCTCGCACGGCACCCAGAGGTCCGCGAGGAAGAACATCTCGACCTGCGTCACGCCCGCCCCCTCGCACGCCTCGCAGCGTCCTCCCTTCACGTTGAAGGAGAAGGTGCCCGGCGTGTACTTGCGCTGGCGCGCCAGCGGCGCGCGGGCGTAGCGCTCGCGGATGCGATCGAACGCCTTCACATAGGTGGAGGGGTTGGAGCGCGTGGATCGCGCGACCGGGCTCTGGTCGACGAGCGTCACGCGGTCGAACTGCCCGAGGCCGCGCGTGATCTTGTGCGCTCCCGGCGCCGGAACGTTCTCGCCCAGCTTCCGCGCCGCCACGCGGTACAGGATCTCCTCGACCAGCGTGGATTTTCCCGACCCGCTCACGCCGCAGACGCCGGTGAGCGCGCCGACCGGGAACCGGACGTCGATGTCCTTGAGGTTGTGCTCGCGGGCTCCCACGATCTCGATCCACTCCGTGGGTCTGGTCTTGTAGAAGGGCTTCGGCTCCGCCGCGATCTCGACGGGCTGCGTCGTCTCCTCGCGCGCGGGCCAGGTTTGCGATGGGCCGCCGTAGAGGAGACTGCCTCCACGGTGCCCCGCGCCGGGGCCCATCTCGAGGATCCAGTCGGCCGCGGCGATGACGTCGGGATCGTGCTCCACCACGAGGAGCGTGTTGCCCCGCTCGCGGAGCCGCTTGAGGACCCGGATCAGCCGCTCCGTGTCGCGCGGGTGGAGGCCCACCGTGGGCTCGTCGAGCACGTAGAGCGTGTGGCTCAAGCTCCCCCCGAGCGCGTTCGCGAGATCGATCCGCTGCGCCTCGCCGCCGGAAAGCGTCTTCGAGGGGCGGTCGAGCGTCAGGTAGTCGAGGCCCGTCTCGCCGAGGTACTCGAGGCGCCCTCGCAGCTCCGCCAGGATCGGCGCCGCCACCGCGGAGCGCACCGGATCCAGCTGGAGCGTGGCCATGAAATGCCGGAGCTGCCCCACCGTCATCGCCGAGATCTCGGCGACGTTCCTGGTGCCGATCCGCACGTCGAGCGCCTCGGGCTTGAGACGCATGCCCCCGCAGGTCTGGCAGAGCACGGACTCCTGATAGCGCTTCACGAGGAACCGGTTGCTCGACTTGTACGCCTTCTCCTTCAGCCGCTCGAGGAACGGGAACACGCCCCGGAAGCCGGTCGTCCCGTGGAGGACCATCTTCTGCTGCTCTTTCGTGAGCGTTCGGAACGGCACCCCGAGGGGGATGCCGTGCTCCTTGCCCAGCGCCACGAGCTTGGGCATGAAGTGCGCGCGCCACGAGTTGGCCCACGGGTCGAGGGCGCCGTTCAGGATCGACTTGTTCGGATCCGGAACCACGCGCTCGACGGTGAACGTGAGGATGTTCCCGAAGCCGTGGCAATCGATGCACGCGCCATAGGGGCTGTTGAAGGAGAAGAGCTGCGGCCGGGGCTCCGGGAAGCTCTTCCCGCAGCGGGCGCAGGTGCGACCGTCGAAGAAGGTGAGCGTCTCGCCCGATTCGCGCGCGACCTGGACCGAGCCCAGGCTCTCGCGCCACGCGAGCTCGAGCGATTCGCGGAGGCGCATGCGGTTGTCCGGGGTGGCGGCGAGGCGATCGACGAAGACCTCGATGGGATCCGCCGTGGGCCCGAGGGCGGTCGCGGTGGTCGGGCCCACGTCGAGGACGCGCTTCGGGCGGCCGCGCTTCTTGGGCGCGGCTTTGGCGGCTTTGCCCGCTGCGACGGCCGTCGAGGTGGCGCCGACGGCCGCGCCCGCGCCGTTCCCCGCGCCATCGCCCGGCGAGATCAGCCCCGCGAGCGGCTCGTCGAGCCGCACCCACTCCGTGCTGCCGACGCGTCGCGCCCGGAGGAACCCACGGGAGAGCGCCCGCGCCGCGAGCTGCTCGGCGGTCTCCCCCTCCCTCGCCTCGAATCGCGTGGAGATGGTCACCGCCACGTTGGGGACCGCGAGGATCTCCTCGAGGACCGAGTCCACGCTGTGCCGCGGCACCGGCGCGTCGCACTTGGAGCACCAGGTCTCCCCCACGCGCGCGAGGAGGAGCCGCATGTAGTCCGCCAGCTCCGTCACCGTCCCCACCGTCGACCGCCCTGTCTGCGCGGCCGCCCCCTGGCGGATCGCCACCGCCGGCGCCAATCCCTCGACCCGGTCGTAGTCGGGCCGCGGAAGCCGGTCGAGGAACTGCTTCGCATAGGTCGAGACGCACTCGACGTATCGCCGCTGCCCCTCGGCATAGAGAGTGTCGAAGGCGAGCGAAGACTTGCCTGAGCCGCTCACCCCGGTGACGACGGTCAGAGACGCGTGAGGAAAGGACACATCGATGTTGCGGAGGTTGTTCTGGCGGGCCCCGTACAGGCGGACCATGGAGTCGGGCACGTCGCGATTCTCCCAGTGATCCAGGTAGCTGTCAAACGGCACGGCTCGCATGCGACCGGGGCGTTCCGGGGGCGAGAAAATCTCCGGCGCTGTCGCATCGCTTCGCAAAAGCGCTAAGCTCGCGAGGCGCCTCCGATTTCCTCGCCCCCGGAACGCCCCCCTCGAAAGAGGAGCAGGCGTGTAGCAGCTCGCCGATCCCCAAGTCGCGCCTCTAAACCGCAAACCTCAGTGGGAAGGGGCGGG
>DATJGP010000080.1:0-23306 GCA_035494915.1 Candidatus Eiseniibacteriota bacterium | reverse complement strand
CCCTACGCCAAACCCTCCGGCGGCGCCAAGTACCCCCGGGCGGGGACCGTCTGGCCGGTGATGCGGGCGTAGAACTCCTCGTACATCGGGATGACCTTGCTGGCCTCGTAGTTCTCGACGGAGATGCGGCGCGCCTCCTTGCCCATGGAGCACCGTAAGGGCTCGTCCGTGAGGAGCTCGATCGCGCGGCGGGCCATGCCGGCCACGTCGCCGACCGGGAGCATGTAGCCGGTCTTCCCTTCGCGGATCAGCTCGGGGATGCCTTCGGCGGTCGTGCCGATGACCGGCACGCCCGAGGACATGGCCTCCAGGGCTGCGAGGCCAAAGCTCTCGTTCTCGCTCGTGAGCAGGAAGAGATCCGCGTTCCGGAGCACGTCCTCCACGGCGTCGAGCTGGCCGAGATAGCGGATGTGCCGCTCCACACCGAGCTCCACCGCGAGATCGCGGCTCTTCGTCCGCTCGGCGCCGTCCCCCACCATCAAGAGCACCGAAGGCACCTCGCGCCGCACGGCGGCGAACACGCGCACCACATCCTCCACCCGCTTGCTCGGCCGGAAGTTCGAGATGTGGACGAGCACGCGCTGGTCCTTCCGCGCGAAGCGCTCGCGGGGGCACGGATCGTCGCCGTTGCGCGGGCGGTAGCGCGTGGTATCGATGAAGTTCGGGATGACGTTGATGGCGCGCTGCGGATGGAAGACCTCGACCGTCTTCCGCTTCAGATAGTCGGAGACCGCGGTCACGCCGTCGCTCTGGTCGATGCCAAATCGAGTCAAAGTCCGGAACGACTGGTCCGAGCCGACAAGGGTGATGTCGGTGCCATGCAGCGTCGTGGCGATCCGCAGTTTCGTGGACGCCGCCACCTGCCGCGCAAGATACGCGCAAACAGCGTGCGGGATGGCGTAGTGCGCGTGGAGCACGTCGAGGCCGTGCTCATCCGCGATCTCCGCCATCTTGGCCGACAAGGCGAGCGTGTACGGCGGGTACTGGAAGAGCGGATACGAGATGACCTGCACCTCGTGGAAGAACACGTTCTCCTGGTAGCCCTTCAGCCGGAACGGAACCGAGTACGAGATGAAGTGCACTTCGTGTCCGCGGCGCGCGAGCTCGATGCCGAGCTCGGTCGCGACCACACCCGATCCGCCGTGGGTGGGATAGCAGCTGATGCCGATCTTCACGAGGAACCTCCCAGGGACACGAGCTCGTGGGCGCCTGGGTCCTGAAGCGCCTCCATGAGCCGCTCCGTCAGCCACGAGCCATGCCGCGATGCGAACCCGGCGTAGCAGGCCACTCTCTCTTGAAGCTCGCCGTGCGGGAAGAGATGCGACCGCGCGCGGCGGATCTGCTGGACCGACTCCTCCTGCCGCCGCTTCCAGACGTGGAGGAGCTTCTTCTCCAGAGTCTCGATCTCGCGCTCCACGCGTCCGTGCGCGGTGATCACCGCCGGCTTGAGCGAGGGATCGAACGCGAGCACCTGTTCCTCGATCTTGCGGAAGCCGGCCGCCCACTTGGCCCGCTCCTCCTCGAACACGTCCCGAAACTGCTCGGGCAGGATGGCGCGGAGGGATTCACGGATCACCACCTCCACATCCCCGGAGAGTGACTCCCACGGGAGATGGAACTTGTTGAGCGTGCGCGCCACCTTGGGCTCGAGGAGTGTCGCCCCGCCGCGCGGCGCGATCGCCGGCGGCGCCATGTCGAACAAGGGATAGAGCGCGTACACCTGCGCCCAGTACGCGACTTCCGCGGGCCCGCCGACGTAGGCTGCGGTCGGGAGCAGGTGGTCCTCGACCAAGGGGCGAAGGAGCACGCCCGGGCTCGCGTCCTCGGGCCTCGCGCGAATCGCGTCGAGGAGCTCCTGGCGCGTCCAGCGCTGCCCGCCGGCCGCGCGGAACGAACCATCCCCGTCGACGCGCACCGCTTCGCGCTCGACGCCGCCATGCCAGAAGAGGTTGAGCTCGTTACCGGCGCGCGCGATCTGCGCGTGATAGCCGCGCCGCGCGAGCGCCTCGCCCCGATCGCGCGCGGCAGCCGCCGAGCGTCCGCCCAGCTCCACCTCGCGCTCGAACACCGGCAAGGCGATTCGCTTCGCTTCGGCGTCCGCGGGATCGAACACGATCATGCCCAGCGGTCCGACGACGCTGGCCATGAAGCGCGCGAAGGCCTCCGCCCACGTGCGCCCCGGCGCGTACGCGTCGCGCAGGCGCTGCATCACCGCACCGGCGTCGGGCGCGTCGGCGAGCACGTCCCCGAGCCTCGCGAGCACGGGCTCGATCGCGTCGCCCACCTTGATCCTCGAGAACGACGCGTGCGGTCCTTCCGCGGCGTACTCGAGCAGCACGGGCTCCCCGCCTGCGCCGTCGGTGATCCACGCCTTGCGCACCTCGTCGAAGTCGTGATCGTCCGAGGCAACCCAGAACACAGGCACCGTGGGACGACCGGACGCCTCTTCCACCCGGCGCGCGAGGTGCACGCACGTGAGCGCCTTGTACACCGTGTAGAGCGGGCCGCCGAAAAGACCGGGCTGCTGCCCCGCCACCACGGCGAGCGTGTCCTTCTTCTCGAACTTGGCGATGGCCGCGCTCGCGTCGGTCCCCAGCTCGGTCGCCTGCCGCTTCATCACCGACGCGACCGCCGCGCGACGCTCGGCGGGATACGCGCGCGACGCGGCGCTCCTCGCGGCCGCGGCGCCATCCCGGTAGTCGACGGGATAGAACTCGCGCACGCGCTCGGGCGAGGTCAGGAAGTCGTAATAGAGGGGGCTCGGGTAGAGGAGGTGCTCGAGCCCGGTCGCGACGGGGCTATGGGTTCTGGAGGGCATGCGCGCCCACGAAGGGATTCGACGCCATCTCGTGGCCGATCGTCGTGAGCGCCCCGTGTCCCGGGTAGACGTTGGTCTCGGGGGGATAGGGAAAGAGCCGCTCGCGGATCGTCCGGAGGAGGATGTCCCAGCTGCCGCCCGGAAGATCCGTCCGACCGACGCCTCCTTGGAAGAGGACGTCGCCGACGATGAGCCCTTCCGGGGTCGCGAACGTGATGCTGCCCGGCGAGTGTCCGGGCGTGTGGAGCGCACGCACGTCGATGCCCGGAATGCCGACGTCCTCGCCTTCCTTCATCCAGTGGGCGACGGGGACGCTGCCGGGCCACGCGAGGCCCATGGCCGCGGCCTGGTCGCCCGCGCGCTCGTAGAGGAGCCTGTCGTCGGCGTGGAGCCAAACCGGCGCCCCGGTCGCTTCGTGGAACGCGCGCACCATGACCACGTGGTCCACGTGCGCGTGGGTGAGCAGGATGCGGCGCACGTTCAGGCCGCGCGAGCGGATCTCCTCGAGGACGTGCGCGCTCTCCATCGAGGGATCCACGACGATCGCGTCCTTGGATCCCGTCGATGTGAGCAGATAGAGATTGTTGTCGAACGGCCCGACATTGAACCGCTCGACGCGCATGGTCAGCTCTTACACGCGGTGATGGCGGTGATGCCGAACATCGGCAGTCCCACCATGTCGACGTCCGTGAAGCCCGCGTCCTGGAGGTACCGGACGAGCTCGGCGCGCGTGAGCGCGCCGGCGGCGGCCGATCCATGGGCCGCGAGGACGTTCAGGCGGAAGAGCGCCGCTTCCTTCGGCTCGGCGCGCGACTCCTCGAGCACGAACTCGGTGACGAGCACCGTGCCGCTCTTCCTGAGCGAGGCGAACACGTTCGCCAGGATGCCCGGGATGGCGTCCCGTCCGCGCTGCGAGAGGAAGTGCGGCAGGAGCACGAGGTCGTAGTTGCCGTCCGGCTGCGCGTGATCGGGATCGGCCGGCGCGAAGCGGACCCGGTCCTCGAGCTTCATCGAGCGGATGAACTCCTCCGCGAGAGGCTGGAAGAGAGCGCGGTCCTGGATCGTCGCCTGGAAGTGCGGATAGCGACGGGCCAGGCAGAGCCCGCCCGCCCCCGTATGGCTCCCCAGGTCGAGGATCCGCCCGTAGGCGCTGTACTCGAGATCGAGGATCTCCGCCACGCGGGTCATCGTGGCGTAGTACCCCATGTGGTAGGCGCGCGCGGTCGCGAGCTCGGTCTTGCCCTCCGTCGCGGCGGAGACCTTCCCGGTCCGGACCGTGTCGCTCAGGTTCTCCCAGAGGTGGTAGAGCGGATCGCGCATGCAGCGGACGAGATCCACGTAGGAGCCCGGGGACCCCTCGACGAGGAACTGGTTCGCCACGTCGTCGTTCCGGTAGCGGTCGCCCTGGCGGTGCAGGAAGCCCAGAGCGCAGTTCGCGTCCAGGAGCGCCTCCAGCGCCACCGGATCCGCTTGGACTTCGGAGGCCACCTCGGCCGCGGTCTTCGGTCCGCCGAACAGAACGGAAAAAATGCGGAGCTCAACGGCGGTCATGAGGGCCTGGCTGGCCCAGAAACCGGTTGTTACCTGCAAGATGGGCAAGGGATTCGTCCGCCCCGACACCGGTCGCGGTCCCACGGCTTTCCCTGTCTGGTTCATCGCAAGATCCTCACACCCCCCAGTTTACGTCCACCCCGGCAGAGGGCTCAAGCCACCGCCCTATTAGATGCCACAAGTACGGTTTGATTCACAGGCCCAAGCGGGCCTGGTCACAGGAGATCCCACTCCGGCTCGGCTCCGGCCCGGGCCTTCCGGAAGACCTCGTCGATCTCGCCGACGGCCTGCACGATCAACTCCCCCTTCTCCCGAAACGGCATGAACGCCGACTTGAACCCATTCAGGAGCACATGCCGCACGTCCGACGGCTCGAGCCGCAGCGCCGTCACGACCCGGTCCAGCTCCTGGGTCATGGTGGTCGAGGACACGAGCCGGTTGTCGGTGTTCAGCGTCACCCGAAGCCCGAGCTTGAGATAGGACCGGAACGGGTGCGCCCGGAGCGACGGCGACGCCGCCGTTTGCACGTTGGACGTGGGGCACATCTCGAGCGGGATCCGGTGGTCATTCACATAACGGAGGATCTCAGCGTCCTCTCGAAGCCGCGTGCCGTGCCCGATCCGGTGCGCGCCGCAATAGTGGAGCGCCTGCGCGATCGACGCGGGACCGAACGCCTCCCCCGCGTGCACGGTCACGTTCACGTTGTGCTTCACCACGTGGTCGAAGGCGCGGCGGTGCGCCTTGGCAGGATAGTCCTTCTCGGCCCCGGCAAGGTCGAACGCGACGACGCCCTTTCCATAGTACGCGACGGCCAGCTCCGCGAGACGATAGGAGAGCCGCGGGCTCAGGTGGCGGATGCCGCAGATGATGGTGCCGGTGCGAATGCCGTACTGCTTTCGCGCCCGCTCGAGACCGCGGGCCACCGCCTCGACGGTGTCCTCCATCGTGAGCTTCCGCCGCGTGTGGAGCGCCGGACAGTAGCGCACTTCCATGTATCGCACCTGCTCCCGGTGCGCGTCCTCGGCCAGCTCAAACGCGGCGCGCTCGAGCGCCTCCTTCTCCTGAAGCACGCGCAGCGTGAGGTCGAACGCCTCGAGGTAGCGGGTGAGGCTGACGCCCTTCGTCAGCTCGTCGAGGAAGCTCTGGAGCTCCTGCGGCGTCCGGACGGCGAGGCGAACCCCCTGCTCCTTCGCCAGCTCGAGCAGCGTGCCGGGACGGAGGGACCCGTCCAGGTGAACGTGAAGGTCGGTCTTTGGAAGCGCGAGGAGGAGATTCCGGCGGAGCCGGCGATCACCCCACGGCGACATCCGCCGAGGCGGCGGCGAGCGGCGCACCCAGATCTCCGATGACCTTGTAGTCGAGCCCCGCAAAGGCGGGGTTCGCGAGCGCGAGACGCTGGAAGATCTGCTCCGGACCCGGATCGACGTGCGTCCATACGCCGAGCGCGCGGCCGAGGTCGGCGAGAATCCGCCAGTCCTCGCGAGTATCACCCCGCATGCTGAAGATCTTGGGGGCGCGCTGCACGCGTCCCTGCGAGTTCGTGTAGGTCCCCTCTCGCTCGGCGAAGCTGACGCCGGGGAGCACCCAGTGGGCGCGCTCCGACACGGGTGAGGGCAGGATGTCGATGACGATGAGGCACTCGAGCCGGCCGAGCGCGCGCGCGACGGCCTGAGCGTCGCCGAACTGCTCGAGCGGTCCGCCGCGAAGGAAGACCATCGCGCGGATCGATCCGTCCACCGCGGCCCGGATCATGTCCTTCACGCCGAGGCCCTTGGGTCCGGGCGCGAGTCCGATGACGCGGGCCCCCTTCGTGTTCGGGTTCTTGTCCCCTTCGATCGTGAACTTGGGATAGACGACGGGGGGCTGCGGCCGCTCCACCACGTCGACGTTCGCGATGCCGAGCCCGTCCCGGAAGATCGACCGCGCGAGGAAGCACTCCTCGTTCGTGAGCTCGCCCGAGGCCATCACGCCGACGGCGGACGCGCCGTGGCGCTCCACGATCGACCGGAGGGACTCCGCGATGGCCGGGATCGCCTGATGCCAGGTGGTCGGCCCGATCGAATCGCCCTCGCGATGCGTGGGCTGAAGCAGGCGGTCGGGATGGTGAACGCCCCAGAACCCGCCGCGGCCGCGATCGCAGATCCACCACTGGTTCACGTCCATGTTCTCGCGCGCGGTGATGCGGACGATCTCGTTCCGGCGCGGGTGATACCAGGCCTGGGTGTTGCAACCCTTGGAGCAGAGCGTGCACATGGACTGGACCGGCTTCATCTCCCAGGGGCGGGCGCGGAAGCGGAAGTCCTTGCTCGTGAGCGCACCGACCGGACAGATGTCCGCGATGTTGCCGGTCATCTCGTTCTCGATCATGCGTCCGTCGACCGTGCCGATGTAGGTCTCCTCGCCCCGCGAGAGGACCGCGATCTCGTCCTTCCCCGCAACCGTCTTGCAGAGATTCACGCAGCGGAGGCAGAGGATGCAGCGGTTCTTGTTCAGGATCAGCTTCCCGCCCACGTCCTCCTCGGGCCACGTCTGCTTCTCGAACGTGAAGCGCGTGGCGGAGGGACCCATCAGCATGGTGTAGTCCTGCAGCGTGCACTCCCCGCCCTTGTCGCACATGGGGCAGTCGAGCGGGTGGTGGATGAGCAGGAACTCCATCACCGCCTTGCGCGCCTCGCGCACCTTGGCGGACGTGGTGATGACCTTCATCCCCTCTTCGACCGGCGTGGCGCAGCCGGCCACGAGCTTGGGGCGCCCCTCGATCTCGCAGAGGCAGATGCGGCAGACGCCGACGACCGGAAGCCCGGGGTGATAGCAGAAGTGGGGCACGAAGATGCCGGCCTTCTTGCCGGCCTCGATCAAGTTGGTCCCCTTCTCGACGACGACCTCGCGGCCGTCGACCTGGAGCTTCACCGTGGGCATTGCGATTCCCCTAGTGGAGCGAGCCGCCGCCCAGCGGGCAGCGCTTCTCGCGGATGTGTTGTAGGAACTCGTCCCGGAACTTCTTGGCGAAGCCGCGGGTCGGCCAGGCCGCCGCGTCTCCGAGCGCGCAGATCGTGTTGCCCTCGATCTGGTCCGTGACGGAGAGGAGGATGTCGAGGTCCCGCTCCTCGCCCCGTCCGGTCTCGATCTTCCAGAGGATGCGCTGCATCCAGCCGCATCCCTCGCGGCAGGGCGTGCACTGGCCGCAGGACTCGTGCGCGAAGAAGCGCGCGGTGATCCAGGCCGCGCGCACCATGCAGGTCGTGTCGTCCATGATCACCGGCGTGCCGGTGCCGAAGAGCGAGCCCGCGCGCGTGAGCGTGTCGAAGTCCATCGAGATGTCGATCTCGTCGCCGCGGAGCACCGGACAGGACGCGCCGCCGGGGATGACCCCCTTTACCGGGCGCCCGCCGGGGACGCCGCCGCCGTACTCGTCGATGAGCGTGCGGAGCGAGATCCCCATGGGCGCCTCGTAGACGCCGGGACGGTTGATGTGGCCGCTCAGACCGTAGAGCTTGGGTCCCGTGTTCCGGTCCGGACCGATGCCGGCGAACCACTCCCATCCGCGCTTCACGATGTGCGGCACGCAGGCGAGCGTCTCGACGTTGTTGACCACGGTCGGGCAGCCGAAGAGGCCCACCACCGCGGGGAACGGCGGCTTGAGCCGCGGCTCGCCGCGCTGCCCCTCGATCGACTCGATGAGCGCGGTCTCCTCGCCGCAGATGTAGGCCCCCGCGCCGAGGTAGACGACGACCTCGCAGTCGTAGCCCGACTTGAGGATGTTCTTGCCCACGAGTCCCGCGGCGCGCGCCTCGTCGATCGCGGCCTGCACGATGGTCGCCTCGTGCGCGAACTCGCCGCGGATGTAGATGTAGGCGCGCCGCGCGCCGATCGCGAACGCGCCGATCAGCGTCCCCTCGATCACCTGGTGCGGATCCTTCGCGAGGAGGAGCCGGTCCTTGAAGGCGCCGGGCTCGCTCTCGTCCGCGTTCACGCACATGTACTTGGGCTTGTCGGTCGACTTGGGGACGAAGCCCCACTTGGTGCCCGTCGGGAAGCCGGCGCCGCCCCGGCCGCGGAGGCCGGAGCGCTTCACCACGTCGATGACCTCGTCCGGCGTCTTGGCGAGGGCGATCGCGAGCGCCTCGTAGCCTCCGTGCTTGCGATAGACCTCGAGCGTGTGCGAGCCGGGGAGCCCGGTCGTGGCGGTGAGGACGCGTCCGTTTTCCATCCTAGCGGTCCACCTCTCCGAGGACGATGTCGATGCTCCCGATGCACGCGACCACGTCGGCCACCATCCGGCCGACGCACATGGTCTCGAGCGCCTGGAGGTTGATGAACGAAGGGGGCCGCACGCGCACCCGGTACGGAAGCGGCTCGCCGTCCGACGCCACGTAGAAGCCGAGCTCTCCCTTCGGCGATTCGATGCAGAAGTAGGAATCCCCGATGGGCGGGCGGAATCCCTCGGACATGATCTTGAAGTGGAAGATCAGCTCCTCCATCCCGCTCTTCACATCCTCGCGGCGTGCCGGGAAGAGGTACGGATTGTCCGAGCGGACGGGGCCCGGCTTGAGCCGGTCGAGCCCCTGCCGGATGATGGCCAGCGACTGATGCATCTCGCCCATGCGGCAGAGATAGCGGTCGTAGACGTCGCCGTTCTTCCCGAGCGGCACCTCGAACTGGTAGGTCTCGTAGCCGCAATAGGGCTGCGTCTTCCGCACGTCGTAATTGAAACCGCTGCCGCGAAGCGAGGGGCCGGTCACGCTGAGCGCGACCGCCTGCTCGGCCGTGATCGTGCCGACGTCGATCGTGCGCTTCATCCAGATCCGGTTCTTCGTGAGCAGGTTCTGGTACTCGTCGAGCGAGGACGGGAACTCGTCCACGAACTTCTTCACGTACGGCGCGAACGTGTCGGGCACGTCCTGGAAGAAGCCGCCCACGCGGAAGTAGCTGGGCGTCATCCGCGAGCCGGCCACCATGTCGTTCACGTCGAGGAGCTTCTCCCGCTCGCGGAAGCAGTAGAGGAAGACGCTCATCGCGCCCAGATCGATGGCGTGCGTGCCGAGCCAGACCAGGTGCGACGAGATGCGCGCGAGCTCGAGGAGGATGACGCGGAGCGTCTGCGCGCGCTCGGGGAGCGTGAGCCCCATGAGCCGCTCCACCGCGCCGACGTAGGCCATGTTGTTGCCGAGCGGCGAGAGGTAGTCCATCCGGTCGGTGACCGTGATCGACTTGGTGTAGCTCTTCGCCTCCATGATCTTCTCCATCCCCGTGTGGAGATAGCCCATCACGGGCTTGAGAGAGACCACGGTCTCACCATCCAGCTCGATGATCAGGCGGAGCACCCCGTGGGTCGAGGGATGCTGCGGCCCCATGTTGATGGTGATGGTCTTGAATTCGGGCGCGGTGGTCGCGGACATTGCGGGTGGTGTCTAGGCCGGCCCGGGGTTCGGAGGAAGCACGCCCGACATCGGCGTGGTCTGTCCGGACCCGGCGGTGGATCCGGTCGGCCGGGGCGTCTCGACGAGCGTCGCCGGGCCGGGCCCGTCCCCCTTCAGCTTCATGCGGTCGATCTTCTCCTGCAGCTTCATGATCCCGTAGATCAGCGCTTCGGGCCGCGGCGGGCAGCCGGGCACGTACACGTCCACGGGCACGACGGTGTCGACGCCCTGCACGATGGCGTAGTCCTTGAACTCGCCGCCGCACGAGGCGCACGCGCCCATCGAGATGACCCACTTCGGCTCCGGCATCTGGTCGTAGATGCGCTTCAGGACCGGCGCCATCTTCTTGCTCACCCGTCCCGCGACGATCATGAGGTCGGCCTGGCGCGGCGACGCGCGGAAGACCTCGGCGCCGAAGCGGGCGAGGTCGTAGCGCGACGCGCTGGTCGCCATCATCTCGATGGCGCAGCACGCGAGGCCGAACGTGGCCGGCCAGATGGACGAACGGCGCGCCCAGTTGACCATCTTCTCGACGGTCGTGGTGAGGATGCCGTCCGGTACGAGCTCTTCGAGTCCCATGGTCCTTCCTTACGGGCGCATGACGCGCGGTTGTCCCCCCTCCGGAAAGGATGCGCGGCGAGGAGGGAAGGATGCCGGAAACGTCACCCTACCAGCAGGCTAGGGCCGGGTCAATCACAACCCCAGTCCCTCCAGAGCGGATTCCGTCGCAAAAAAGAGCACCACCCCGCCGAACACGACGAGGGCCATCTTGATCCCCTTCGTCTCGTTGACCGCGGGGATCAGATCCGAGGCCGCGACATAGAGCGCGGCACCCGCCGAGAGCGGGAGCGCGTAGGTGACGAGCCCGGACCACAAGGAGATCGTGAGCGTGCCCACCACCGTCGCGATCCCAAGCCACGCGGCGCTCAGGAAGGCGTCCCTCCGCGAACGCCCGGACGAAATCATGATCGAGCCGATCGTGAACCCCTCGGGCACCTTGTGCAGGAACACCGCCACGGCGACGAGGATGCCGAGCGCCGGCTGGACGACGAACGCGGAGCCGATGGAAACGCCGTCCAGGAGCGTGTGGAGGAGGAGCCCCACGAGCGCGCTCGTGCCGACGACCGGCTCCACCCAGTGCTCGTGGTGCGTCTCCTCGCCGAAGTGGAAGTGCCCCACCAGCACGTGCTCGGCGGCGTGGATCAGGAGATAGCCGACCAGGATGAGCGAGCCGACGGCGAGCGTGGGCGGACCGTTCGGGTTGGAAGCGAGCTTGAAGCTCTCGGGAATGAGGCGGAGGAAGACGGCGGCGAGGAGAAAGCCCGCGCCGGCCGCCATGAAGTAGCTCTGCCGGACGCGGTCCCAGCCGTGGCGGGAGACGGCGAACCAGCCGCCGACGACGTTCGCGAGTCCCGCCACCACCCCGCAGGCGGCGGCGAGCAACCAGCGGTCGCCCATCGCGAAGGGGTGCGCCTACCGGCCCCGAACGATGCCCGGCGTGTTCGTCATGCCCACCGGGACGAGGAGCTGCTCCTTGGAATAGAGGAACGCGTCGCGGGAGTAGTCCGAGAGCTCGAAATTGTGACCGAGGAAGATCGCGTCCTCGGGGCAGGCCTCTTCGCAGTAGCCGCAGAAGATGCACCGGAGCATGTCGATCTCGTAGCGGCGCGCGTAGCGCTCGCCCGCGGAGAAGCGCTGCGTGGGGGTGTTCTCGGCCGCTTCCATGTAGATGGCGTCCGCAGGGCAGACCGCCGCGCAGAGCCCGCAGCAGACGCAGCGCTCGAGACCGTTCGCGTAGCGGTGGAGCTCGTGCAGGCCGCGGAAGCGGGGATACATCGGCATCTTCACTTCCGGGTACTTGAGCGTCACCGGCTTCTTGAAGAAGTGGGACAGGGTGATGGACAGCCCCTTCATCAACTCGGCAACCATGCGGCTCCTCGCGAGAGTGATCGGATTCGGGCTTGGGCGCGCCAAGTATCGGGACGCTGCGCGGTTAGCGGGTGCTTGGCGCCAGTATAGGCGGGAGCGCGGGACGGGTCAATCAGCGCGGAGGGGCGGGACGGTATTCCTCGGGCCGGATGTCGAGCTTCTTCATCTTGTAGAGGAGCGTCGTCCGCTTCATGCCGTTCAGGCTGCGCGCGGCCTCCGACTGGTTGCCGCCGTGCGCGCGGAGCGCGTCCACGATCCGGTTCCGCTCCTCCGGATCGCCGGAGCGCCGCATGGTGCGGATGCCGGTCCGTTCCGTCAGATCGGCGATGGGTGTGCGGACCACGGGCTGGAATTGCACCTGTTCCGCGGACAGCCGCTCGCCGTCGCCCGCGAGAGCCACGGTCCGCTCGATGACGCTCTTGAGCTCGCTCACGTTGCCGGGCCAAGGGTGCGCGGTGAGCCGCGCCCACGCCTCCTCGCTCAAGGTGACGCGCTTCCCCGCTTCCAGGCAGGCGCGGTCGAGGAGGTGGCGGCCGATCAGGCCGATGTCGCCCGGACGTTCGCGCAGGGGCGGCACCTCGAGGCGGATCCCGTTCAGCCGGTAGTAGAGATCGTCGCGGAAGAGGCCGCGCCGGACGAGCGAGCCCAGGTCGCGGGTGGAGGCGACGATCACACGCACATCGACCTGGCGCACGCCCATGCCGCCGACGCGGCGCAGCTCGCCCATCTCGATCACGCGAAGGAGCTTCGCCTGCGCCGAGGTGAGGAGCTCGCCCACTTCGTCCAGGAACATCACGCCGCGGCTCGCGGTCTCGAAGAGTCCGGTGCGCGCGCCTTCGCCCCCGGGCCCCTCGCCCGGGTCCTTGCCGAAGAGCTCGACGTCCAGGAGTCCGTCCGAGAGCGCCGCGCAATGTCCGACGACGAACGGACGCGCCGCCCGGTCGGAGAGTCCGTGCGCCGCGCGCGCGAGGAGCTCCTTGCCGGTGCCGCTCTCGCCCAGGATGAGGATCGGGAGGCGGCTCGACGACGCGCGCTCGAGGATCGCGAGGAGGTCGATCATCCGCGGGTCCTGCGTGATGATGCCCCACCGGCACGAGCCGAGATCGGCGCCGGACGGATGCGCGCAGTCCATGGCGTGGTCCGACGGAACCGGACCGGCCGTCGGGACGATTTCCACCCCGAGATCCCGCTCGACGCGCTCGAGCCAGCGGTCGAGCTTCATCGCCATGCTGAGGCTCCGCGCCTCCCAGAGGGCATCGCGTCCCGCGCGCCGCTCCTCAGCATCGCCGCCGGCCACGAGCATCTCCCCCGTCCAGACGAGGAGCCGCATCAGCTCGTAGTTGGCCTCGAGCTTCCGGAGGAGCATCGCGCCTTCCTGCGCGATGCGCGCCGCTTTTTCGCGATGGCCGAGGAGGAGGTGGGCCATGGCCATGACGCGCTGCGTGGCCGCCTCCTCGAACCGATCGTGGATCGTGCGGGCCACGCGGAGCCCGCGCTCACACGCGACCAGCGCTCGGTTCGGTTCGCCGATCCGCACGTGCACCTCGGCGGTGCGACGGCACAACTCGGGAATGAGATCCCCTTCGGGAGCGATCCGCTCGGCCAGAATGAATGCCTGCTCCAGACTGTCGACAGCGCCCTGATTGTCGTGGCGATCGAGCGCGAGATCTCCGAGATACTCGAGCGCGATGACGCGCTCGCGCTCGAACCCGTGCTCCTCCGCCTCGGACAGCGCGCCCTGAGCGTGGAGCTCCGCCTCGCGCGCGTCGCCGCGGATGCGGGCGAGATAACCGTGGAAGAGCCGCGCCTGGACCTTCCCGCGGGAATGGCCCCGCTCGGCGAAGAGCGTGCGGGCGCGCGCGAGCTCGCGGTCCGCCTCGATGAGGCGGCCGTTCTTGCCGAGCGCGATGCTCAGGTTCAAGGAGAAGGAGGCTTCTTCGTGGACCAGCCCCGCCTCGCGCGCCTGAGTCTGGCCCCGCGCGAACTCGCCGACCGCGCGATGGATCTCGCCCGCGCCGAGGAAACAGAGGCCGAGGAGGTTTCGCGAGCGGAGCATGCCGGCCGCGTCCTCGAACTCCCAGCGGCTGATGTGGTACGCCGCGCGGAAATGCTCCTCCGCCCGAGAGGGGCGTCCCAGCCTCCACACCGCGCGGCCGGCGGCGATATGGAATTCGAGCAGGGACCGCTTCTCGTCGGGACGGAGGGCGTAGAGCTCGCTCAGCTTCTTTTCAGCGGCCTCAGCCACTTCCTTCCAGCGCCCGAGCCCGAGAAGGGCTCGGCACCGAGCGAGCAGGAGCGGGGTGTCCAGCGCTTCCGGAACGCTCCGGCCCGCGCGGAATCCCGCGATGACCTCGAGCGCCGCGGTGAATCGCGCGCGCGACAGGAGGTCGTCGATTTTCTGTAGAACAGAAGCCACGTCCGAACGCGGCACCTTGTCGTAGCTCATGGGTCCTCGGGGGCGCTCCACGGAGCGCCCCACCGCCAGGGTCGCTTCGTCGTCAACGCATGCCGATCCAGATCCAGGTGCGAACGAAGGACAGCCAGATCAGACGACCGCGGAGATGCGACGAGGTCATCGTCGCGCCCGGCTGGCGCGCCGTCAGGTAGGTATCCGGGTTGGAGCGTGCCTCGTATTTCCCGCCCTTCGGGGTCGGGCTCGGCTGGTCGTCCGCCGTCGGATCGCCGTCCGGCAGGGGCGGATATTCGGGGTCGTACGGCCTCGCCTGGATCCGTGGCGGAGCCGCGGTCAAAACGAGGATCCCGAGCGCCGCACCCACCCAGCTTGGCCAGGGACGGGGCTTTCCTCTGGAACGATTCATGGAGACCACCTCCGTGTCTCCGGCGACCTGCGACATATGGGGGACTGGAGAAACAAAACCGCGAGCGCCGGCTCGCGTTGGAGTGGGGACCCTGGGGATGGGACCCGATCGCATGGAGTTACGACCGTTGGAAGCCATGCGCGCACCCTTTCCGTGGGCAGGCACTCCGGCTACGACATGGACACTAGCACACCCACTCCTCAAATGCAAGCGCAAAAACGCTTTAGCAGGCGGCCCGGACGGGAATCGGGCGGTCGCAGGGCGGCAGGAAATTGGCCGGATGTGCTATAATCTCTGCGTTTCCCACTACATCCGAGCGCACGCGACCGAGGCGAGGGGAATGAACGACCCGCAGCGTATTCGTACCGCCCTACTCGCTTCCCTGAGTCTCGTCGAGGCCTCCGCCGAGGATCGGCGCCGGCTCATCGAGCTCACCTTGACCGATCTCGACGGAGCATCGCGTGACCGGCTCGTGGGCGAGATCGCGGAGCGGCTTCTCGAGAGCGGCTCGCTCGAGCGCGTCGACCGCTTCCAGCGCGATGGGCATCCCTACGTACGTTATCGCGTTCCCGCGACCGGAGAGACCTTCCTGCTGCCCGCGCCGCTCGAGCTCCGTGAGGAGACGCTCGTCCGCGCGATCCGTCCCCACTGGCACGCGCGAAGCCGGCTCCTCTACAAGAGCCTGTCGCACCTGATCGCGGTGGAGCGGAAGCTCTTCACTCGGGACGAACGGAACACCGAGTATCTCCAGACCGACATCGGAGACATCCTGCGCACGATCCTCAACTCCGCGCGCGACGTGCTCGAGTGCGACGAGGTGCGCCTCTTCCCCTTGGGATCGGCGCCGGATGAGGCCCGGTACGCGCAGCCGCTGAACGACGGCGAGCCGTGGGACAAGGCGCTCGCGCTCGAGTGGGTTGGAAAGCGCATGCTCCCGGTCTACGTCGCCGACCTCGCCGAGGCGGGACGCATCGAGACCATGCTCGACACGGAGGCGGTGGACGCCACCGTGCACGTCGCCATCGCTCCCTACGAGCCGCGTCCCGTGCCGGGCGGATTCCGCTCCGTGGCCATGGCGCGGGTCGGCGAGCCCGGCTCGCCCTTCCTCTACGTGCTCGAGGCGTGGAGCAAGGCTCCCCGCTTCTTCAACGAGGAGCGGCTCGGCATTCTGGGCATCGTCACCGAGCACGCGACCGATCTCCTCAACACCTTGAAGAAGCTCGGCATGCTGGTGATGGTGGACGAGCTGACCGGTATCTACAACCGCCCCTACTTCGCGCGGCAGCTGGATCACGAGATCGCGCGCGCCTACCGCGAGGAGCGTCCGATGTCCCTCGTGATCGCCGACATCGACGACTTCAAGCGCGTGAACGACACGCTCGGCTACGAGGCCGGGAACGCGATCCTGCGCGAGATCGGGCGAACGCTCGCGGGGAGCGTCCGGCCGTTCGACACGGTGGCGCGCTGGGGGGGCGAGGAGTTCGCGCTCATCCTGAGCGCGGAGACGACCAAGCTGGAGGCGAAAGAGATCTGCGAGCGCTTGCGGCACAAGGTGGAGAACCTGGCCGTCGCGGTGCCGGGGCTCGACGGGCGCGAGACGACGGTGCGCGTGAGCTTGAGCCTGGGGGGCGCCATGTTCCCCGCGGACGTCCCGGTCACGTGGGACCGCTCGCGCGGGCTCGACCGCGGACAGCGCGAGAAGCTCGCCCACGATCTGTGGACGCGGGCGAATCTGCACTTGAAGTTGTCCAAGGAGCGCGGCAAGAACCAGGTGACCTACGCCGGAGAGTAGCTACTCGGGGGAGTAGCTCCCGGTGAGCGCCGCCGCGTACTCCTCGGGATCGAAGGGGACGAGGTCGTCCATCCCCTCGCCCACGCCCACCCAGCGGATCGGGATCTTCAAGCCATCCGCGATCGCGAGCACCACCCCGCCCTTGGCCGTGCCGTCCAGCTTCGTCAGCGCGATGCCTGTGATGGGAAGGATGCGTCCGAACTCCTTCGCCTGAGCGAGGCCGTTCTGCCCCACGGTCGCGTCGAGCACGAGCAAGGTCTCGTGCGGCGCGCCGGGGATGCCGCGCTCGATGACGCGGCGAATCTTGTCCAGCTCCGCCATGAGATTCGCCTTCACGTGGAGGCGCCCCGCCGTGTCGACGATCGCGCGCTCCACGTTCCGACTCTTGGCCCGCGCCATGCCGTCGAAGGCGACCGCGGCGGGATCGGCGCCCGACGCCTGCCGCACCATCTCGACTCCCGCGCGCTCGGCCCAGATCTCGAGCTGATCCCCCGCGGCGGCGCGGAACGTGTCGCACGCGACGAGGAGCACGGATTCCCCGCCTTCCTTGTAGCGGTGCGCGAGCTTCGCGATGGTGGTCGTCTTGCCGGTGCCGTTCACGCCGACGACGAGGGTGACGTGGGGGCGCGGCAGCGGGGCAGCGGGGGGCGCGGGAGGCTGGACCACCGCGCGCACCGCCTCGCGGACCGCGGCTCCGGGATCGTCGGCCCCCTTGGCGAGGCGCTCCTTCACGTCCTCGAGGATCCGATCGGCGGTCGCGGGGCCGACGTCGGCGCGGAGGAGCGCGGCCTCGAGCGCCTCGTAGTCCTCGGGCTCGAGCTTCTTCCCCGGCTTCAAGACGTCGGAGACGCGCTCCACGAACGCGTCCCGCGTCTTCTTCAACCCCTCGGTGATCTTCTTGAAGAACTGCACGGCAGGTCCTGCTACGAGGCGGCGGGCGCGAGCTCCTCGGGAGGAGCGTCGACCTGGTCGACGTCCTGCCGCTCGCGGTTCCAGCGCACCGAGACGAGCTTGGAGACGCCCGGCTCCTGCATCGTCACGCCGTAGAGCGCGTCCGCCACCTCCATCGTCTTCTTGTTGTGGGTCACGACGATGAACTGCGTCTTGGCGCTGAAGTCGCGCAGGAGCGCGACGAAGCGGTCGATGTTCGCGTCGTCGAGCGGCGCGTCCACCTCGTCGAGGATGCAGAAGGGGCTCGGCTTCTCGAGATAGATGGCGAAGAGGAGCGCGATCGCGGTGAGCGCCTTCTCTCCACCCGAGAGGAGCGAGAGGGACTGGGGCTTCTTGCCGCGCGGACGCGCGAGAATCTCGATCTCCGCCTCGAGCGGATCCTCGCCCGTCAGGACGAGGGCGGCTTCGCCTCCCTGGAAGAGCGTGGTGAAGACCTGGACGAAGTTCTTGTTCACCTGCTCGAAGGTCTTGAGGAAGAGCTCGGAGGCCGTGGCGTTGATCTTCTCGATCGCCTCGAGCAGCTGCTGCCGCGCGTCCTCGAGATCCTTCCGCTGACCGTTCAGGAAGCCGAGGCGCTGGCGGCGCTCCTCGTAATCCTGCACCGCAAGCAGGTTCACCGGGCCGATGGAGCGGAGCTTTTCTTGCAGATAGCGGAGCCGCGCCTCGCGCTCCTCGCGCGACGCGCCGTCCGTGATCGGGGCCGATCCGAAGGCGTCCTCGCCGCGATCCACGATCGCCTCGTCGGGCACGCGCGACGAATCGGGCTCGAGCTCGACGTCGCCCTCCTCGATCTCGGCGAGCGCGGGATCGCCCGCGTCGGCGTCGCCCGGCAGGGCCGCGGCCTCCGCCTCGGGCGCCCAGGACGCGAGATCGATCTCGTACTCGTTCCGCACGCGCTCGAGAAGCCGGCGCAGCTCGCCGTCCGCCTCCGCCTGCTCGAGCTCCGCCTTGTGGAGCCGCTCGGTCAAGGTCGCGTGCTCGCGCCGCACCTCGCGGGTCGTGGACTCGACGTCGTCGGCCTGTCCCTTCACCTCGCCGAACCGCTCGCGCGCCCCCTGGAGCAGCACCTCACGCTCCGCCTTCTTCTGGATCTCCTGCGCGAGCTCGGCCTCCCGCTCGGCGCAGAGGGTCTCGGTCTCCTGGATGCGCGTCTCGGTCTGGACGGCCTCTTCGCGCCGGCTTCCGATCTCGCGCTCCGCCTCGTCCGCGCTCCGCGTGAGCCGCTCGCGCTCGCGAATCGCGGCTTCGAGCGCCGAACGGGCCCGGGTCGCCTCCACGCGTGCCTCGGCATGGAGGGCCACGCGGTGCTCGCGATCGCGCTCCAGCTCGCGCACCTCGGTCTCCTCCTGCGCGAGGATCGCGTCGACACGGCCCCGCTCCTCGTCCGCGGACCGGAGCGCCACCTGCGCCGACTCCGACTCCCCGAGCGCGCGCGTGAGATCGGCGACGACGGCTGCGAGCGAGGAGGCGAGGGACGAGGCGGCCTGGACCATGGCGTCACCGCGGATCTTCTGCTCGGCCAGGCGGGACTCCTGCGCACGATGGGCCTGCTCGGCCACCTGCAAGAGGCGCGTCGACTCTTCCTGAACCGACACCGCGGACGCGCGTTCGGCGCGATTCTCCTCGGCGGTCTTCAAGATCGCGGCGAGGCTCGCGGCGGAGCGCTCGATCTCGGCCGCGAGATCCGTCAGCTCCTCCTCTCGACGGAGCACCGAGCCCGCCCGCGTGGGGCCGCCGCCGCCCTGGAAGATGCCGGGGCCGACCACGCGCTCGCCGCGCCGCGTGACGAACTGGAGCCGCTCCCCCTGGAACCGCTCGTTCAGGGCGAGGCCGGCGTCGATCGTGTCGACGACCACGACGCTCGAGAGGAGGAAGGAGGCCAGCGCCACGTAGCCGGGCTCGAAGCGGACGTGATCGATGAGCGGCCCGAGGACGCCCGGGGCCGTGAGGACTTCATCGGAGATCTGCGCCGCGTGCACGCGGGAGAGACGGTCGAGGGAGATGAAGGTGGCCCGCCCTTCGCCGCTCTGCTCGAGCGCGCGGAGCGCGTGGACCGCCGCTTCCGTCCGCTCGGCGACGACGAACTGGACCGCTTCGCCGAGCGCGGCTTCGAGCGCGGAGAGCCAGTCCCCGGAGGCGTGGAGCACGTCCCCCACCGTCCCGAGGACGCGAGGCGGACGGCTCGGGCCCGCGACGAGCCAGCGGACGCTCGCGTCGTAGCCTTCGTAGCGCTCCTTCAGCTCCCGGAGCGTGGCGTGGCGCGCCTCGAGCCCAGCGTGGGACTCGCGCGCCTTGATCTCGATCTCGTCGTGCTCGCGGATCCGCGCCTCGGCGCGGGCGATGGCCTGCGTGGCCTGCTCGACGCGCTCGCGTCCGCGCTCAACCTCGCCCTGGGTCTCCTCGAGCGCGCGCTCGATGTCGCGGATTCCAGCGCGGAGGACGTCCTCGTCCCGCGCGAGCGCGTCCCGCTGCGCCTCGATCTCACCCCGGCGCTTCCCCAGGTCCTCGAGCTTCTCCCGCCAGTTGCGGGCCGAGCTCTCCTGCATGACGCGGGCTTCGAAGAGATCGAGCGAGAGCTGCTTCCGCTCGGCGAGGGCGGAGCGCCGCTGATCGAGCTGCGGACCCATGGCCGCGAGCTCCTCCTCCAGCCGCCGCTCCTCCGCTTCGCGCGTTCCCTGCTCCCCGGTGAGCCGCTCGCGGTCGAGGTCGAGCCTCGATGCATGACCGCGCACTTCCTCGACGCTCTTCTCGAGGCGGTCTGCTTCCGACCTCGCGTGCTCGAGCTTCTCGACGAGCCCAAGGCGCCGCTCGCGCAGCACCGCGACCTCGTTGAGGAGCGCGGCGCCGCGGGCCTCGTGCTCGCTCAGCGCTTCCTGCGCCAGCCGGACCTCGCCCTCGCGCTTCAGGAGCTCGAGCTTCAGCTCTTCGAGCTCGGCCTCGCGGTGGGCCAGCGTGCCGCCCAGGGACGAGCGCCGGTTCTCGGCGTTGTGCCTCTCCTGGTGCAGCGTGCCCGCTTCGCGCGAGAGGCGGTCGTACGCCTCGCGCGAGAGACCGAGGTCCACGCCCCGGATCTCGTCCCGGAGCCGCCCGTAGCGCCGCGCCTTCCCCACCTGCCGTGCGAGGGAGCGCACCTCGCGCTCGATCTCGACGGTGATGTCGTTCACGCGCGTGAGATCGGCGTGGGTCAGATCGAGCTTCTGGAGCGCCTCCTTCTTCCGCGTCTTGTAGCGCATGATGCCGGCCGCTTCCTCGAAGAGGAACCGGCGGTGGCCGCTCTCGTCCGAGAGCACGTTGTCGACCATCCCGCGCTCGATGAGCGAGTACGCGTGCGATCCCATTCCCGTGTCGAGGAAGAGATCGCGCACGTCGCGAAGCCGGCAGGCGTTCCGGTTGATCATGTACTCGCTCTGTCCGCTGCGGAACGTGCGCCGCGCGATGGCCACCTCGGTGTACTCCGACGGGAGCACGCCGCGGTTGTTGACCATGGTGAGCGAAACCTCGGCCATGCCGAGCGGCTTCCGATGCGCGGAGCCGGTGAAGATCACGTCCTCGAGCGTGTCGCCGCGGAGGTGGCGCATGTTCTGCTCGCCCAGCACCCAGCGGATCGCTTCGACGATGTTCGTCTTGCCGCTCCCGTTCGGGCCCACGACGGCCGTGATGCCCGGTCCGAAGTCCACGCGCACTCGCTGCGGGAAGGATTTGAAGCCCTGGATGTCGAGTCGCTGGAGAAACACGGGTTACCTCGTGGTCAAAGGAAAGGCCTGGGCGCGATCGACCCAACCCTGCTCGAGGAGCTTCTGGGCTTGGGCGGCGGCCTCCTTCTCGGTGGCGAAATGTCCGACGAAGACCCGGTAGTAGCCGGGAGCGTCGGCGGCCTTCTCATAGTATGCATCCGCGCCCTTGGCCTTGAGACCGCGCACGATCTCCGCAACCTTGGCTTCGGACTTGAACGACGCGACGTGAACGCGGAACGGCTTCGCGCCCGAAACCGCGGCCGCGACCGGCGTGGTGCCGCTCGCCTGCGGCGTCGCGATCGATGGCGGAGCCGTCGGGGTTGCCTTTGCCGGCGGCGTGGTTGCCTTTGCCGGCATCGTGGTTGCCTTTGCCGGCGGCGTGGTTGCCTTGGATGCAGCGATTCCCGCGGCCGCGGTCGCCGTCTGCGCGGGCTGGGCCGGCGCGGACATCGGCGGCGCCGGGCTCGTCTCGGCTTGCGGTGGCGTCGAAACGCTCCCCTCGCCCACAGACGCGTTCGAGGCCGGCGCGGGCAGGACCTCCTCGGTCCCCGCGGGCATCACCTCCGGCCCGGGCGGGAGCGTGGGGTGGCGCATCAGCACCGCGACGATGCTCGCCGCGACCGCGAGCCCCGCGGCCACCCCGGCGTAGAGTCCCGCACGCGAGCGCCGGATCGGCTTCACGAGTGGACGGCCGAGCTCGACCTCGCGCTGCAAGATGGACGCGAGCTCGCGCTCGACCGAATCGTACGCGGCCGCCCGCGTCTCGCGGGGATCGGCATCCCCGTACGACGTCGGCTCGGGGGGCGCGTAGGGCATGTCGACGGGAGCCGGCTGGCCGATCCACTCGGGGGCGCCGATCCATTCAGGCTCGGCGACGGTCACCGTCGCGACATCCGCCTCCGCTGCCGCGGCGTGCCGCGGCCGCGCGGTAGCGCCCTCGATGCCGATGATCCCGATCATCGGGGCGTCCGATCCCCAGAGCTCGAGGAACGCATCCCGGAGATCCGTGCGCGCGATCCGCTCGACCGACGCGGCGAGGAGCACGCCGTCCATCCGCTTGGAGAGCCGTCCCACGAAGCCGCTTCGCTCGAGGAGCGGCGCCACATAGAGCGTCACGTCCACGTGCGAGGCGAAGTTCCGCGCGGCCCGCTCCCAGTCCGGATGCTCGACGATCTTCTGCGGGTCCGGGGGATAGCTGCCGGGGCCGACAACCCAGAGGCCGTTGGCGACGATCTCCCAGGCGACGCGGCGGAACGAGCAGCCATATTCCAGCACGTCCACCAGCCCCTCGTTGGGATTCGGGCGCGGGCGGACGACGGTGGGATTCCAGAAGTCGAGGTCGACGACCGCGATCTTGAGCCCGCGGCGGGACCAGGCCCGAGCGAGCGCGAGGCCGATGGTGAAGATCTCGCGATCGTCGGGGAAGCCGGCGAGGAGGAGCGAGCGGAGCGTGAGCGAGCGGCGGGTCTCGGTGAGCCCTTCGAGCACCGCCTCGAGCTCGGGCGGCGCCGCGACCTCGAGGAGGCGCGACATCGTCGCACCGCTCGGGACGGCCCCGATCTGCGCCGTGCCGAGGAGCGGAAGATTGACCTCCCGCGCGAAGCTATGTGGATCGGCGTAGCGCTCGACCTCCGCTTCGATCACCCGATTCCCCTCTTCCCATCCAGCGCGGTGTGGAGCGCGGCGACCAGCCGCGGCCATTCGCGGCGATCGACCGTCCTGAGGTCGAGCAAGAGCCGGCCCGATTCGATGCGCCCGAGGACCGGCTCGGCTCCGAGGCGGAGTGTCCGGGCCAGTTCCCCAATGGTCCCGCCGGGAGCGGTCAAGACGACCGCGAACGACGGGATCCGCGCGAGCGGCATCGAGCCGCCGCCGACCTCCGCGGTGCAAGGTATCACCTCCGCTCGGGCGCGAGAAGCGCGTTCCGCTCCGAGCGCGAGGACCAGCCTCCGCGCACGAGCGCGGACCGCGGAGGCGGGCTCCGCGATCATGCGGAGCGCCGGCACCGCGCTCCCGATTGCATCCGGATCGCGGTAGAGGCGGAGCGTCGCCTCGAGCGCGGCGATGGAGAGCTTGTCGAGCCGGAGCGCGCGGGCCATGGGATTGGACCGGCACGCCTCCACGAGCTTCTTCGTCCCGGCGAGGATCCCCGCCTGCGGGCCGCCGAGGAGCTTGTCGCCGCTCGCGCACGCGAGGGGGACGCCGTCCCGGAGCGAATCCCTGAGGAGCGGCTCCTCGGGGAGGCCGAAGGAACGCAGGTCGATCATCGCGCCGCTCCCGACGTCCTCGAGG